>JBHHYS010000012.1:0-39519 GCA_046757645.1 Terriglobia bacterium | reverse complement strand
CCGCCAGGCAGGGCTGGCGAAGAACTCGCGCAGGCACGCCTCGATGTGGTCGCGCACGGCACGAAACGCTTGCCGCTTTTCTTCCTCGCTTCCCTCTACTTTCGCCGGGTCCGGCAGGTGCCAGGCCAGCCGCTCGACCCGCTCCGGCAGCCCGGGACACTCGGCATCCGCTTCTGCGCAAAGCGTAATCACGTAGTCGGCTTCGCCCGCCAGTTCGGCGAGCGCCTTCGAGTGCTGCCGGCTGATGTCCACCCCACGCTCCTTCATCACCTCCACCGCCAGCGGGTTGACTCCCACCGGACGAGTGCCCGCGCTATGGGCCTCGACACCCGCGGGGGCAAGTTGCCGGGCCCACCCCTCGGCCATCTGGCTGCGGGCGGAATTGCCGCTGCACACAAAAAGCAGCCGCATGGCGCTTCCTACACTCCTTTCTGACGCATTGCGGCCCACACCTGCTGGAAGGTATCGAGCGCGCGGTTGTCGAAAAGGACGAAGTGAACCTTCTCGATGGACGTTTTTCCCTTCAAATGCTGCACCACTTCGGCAAGCATAATCTCGGCGCACTCGCGCAGGGGGAAACCGGCAACGCCGGTGCCCACCGCTGGAAAAGCGACGGTCTTGACGCCTTTCTCCACGGCGCGGGCCAGCGCGTTGCGCGTGGAGGCGCGCAAGGACTGGGCGGTCGTGCGCCCGCCCAGTTGCATGCTGGCGGCATGGATGACGTAGCGAGCCTTCAGCTTCCCGCCCGTGGTCACCGCTGCTTCGCCGATGGCAATCCGTCCGATGCGGTCGCACTCCTGCTGAATCGCCGGGCCGCCCTTGCGGCGAATGGCGCCCGCGACGCCGCCACCAAGTTGCAGGTCGTTATTGGCGGCGTTGACAATGGCATCTACGCCCGCTTCACTCAGGTCGCCCTGCGCCAGCACAATCTTCTCTTCCACGCCGCTCAAGCCTACTCTCCCCGAAACTTCGGTTTGCGCTTTTCCAGGAAGGCAGTCGTGCCTTCCTGCTTGTCCTTCGATTCAAACAACACCGTCTGCGCCAGGCGCTCCACCTCCAGACCGACGTCGAGCCCGGTGCGAGCCGCCACGTTCAGCGCCCGCTTTGCCAGGCGGATGGCCAGCGGCCCTCGGGACAATATTTTTTTCCCATAGGCGCGGGCTGTCTCCAGCAGCTCCTCGCGGGGCACTACCTTGTTCACCAGGCCGAGGCGCTCGGCGGTGTGCGCGTCAATGATCTCGCCGGTCAGGATCAACTCCTTGGCCCTGCCCCAGCCGATCTGCCGTGGCAGGCGCTGCGTCCCGCCCGCCGCCGGCATGATGCCCAACCCGGTCTCGGGAAAGCCGAAGCGCGCCTGCTCGGCCGCGATGCGGATGTCGCACGCCAGCGCCAGCTCGCACCCGCCCCCGAGCGCATAGCCGTTCACCGCGGCGATTACCGGCTGGGGGAAATTCTCCACCGCGGTGAAGAGTTCCTGGTTGATGGCTTCCAGCGCCTCTCGCTTGCCGCGCTCGCGAATCTCGCGGATGTCCGCGCCGGAGACGAACGCTTTGTCGCCCGCACCGGTCAATATCAGCACCCCGACGTCGTCTCGTCCCCCCAGCGCCCGCAGCGCCGCGTGGATTTCCTTCACCGTCTCCGCGCTCAAGGCGTTGCGCACCCCCGGCCGGTTGACGGTGAGCACGGCGATCCCCTCGCTAACGGTCAGAAGAATCGTTTTATAGCTGCCCATTCTGCCACTCCCGCCGGTTTCACGTCGTCTCATAATCGTAGACACCCCGGCCGACTTTGCGCCCCAACCGCCCCGCCTTTACGTGCTCCACCAGGATGCGGCCGGGCTGGAAGCGCTCGCCCAGCCGGCGATGCAGGTAGTCGAGCACCGCCAGGCGCACGTCCAGCCCCACCAGGTCAACCATTTCAAAAGGGCCCAGGGGATGGTTCAGGCCCAGCTTAACCGCCTTGTCAATGTCTTCCGCGGTGGCGATGCCTTCTTCCAGCATGCGGAAAGCTTCATTCCCGATGAGGGCGTTGATGCGGCTGGTGACAAACCCGGGCGACTCCTTCACCCGCACGGTTTCTTTGCCCATCTGCCGAGCTACCTCTTCGGCTGTGGCCAATGTCTCTTCCGAAGTCTCCGGGGTGGAGACCAACTCAATCAACTTCATCTTGGGCACCGGATTGAAAAAGTGCATCCCCAGGAAGCGCGCCCCGCGGGTGGTGGCGGCGCTCATCTCGGAAATACTCAGCGAGGAGGTGTTGCTGGCAAAGAGGGCCTCGGGCGGGGCAACGGCGTCCAAGCGGCCGAAGGTTTCGAGCTTCAAGCGAATATCCTCGGGCACGGCCTCAATCACCAGGTCGGCCTGGCCCGCTTCCTCCAGGTTCACCGACAGGGTCAAGCCGGCCAGTGCTTCGTCAGGCTCCCCGCTCCATTTGCCCCGCTCTTTGGCGCTCCGCAATGTGTCCCGAATATAGCTTTGGGCGCGCACCAGGATTTCCTGGTTCACGTCGCTCAGCAGCGTGCGGAAGCCACCGGCAACCGCGGCGTAGGCGATGCCCCGCCCCATGGTGCCGGCGCCAACCACCGCGATGCTCTTCACCTTCATCGGCGTGCTCTCAGAGGCGGAAAAGCCGGGCGGCGTTCTCGTAGAGGATGCGCTGCTTGGCTTCGGCGCTAAGCGGCAACTGGCAGAAGCGCTCCAGATTGGCCCGCATCCCCGGCACGCTCGGCCCCGGCCAATCGGAACCCCACAGCACCTTGTCGGCGAGTTGTTCGAGGCGGGGAAAATACCGGATCAGATTCTGCGGGGGAATGCTGGAGATATCCATCTGGACGTTCGAGTGCCGCCGCAGCAAAAAGGTGGCGGTCTCCGTCCATAGCGGCCGGCCCCCGTGAGCAATGATAATCGGCAGGTCGGGAAAATCCACCGCCACGTCGTCCACGTAGATGGGGTCAGCGAACTTGTTGCGCGCCCCCGGGAAAACCGAGGTGCCGGTATGGATCATCACCGGCAAGCGTGCCTGCTCGGCCGTGCGGTAGATGACCTCGAGCGCCCGCAGACCCTCCCGGTCCGGGTTGGGATAGAAGAGCTGATGCGGCGGGTGCAACTTGAGCGCCGGGAGGTTCAGCTCGTTGATGAGGCGCGCCATGGCCGCCGCGGGGTCGCGCACCGTGGTGGGGTCGAGCGAGCCGAAGGGCAGCAGCCGGTCGCGAAAGTCGCGGGCGTAGGCCGCCGCCCACTCGTTGACCTCATCGGTGAAACCCATCACCACCGGACTGACATAGTTGATGATCCCCGCCCGCTCGATGCCTTCCCGGTCGAGGTGGGCGACGAATTTGCCCGGGTCGTTCACCAACTCCACAATCTGCTCGAAATTGGGCTGGGTGGCGCGCACCAGCGCCCGACACGCCGGCTTCATCAGCTCCAGCGGCTGCATGTGCACGTGGATGTCGATGACGCTCTGCATCGTCCGGGAATGCCCCGGGTCAGTTGACCCCGTTACCTGTCCAGAGCCGGGTGAGGGCGCGGCGGGCAAACACCCGCAGGATGTCGCGCCGGTATTCCGGCGTGGAGACACTGGTTTTGAGCGGCTTGCCAGTGCGAACCACCGCCTCAGCCGCCGCCTCCACCCGTTCGGGTGAGAAGCGCTGGTCGCACAGCAACTCCTCGGCTTCACGCACTCGCACGGGCGCCGGATTCACTGCCGTCAATCCCAGGCGGACGTCGCCGCAGATGCCGTCTTCGAGCTTCATCACCACCGCCACGCCCGCCAGCGGGTAGTCAATCGAACCGCGGATGCGCAGCTTGGAATAGCTCCCCCGGTAGCCGGCCGTGCGCGCGGGCACGAAAACGCCGCTCAGAATTTCGTCGCGGCCCAGGCGGATGCGGTCCATCCCATCATTCGTGTAGAACTCAGCCAAAGGAAGCCGGCGCGCGCCGCCCGGCCCCACAATCTCCACCTCCGCGTCCAAGGTCAGCAAGGCCGGGGCGGTGTCGCCCGACCACACCGCCCAGCAGAACTTGCCGCTGGGCGCCACGTGACAAACAGTGCCATCCTTCTTCAGGCAGAAACCGCAGGCTTTGCGCCAGAAGTAGGACTGGTTGTACCACAGGCAGCGGGTTTCCAGGCAGAGATTGCCGCCCAACGTCCCCATATTGCGCAACACCGGGCTGGCAATGGTGCCAGCCGCTTCCGCCAACACCGGATACTGCTGCCGGACAACCGCCGATTCAGCCAGGGCGGTGATCGTGGTCAGAGCGCCGATGTGGAGACCCCGCCCGGGCTCGAATGCGATCCCCCGCAGGTTGGCGATGCCTTTGATATCCACCAGCGTCCGCGGCGAAAATAGTCCCGCGCGCAAATTCGGCACCACGTCGGTCCCCCCGGCAACCACCAAGGCCTCGTCGGCGTGCGCCGCCAGTTGCTCAACCGCTTCTTCGAGCCTGCGCGGGCGCAAAAGCATGAAGAGAGGCAGGCTCATCGGCTCCCTCCCTTCCCCTGCGCTTCCCGCTTCTGCTTTTCCCGCAACGCGCGCAGGATTTTCTCCGGGGTAATCGGGGTGCTGGTGATGCGCACACCCACAGCGTCATAGATAGCATTGGCGACCGCCGGAATCGCCGCCGCCAACGACCCTTCCCCCGCCTCCTTGGCGCCCCACGGACCTTCCGGGTCCACGCTTTCCACCAGGATGGGAATAATCGTCGGCGATTCCAGGGTGGAGGCCGACTTGTACTCCAGCAGCGAGGGGTTCATCAGGCGGCCGCGGTTCCAGATCATTTCTTCCTGCAGCGCCTGCCCCAGCCCCATCCACACCGAGCCGATCACCTGGCCTTCCACGTTCGCAGGGTTGATCGCGCGTCCGCAGTCGTGCGCCACGATGATGCGCTCCACCCTCACCTGGCCCGTCTCCGAATCCACACTGACTTCGGCCACCTGAGCGCTGTAGCTGTAGGAGGGCGAAGGGCCCACGCCCGCCCCTTTATACTTGCCGCCCCGGGCATCCTCCGGCGGCGCGTAGCTCCCGCTGGCCACCAGCTCACCGAACTGTTCGAGGGCCGCCCCCGCCGCCGCCTCGAAACTCATTGACTTCTGAGAGCCGTTCCGGAGCCAGATGCGGTCGTCGCGAGCCTCCAGTGCCTCCGGCGACACGGCCCACTGCCGGGCGACCACGTCGAAGATTTTCTTCTTCAGGTTGCGCGCCGCTGCCAGGCAGGCGTTGCCGGCCATGAAGGTCACGCGGCTGGAGTAGCTGCCCAGGTCAACGGGTGTGCGCTCGGTGTCGGCGGCCACCAGCTTGATCCGTTCCAGCTCAACGCCCAGTTCTTCCGCCACCAGTTGCACTTGAATGGTATCCGAGCCTTGCCCGATTTCGGCGGCGCCGGTAAAAAGCGTGACCGCGCCCTCCCGATCGACCTTGAGGTTCACGGTGGTGTGAGGCATCTGGGAGCGGATGATGGGATTGGAGGCACCCGAAACATAGTGGCTGCCGGCGATGCCGATGCCCTTCCCATAGGCCAGCTTGCCTTTCTTCTCCCGCCAGCCGGACTTCTCCACCACTTGGCGGATGCATTCGGGATACCCATAGCTGGTGACCCGCAACTGGTTGACCGTGATGCAGGGCGGTCGGAGTTGATTCCGCAGACGGATTTCGGCCGGGTCGAGGCCCAGCTCCGCGGCCACCACGTCCAGCAGCGACTCGAACGCAAAGCGGGTGTTGACCGTGCCGTGCCCACGCATCGCCCCGCAGGCGGGCTTGTTGGTGAGCACCCGGTACCCGTCGAATTGCACGTTCTGGATGTCGTACATCGCCCCCAGCAACTGGCCGGAATAGAGAAGCGTCACCGGCCCGTAGCCGCAGTAGGCGCCGCCGTCCTGAATGATGCGCGCCTTCACCGCGGTGATCTTGCCGTCGCGGGTGGCTCCGATGGTCACGTCCAGGATTTGAATGGGGCGGCCGCGGTGGGCGTAGAAGACCTCTTCGCGCGTGTAGGTAACTTTCACCGGCCGGGCGGCTTGGCGGGAGAGCACCGCCGCACCCACTTCCAAGGGAATGACTTCGCTCTTGCCTCCGAAGCCGCCGCCCACCAGCGGCTTGATCACGCGAATCTGGCTCATGGGCAGCCCGAGCACGTTCGATAGGGTGCGGTGCACGTAGTAAGGCACCTGGGTGGACGACCACACCGTCAGCCGCCCCTCCGGCTGGCGCGCCGCGGTGAGCTGGTAGTGGGCCAGGGTGGCGTGCGGTTCCAGGGCGGCGTGGGTGACCTCGCTGCAGTAGAAGCGCTCGCTGCGCACCAGGTCCGCCTGCGCTAGGCCCTCTTCCAGGTTGCCGAAGTGGTGGTGGTATTCCTTTTCGATGTTGTGGGGCTTGTCGTCGTGAATCCAGTTGGACTCCGCCTCCATCGCCTCGAACGGATCGAAGTACGCAGGGAGCAATTCGTAATCCACCTCGATCAGGTCCAACGCTTGCTCTGCCACCTCAGCGGAGACAGCGGCCACGCCGGCCACGTTGTCGCCGATGTAGCGCACCTTGTCCACGGCAAACACGGTTTCGTCGTGGCCGATGGGCAGGATGCCGTACTTGTTGGGGAACTCCCCGCCGGTTACCACCGCTTTGACCCCGGGGAGGGCCTCGGCGCGCCGGGTGTCAATCCGGCGGATGCGCGCGTGGGGGTGCGGGCTGTGCAGGATTTTCCCGATTAACATCCCCGGCAGCACCAGGTCATCGGCGTAGAGTGCCGCGCCGGTCACCTTGTCCGGGGCGTCCACCATGGGCAGGCGCTTGCCGACGATGGAAAACTCCGCCATGGTTAGTTCCTTTGCCTCATCGCCGTTCCGCCGTCAGCACAACCTCACAGAGTGCTTGCCTCGACTTGCTGCCTGTCATTCTGAGTCCCGATACTATCGGGACGAAGAATCTGCTTCTGAGGCGACTCCTGTCTCCGCGAGATTCTTCGTCGCCTTCGGCTCCTCAGAATGACACCCTCGAAACTGCCCCCACGGGGGCTGCCTGCAGCTTCTTGATGGCGTGCTCAACGGAAGCATAGATCTGCTCATAGCCGGTGCAACGGCAGAGATTGCCGGAGAGAGCGTCAGCGATTTCCTGCCGGGTGGGGCGGGGATTGCGCTTGAGCAGTGCCTTCGCTACCAGGATGATTCCCGGCGTGCAGTAACCGCACTGGGCGCCGGCTTCGATGCAAAAGCCCTCCTGCAGCGGATCGAGTTCGCCGCGCTGCGCGACCCCTTCGATGGTGGTGATTTCAACCTCTTGGTAGGAGGCGGCCAGCATCACGCAGGAGAGCATGGGCACGCCGCCGACCAAAACTGTGCAGCAGCCGCAACTGGAGTCGTCGCAGCCGCGCTTGGCGCCCGTCAGCCGCAAGTCTTCACGCAACGCATCGAGCAGCAGCTTATTCGGGGGCACGGCAACCTCGAATGGTTGCCCGTTGACTCTGAGTCGGATAAGTTCTTTGTGCATACCACCCTTGCTCGTCCGGGCACGGCTGAAGCCGTGCCCGGACAACAACCTGATCGCGTTGGCCGTTGACCATGACCCGAATGAGCCCTTTGTGCATGGCTATGGCCTTCTCCGAACGATGAATTCAGCCGCCCAGCGGTGTGATTCGTCCACAGGAACACGCTTTTCGTGAGCTATTTTCTCAGCTAACTCGATTGACTTCGCGCTGCAGTGCGAGGCGTTTTGCGGCCAGAGGACCAACTATGCCCGCGACTATGACAGCGCCGGAGAAAACTAACTCACGCCTCGCGAAAGACAAATAGGCCACAACCACTATCAATGCCCGATTCATTAGGGCCATGATGGCAACTGCCATTCCAAATCCTAGTGGGCGACCAAACACCTCCTTGTATGAGAAGTGGTAAACATAGACCAAGTAGAATGCGAACAATACCAACCAAATGACGATGAGAATCATCATGTTCTTATGACCTACCGGCCGACCCAGGTCGGGCGGCGGCGCTCGATAAAGGCGCGGATCCCTTCGGCGGCATCCTCGGTCTTCATCAAACGGTCGAGATAAAGTTTTTCCATCTCATCGAGGGCACGCTCGAAGTCGAGGCCCGCCGCCCGCAATACCGCCCGGCGCGCCAGGGGCAGGGCCGCCGGGCTGCGAGCTGCCAGCGTCCGGAGAAAATTTTGGGTGGCGCTTTCCAGTTCGCCCTCGCCCACCACCTGTGTCACCAGCCCCCAGGCGTGGGCTTCGTCCGCGGTCAGGGTGCGCCCGGTGAGAATGACGTCGAGCGCCCGCCGGGGCCCCACCAGTGGCGGCAACATCACCGCCGCCACCGGAGGGAAACAGGCGAGCTTGATTTCCGGCTGGGCGAACTGCGCCGTATGGGTGGCAATCACAAAGTCGCAGACCGTAGCCAGCTCCATGCCGCCGCCCAAGCAGTGGCCGTGGACGGCCGCCAGAGTGACCCAGTCGGAGTTCCACAGCTTGCGGAAGATGCGGTGGAACTGGCCCAACATTTCCGCGACCCGGTCCGGGGTGTGGTCCCGCACCTCGACCCCCGCCGAGAAGGCTTTCTCGCCGCGCCCGGCGAAAACCAGGAAGCGCAGGCGAGGCGGCCCGGGCAGGGCGTCCAGGACCGCATTCAATTCGCCCAGCGTGGGGATGTCGAGCACGTTGAGCGGGGGGCGGTCGAGCCAGAGGCGCGCCACCGCACCCTGGCGTTCGACCTGAATGTGGGAGCCGTCCGTCATTGTGCGCGTGTGCTGGCTTTCTTCTCGGCTACCCAGCCGCTCTCGTCGAAGATCGCCGCCAGCGCCGCCAGGTCCTTTTCGTTCGGCAGCACTTCCTGGCGGTGCTTTTCGAACTCTTCCAAGGAGAGGCGTTCGCCGCTGACACTGTAAGGCTGGCCGGCGTAGTCGCCGATGCGGCGGTTGAACTTCAAGTCCGGGGCGTAGAGCTTGGGCTGGTCGTCAGGGATCAGCTTGTTCAACGCCGCCAGCAGTTGCTCGCACTCCAGGCGGTAGAGCTCGCGGCTGTGCTCGTTCAACTGCTCCTTGTCGGCCGGCTGGGGGGTGGCGTGCTCGTCGTAGCGTCCTTTCAAACCCCAGACATAAAACCAATGGGCCGAGGAGGAATGGTCAACGCCGAAGAGGTCGTAGGCCGCCGGGACCCACTTGTTGACGTACTTCTGGATGATTGCCGGGGGAATCTTCCCCGCCCGGAGGAGGCGCTTCAGGCCGTCTTGCCCGGTGCCCAGGTGAAAAGACTCTTCCCGCAGCATGGGAATCATCGAACTGGCCAGCGGGGCAAAGGCCGAGTAGCTCAGCATGGTGAGTTGGAACTTGCCGTCGCGGTCGACGAAGTCGGTATAGGTGTAAAAGTCGAGCCAGTTCTGCACGGGGTCATTGAAAGCGCGCAGCAAGCGCTTGTTCTCGAAGGCGCGGCGCTCCAGCTGCTTCAAGGCTTCCAGCCGGCCAGAGTGCCCGAAGTGACTGATCAGCAGGTGGCACATCTGCCAGCCGTGGCGCATCTCTTCGGTCATCACCCGGGCCAGCGCCTGGCGGTCGTAGTGCGAGGGCGCGGTCTCGAACAGGAAGCGCTGCTGCTCCACGGAGGCGAATTCGGTGTCCCCCTGATAGACAATCAAGTTCTGCAGGGCGTCGCGGATGCGCTGGTCGGGAATCTCCAGCACCTTCTCCCACTTGCGCTCACCTCTGAAGTCGCCGAACTCCACCTCCATCGACTTCAATCGGCCGTACTTGGCCTCGAATTGGTACTGGGTGATTTCCGGCAGATCGACGCCGATTTCCTTCTGCCACTCGCGAAAGAGATCCACCCAATCGTCAAAGGTTGAGATTCTGCTTCCCATCCGTTCACCTTCCCTCAGAGCATGGTTGAGTTCTCTTCCCGGCGCCCAACTCTAGTTTCCCCGGAAGACCGGCGCCCGTTTTTCCAGAAAGGCATTGAACCCCTCCAGCGCGTCGGCCGAGGCGAAGCATTTTTCTTGCGCGGCAATTTCGTAGTCAAGCATCGCTTCCAGGTCAGGCTCCAGCCGCTGGAACAGCGCCTGCTTGGCCAGGGCCACGGCCAGCGGCGGCCGGGCAGCCAGCTTACTCGCCAGCCGCCGGGTTTCTTCTTCCAGGCGCTGATGCGGCACCACCCGGTTCACCATGCCCAGGCGCTCAGCCGTGCGGGCATCAATTATCTCCCCCAGATAGATCAGCTCGGCGGCGCGCGCCACCCCCGCCAGCCGGGGAAGGAAGTAGGTTCCGCCGAAGTCCGGGTGCAGACCCACGTGCGTGAAGGATTCGGCGAAACTGGCCTGGTCGGAGGCCCAGCGAAGGTCGCAGGCCAGGGCCAGGTTGGCCCCGGCGCCCGCCGCGGCACCGTTTACGGAGGCCAGGACGGGCTTGGGCATGCGACGAATCGTCAACACGATCTCCTTCCCGGCCTCCACCAGCGGCCGCAGAGGCGCCCCGGTGCCGTTGCGGCGCAGCTCTTGCATTTCCCGGAGGTCGCCCCCCGCGCAGAAGCCGCGGCCCGCTCCGGTGAGGACCACTACGCGCACTCCCGGATCGTCTGCCAGTTGCTTGAGCGCGGTCGCCAGGGCGCGGCCCAGTTCAAGATTCAGGGCATTCAGCCGTTCCGGGCGGTTGAGCACCAGCGTGGCGATGCTTTCCTGGCGGCGGATTTCCAACACCGATGCACTCATCGTCTCTAGCTGCGGAGGCGCTTCTCCAAGTCCTCGATCCCTTCCTGCTCTTCCTTGATGATCTCTTTCAGCATGAACTCGAGGGCGATGTCGTCCTCCACCCGGCGGAGCAATTTGATGTATTCCTTCACCTCTTCCTTTTCGCTCTCCAACTCCTCGCCCAGCATCTCCTCCACGCTCTTGTGGCCAATCTCTTTCATCTTGGGAATCTCGATGGAAGGATGCCCGCCCAGCGCCACGATCTTTTCCCCCAGCGCGGTGGCGTGTTCGAAGGATTCCCGGGCTTTCTGCCGGAAGAAGTCCACCAGCGGCCCGCGGTTCACCCCCCGAACCAGGAAGGAGTGATGCAGGTAGCGGATCACATTCCCCAGCTCGCGTTCCAACGCTTCGTTCAACCCCTTCACGATTTTCTTGTTGTCAGCCATTCTGCTTGCCTCCCTCCTGCGCTATGCGCTTGCGGGAACTCGATTCAGCCAGCGCGCCAATTGGCAAAAGTAGCGTAGCTTTTGCTGGCGTGACACCGAGGCGTTGGCGCCGCTGGTCGACGGCAGCACGAACACCCGCGCGCCGAAGACACTTTCTGGTTGCAGACCTAGGCTTACGCGCCGGCCCGCGAATCGTTCGTAGACACCCTTGCCCACAAACGCCAGGGCACGTGGCCGGTAGCGGCGAATTTTCTCCCGCAGGAGGGCTCGGCCGCGCCGGTAGTCGGCGACCGTCAGTTCAGCGGCGCCGCGGCTGGGCCGCTTGACGATGTCGGTCAAGCCCATGCCGAACTCGAGCAGCCGGCTATCCTCGGAAAACGTCAATCGTTCGGCCACAAAACCCGCCCGGGTAAGAAACGGCCAGAATTGGTTGCCGCGGCCGGCGTAGTAGTGGCCCAACCGGGCCGACCGCAGCCCGGGGTTGTAGCCGACAAAGACCAGCTTCAAGCCAGGCCGCAAATAGTCGGGCAGCCGCTGCGGTGGGCCATTCTGGGAGGCCTTCTTCGCCATCAGTCCTTCAAATTGACCCAGACGTCTTTCACCTGGGTGTAGTGCTCCAGGGCATGCATTCCCAGCTCGCGCCCGAAGCCGCTCGCCTTGTAGCCGCCAAAAGGCGCCGCCGGGTCATAGACGTTGTAGGCGTTGATCCAGACGGTGCCGGCCCGGAGACGATGAGCGACGTAGTGAGCCTTGCCGATGTCGCGCGTCCACACGGCGGCCGCCAGCCCGTAGGGGTTTTTGTTGGCTTCGCGGATCACCTCGTCGATGTCGGCGAATTCGATGGTGGCCAGCACCGGCCCGAAAATTTCCTCCTGCGCCAGCCGCATGTGGTTGCGCACCCCGTCGAAGATGGTGGGCAGGACGAAGAATCCCTTGCCGTTGCCCACCGAGGCGCGCGTGCCCCCGGTGAGGAGCTGCGCGCCTTCCTTCTTCCCGATCTCGACGTACTCCAAGACCTTTTTCATCTGTCCTTCGGAGACGATGGCCCCCAGGCGGGTTTTGGGGTCGAGCGGGTCGCCCGGTTGCAGCTTCTTGGTCCGCCCCACCAGCTTCTCCATAAAGGGGTCGTGGATTGCCTTGTCCACCAACAGGCGGGAGCCGGCGGCGCAGACTTCCCCCTTGCCGTAAAAAATTGCGTTGTAGGCTCCCTTGACCGCCGCATCCAGGTCAGCGTCGGCGAGCACGATGTTGGGCGACTTGCCTCCCAACTCCAGGGTGATTTTCTTCAGGGTGTCCGCGCCGGCGCGCATCACCGTCTTGCCGGTCTCCGTGGAGCCGGTCAGGGCGATCTTGTCCACCCCCGGATGCTTGACCAGCCCCATCCCCACCACGCTGCCCTTCCCGGTCAGCACATTGACTACCCCCTCCGGCACCCCGGCCTCCTGGCAAATCTCCGCGAACTTCAGGGCAGTAAGCGAAGTAAGCTGCGCCGGCTTCCAAATCACCGTGTTGCCGGTTGCCAGTGCCGGAGCGATTTTCCAGGAAGCCAGCAGCAGGGGAAAATTCCAGGGGACGATAGCCGCCACCACCCCCACCGGCTCGCGCAGGGTGTAGTTGAAGAAGGGGCCGCGCACCGGGATGGTTTCCCCGTGGATTTTGGTGGTCCAGCCAGCGTAGTACTGCAAGACTTCGACCACCATAGGCAGGTCCACATAGCGCGACTCGAAGATGGGCTTCCCGTTGTCGAGGGTTTCCAAGTAGGCGAACTCTTCGATGTGCTTTTCCACCAAGTCAGCCAGCTTCAGGAGCAGCTTGCCGCGGTCGGCGGCGCTCATGCTCGCCCAGGGACCCTCTTCAAAGGCGCGGCGCGCGGCGCGAACCGCTGCCTCGACTTCGGGCGCGTCGGCTTCCGCCAGTTGGGTGAGGAGTTCACCGGTGGCCGGATTCAGGGTGGAAAAGGTTTTGCCGGAAGCGGCCTCCACCCACTGCCCGCCGATGAACAATTTTCCGGGATGGATTTCCACGCGTGCGCTGGTTGCCATGCTTGCCTCTCTCTCCGCGGTTGGATCGGCCCGAATTACTTGGCGTTAAACTTGGGCTGGCGCTTTTCAACGTAGGCGTGGAGGCCTTCGCGGGCATCTTCACTCTGGAAGAGCAACTGCTGCAATTCGCGCTCCAGGGCCAACCCTTCGGCAAATCCCATTTCCGTGCCGGTCTGCACCGCTCGCTTGATGCGCCCCACGGCCCGGCTGGCCTTCGCGGGGGGAACGAACTGGCGGGCGTAGGCCACGACCTCGTCCCAAAAAGTATCCCGGTCGAGGATGTGGTTGACCAGCCCCATCTCCAGCGCCTCGTCGAAGGAAAAAGTGCGGCCGGTGGCGATCAGCTCGATGGCGCGGGCTTTTCCCACTATCCGGGCCAGACGCTGGGTTCCGCCGGTGCCGGGCAACACGCCCAAGTTGACCTCCGGCAGCCCAATCTTGCCCCCCTCTTTCCGGGCCAAGCGGATGTCACAGGCCAAGGCGATCTCCAGTCCCCCGCCGACCGTATGCCCGTTCAGGGCAGCGATCACCAGTTTAGAGGTTTGTTCCAAACGGTTCAGGGTTTCGTTGGCGTGCAAGCAGAAATAGTACTTCCAGCCGGGCGTGGCCTCGGCCAGCATTTTGATATCGGCGCCGGCCGAGAAGAACTTTTTCCCGGCCCCGCGCAGGACGATGACATGGACGTCGTCGTCCATCCGCGCCTGCAGGATGGCGGCGTCGAGCTGGCGCATCATGGTGTAGGTATAGGTGTTGGCCGGCGGGTCATCGATTTCGATGACCCCGATGCCCTTCTCCACCCGATAATGGATGAGTTGCTTGCCTGTGACCGTCGTCTGGGTAGCCATGCCCTTACCTCCGAGATAAGCTTAACCCACGAGCGCCCGGCCGCGCGCGTCCGATTCGAGCCGAGGCCGAGGCCTCCGACCCGGCCGCCACCCCGTCCAAAAACAGCCCGGCGATGTGATCCGCCAAGGTGTCGGCGTCCGGGTCCACCCGGGGGTTGTACCACGTGTAAATCCAGTTCATCATTCCAAACAGACTGAGCACCGCCAGCCGGCTATTCAGGCGCTTCAACTGGCGCCCGCGCTTGAGTTCCTCAACAATCCCCCGGCAGAGACGGTAGTAGACCCGCTTGAGCTCGGCCACCTGCTGGGCATAGGGGGGCGTGAGGCTGTCGGACTCGTGGGAGAGCACCTTCATGGCCTCGGGGTTCTGCAAGAAGTAGCGGAGATGGTTGCGGACCAATAAGCGCAGCCTGGCCGCCGGGTCGGAGCGGGCCCCGTTAAGCTGCGCCTGCAAGCTCGCGATCAGGGTGGTGAAGCACTGTTTCTGGATCAAGTAGAGGAGCTTTTCCTTGCTCTCCACATAGTAGTAGAGGCCGGCCAAGGAGACGCGGCAGCGGCGGGCGATGTCCCGGATGCTGGCCCCCTCGTACCCTTTTTCGCAAAAGACCCGGGTGGCGCATGCCAGGATGTGATCCAACTTGTTGCTGTAAGCGGTTCGGCCTGCGCGTGTGGGGGGCATTCTAGTCGTCCACCGCCTCAGGGTCTCGGCTGCCCTCGGCAGGCGATGCAGAGCATGCCCGCCAGACTCGGCGTCCCCTTCTCGGGGTTCGGCAGCTGCCCGGTTGCTTGTCGCCTGTCGCCCTTATCGAACGTTCGTTCGAATCGTACTCGCGGGGCCCGCCAAAGTCAACCCCGCCGGGCACCGCCGGACCGCGGCGCAATTCTTGCGACCTGGCGCCGCCCCGGCTCATCTCCTTTAGTGAGGGGGGCGTTTCGGACGGTTGCGCGGAGGTGGAACAGTGAGGCACAATTCATAACGCGGGGGCGGAGTTCATCCTCTCCTGGCGATCACAGACGATGCCCACTCACCTAGAAAACGAAGCCACGCTGGTGGCGGACGCGCAGGCAGGCGATGCCGAAGCCTTCACTACCCTGGTTCATCAGTACGACCGGAACATCTACCGGCTGGCGCTCAACATCACCGCGAACCAGGAGGACGCCGAGGACGTGCTGCAGGAAACATTTCTGAAAGCCTATTCGAACTTGGGGCGCTTCCAGGGCAACTCGCGCTTCTATACCTGGCTGGTGCGCATCGGCATCAACGAGGCCTTGATGAAGCTGCGCAAGCGCCGGGCCAACCGCTCGGTGTCGCTCGACGAACCCGTGGAAACCGACGACAACGACCTGATGCCCCAAGAGGTTGTGGACTGGGGGGAAAACCCCGAACAGCGCTACGCCCAAAAGGAACTGCAGGAGATCCTAGCGGCGGAGATTGCCCGGCTCGAGCCGGCGTTCCGCACTGTGGTCGCCTTGCGCGACATGGAGGATCTCTCCACCGAGGAAACCGCGGCGGCATTGAACCTTTCGGTGCCGGCGGTGAAGTCGCGCTTGCTGCGGGGGCGGCTGAAACTGCGGCAACGGTTGAACAAATACTTCAGGCGAGGATAGACCATTGAACTGCAAGGAAGTAATACGCGAGCTTTCCGACTACCTGGATGGGGACATTGACCTCTCGCTGGCGCAAGTATTGGAGCGGCATCTGCGGGATTGTGATGACTGCCGCATCGTGGTGGACACCACGCAGAAGACCATCAAGCTGTACTGCAACTGTCAGCCCCTGGCCTTGCCTCCCGACGTGCGTCAGCGGCTCGATCGCGCCCTGGCAGAAAAGCTGGGGCGAAAGAGTTCCTAGCCACTCCCGGGTCTCCCTCCTTGCTGCCTTTTGGCCTCAAAGCTGCATCACTACTACGGTGGGGGTCGCCGCCCCCCGCAAGCCAGAAGAGTGCAGTAGAATGAGGGCCGAGGCCGTGAACACTCTGATGATCCCGATGCACCCAAGGCGCCGCGCGGCCACTCGACGGGCCCTGCCCGTCCTGGTGGGCCTGGTGCTGCTGTGGGGAAGCCCGGCGGCGGCCGACAGTGTCGATCCCTGGGTGTACGCCTACGCCGGTCTGGATCACTTTTACAACATGGAGTACGACGAGGCCATCGCCAACATCGAGAAGGCCATCGAGGGAGAGCCCGCCAACCCCATCTTCTACAACTTCCTGGCCAATGCCTACTTGTTCCGGGAGTTGCACCGGTTGGGGCAACTGGACGCCAACCTCTACGGCGCCAGCAATGCCTTTCTGCAGGCAAAAATGCGGAAACCGGACCCGGCGCAGGTGGCCAAAGTGAAGGAGATCGTGGCGCGGGTCAAAGAGCTCTGCGAGGAGCGCTTGAGGGAAAATCCCCGGGATGTGGACGCGCTCTACAGCCTCGGCGTGGCCTACGGCATCGAGGGCAACTACAAGTTCACCATCGAGAAGAGTTGGTACCAGGCGCTGCGCGCCGGAACCAAAGCCAACAACCTGCACAAAAAGGTATTGAAGCTCGACCCCAACTTCCACGACGCCAAACTCATCCCCGGCCTCTACCAGTACGTGGTGGGCAGCATCCCCGGCAGCGTGAAGTGGCTGGCCTTCTTCTTCGGTTTCCGCGGCAGCAAAACGCGGGGCATCGAGTTGTTGCAAGACGCGCTTGCCCACGGCAAGCTGGTGGCCAGCGATGCCGCCGTCCTGCTCTCGGTGATTTACAACCGCGAGAAGCGCTACGATTACGCCCGGCAGCTACTGCGACCCCTGGCCGAGTTCTATCCGCGCAATCCTCTCCTCTCTCTGGAAATCGGGCGGACCTACATCCGAGAGGGGCAGCGAAAAAAGGCGCTGGGACATTACGTCACCGTGGCCCAGGGCATGGAAGCCGGCAAACCCGGTTACGACAAGCTGCCCCGCGAACGCCTCTGGTACCAGATTGGGGTGCTCTACCAACAGGAGCACCAGTTCGCCAAAGCCCTCGCGGCTTATTCGCAGATTACCGACCGCAGCGACAGCGATGGGCTGCTGAAGGCCTATTCCGGCTTGCGCCGGGGAGAAATCTTTTTGGCACAGAGGCACCGGGAGCGCGCCCGCACTGAATACCAGCGCGTCGCCGCCATGCCCTACGAAGAGCCGCGCCGCGAAGCCGAAAGGCACCTGCGGGCCCTGCGCAAGTAGTGCGGCGGCAGCTTGTTGGGCCCGCCCATTCGGGCTTTCATTTCATCCGGTAGCCGATACCGTCGGACCCTCTTGAAGCCTGCCGGCCGCCGGCAGGTTCCCTTTCTGCCCGGTGGAGCGCGACCGCGCTCGGCTCCGGCCCTACTTCGGCCACATGGTCAGCCTTTGCCCCACGCCCACGGCGCGAGCCCGTTCGTAGACCCGGGCAGCCGTAGCCACGTCCTCCAAGGCGACGCCGAGTGATTTGAACAGGGTGATCTCCTCCGCGGCGCCGCGTCCCGGGTATTGTCCGGCGACCACTTCGCTGAGTTCATGCACTTCCTCCCAGCGCTGCGGCTGGGTCGCAAAGGGAGCGATCAGGTCGCCGGCTTCCCGCTGCGCCTGCTCGCGGGAATCCACCACGATGCGCGTTGCGCGCGCCACGAGGCTGTCGTCGAGTTCGCGCTTCTGGGGGACGTTTGCGCCCACGGCGTTGACGTGGGTTCCGGGCATCAACCAGGTGCCCGCCAACACCGGCCGCCTGTCCGAGGTCACCGCCACGACGATGTCGGCGGCGCGCACCGCCTCCTCGGCATTCGGGATGGCTTCCACCGGCAGCGAAAGCGTCGCACTCATTTTCTCCGCAAAGGCGCGCCGGTGCTCGGCGTTGGGACTGTAAACCCGGACACTCGCCAGGCGTCGCACCTGCGCGATGGCCAGCAACTGCGTGGGTGCTTGAAGTCCGCTGCCCAACATCCCCACCCGGGCCGCGTCCGCGCGCGCCATATACTTAGTCGCCAGTCCGCTGGCCGCGCCGGTGCGCATCCGCCCGAGGTAGTCGGCTTCCAGCAGGGCGACCAGCGCCCCGCTGTCGGCCCGGTAGAGCGGCACCAAGAAGCGCACCCCAGCGCGCGTGCTGGTATAGAGCTTCAGGCCGAAGTAACCGCAGGTGTCATCGGCGGCCGCCATATAGTGCAGCAGAGCACCACCGGAGGCGCGCAGGCGCTGGCGCGAGTGATTGTGCGCCTGGCCCGCGGCCAGGGCGCGGAAGGCCGCCTCCACCGCCTCCAAGGCCATCTCCATGGTGAGAAGACGTTCCACATCGGCTTCGCTTAGGTAGAGGACTTCCACCGCTCACCTCACCGGAAACAGAGAAAGGAGCGCCGCCCGAGGGCGAACGAAAGCGGATCCTCAGCCCGGCCTCTTCCCTTAATCACCGAAAGAGATTCCCGCGGCGCGGGCGGTGCGAATGAAGTCGCTGGCGGGACTTACGGTCTTGTAGAGACCCACCGCTTCTTGCAAGCTGCAGGAACGCACCTCTCCGCAACGCAGGCAGACCATGCGGCCGAACTGCCCCTGGGCGATCAAGTCGGTGGCTGCCACCCCGAAGCGCAAACCGAGCAAGCGGTCAAAAGCGATGGGCGTGCCCCCGCGCTGCAGGTGGCCGAGCACGGTGACGCGTACTTCCTTGCCCGTGTGCTGGTGGATGGAATAGCCCAGGGTGTTGCCCACGCTGCTGGCCTGGGCCGCCGGGATGGGTTTCCCGTCCGCGCCCTGGGGAGAGAATTTAACCCCCTCCGCCACCACCACAATGCTGAATTTTCGGCCGAGGCGCTCGCGTTCGGAAATCTTTTCGCAAATCTTTTCGATGGCAAAAGGAATTTCCGGAATCAGGATGATGTCCACATCACCGGCCAGACCCGCCTGCAGGGCAATCCAGCCGGCATCGCGCCCCATCACCTCCACAATCATCACCCGGTGGTGGCTTTCGGCAGTGGTCTGGATGCGGTCGATGGCTTCGGTGGCGGTTTGCACCGCGGTTTCGAAGCCGAAGGTCACCTCAGTGGCCGACAGGTCGTTGTCAATCGTCTTGGGGACGCCGACCAGGGGCAGGCCCAGGCGGTAGAACTCACAGGCAATCTTCAGGGTGCCGTCGCCGCCAATCACCACCAAAGCCTGGAGGTTCAGCTTCTTCATATTCTCCAGGCACACCGGGGAAAAATCCTTCACCACTGTTTTGCCATTCTCGGTGACTTGGCGGGCGAAGGGGTTGCCGCGGTTGGTGGTGCCCAAGATGGTGCCCCCGCGGTTCAGGATGCCGCGCACGCTATCGTGGTCGAGCTCCCGGGTTTTCTCCGGCCAGATCAAGCCGTCAAAGCCGTCTTCGATGCCGATGACCCGCCAGCTATGGGCGAGCAGCGCCGCTTTGACCACCCCGCGAATGACAGCGTTGAGGCCCGGGCAATCGCCTCCCCCGGTGCAAACCCCAATGGAATGAATCGCTCCAGGCACAGCCAAGCTCACCCGGGCCCGGTCTTGCGGCCGGTTTTTTTTTCTGAGCAACGCCGCTCGATTCTACTATAAACTCGAGCTCCCCGAGGGAGAAGACCTGAGTGCGGATTCTGGTCCTGGGCGCCGGCCGTATGGGCATGGCCATCGTCTATGATTTGCTCCGCAGTCCAGGGGTTGAGCAGGTGGGCCTGGCCGATAACAATCAGGCCGCGCTCGCCCGCCTCGCCCGCCACTACCCGCGGCGGCGCCTGGCCGTGCACCGATTGGAGGCCGGCGACGAACCGGCCGCCGCCCGTCTGCTGCGCCACTACCAAGCCGCGGTCAGCGCCCTGCCCTACGGACAAAATCTCACTCTGACCCGCGCCGCCCTCCGCGCTCGTGTGCCGTTGTGCGATCTGGGGGGCAGCCACCAGGTACGCGCTGCCCAGCAACGCTTCGACGCCACGGCGCGGCGCCGGGGCGTCACCCTCCTGCCCGATTGCGGCTTGGCCCCCGGGTTGACTTCCGTGCTGGTCGCCCACGGCACCCCGGCCTTCCAGCCGCTGGAGTGCATCCACATCCGCGTCGGCGGCCTGCCCCGCCGTCCGCAGCCCCCGCTCGACTACGCCCTCTATTTTTCCCCCCAGGGTCTGATCAACGAATACGCCGAGCCCGTGGAGATTGTGACGGGCGGACGCCGCCGGCAGGTGCCGCCCCTCACGGGTCTGGAGTCAATCCGGTTTCGCGGCCTGCCGGCACTCGAGGCTTTCTATACCTCAGGCGGCAGTTCCACACTTCCGCGCACCTTCGCCGACGTGCGGGAACTCGACGAAAAGACAATTCGCTACCGCGGCCATTGCGAAAAAATCCGCACTCTCGCCGGGCTGGGATGGTTTTCCTCGCGCCCGCTGAATCTCGCCGGTCGGCGCGTAACAACTCGGCAGGTGCTCGTCTGTCTGTTGGAAGAAATACTGCCAGCGAATCAACCGGACGTCGTACTGGTGCGGGTGACCCTGGTGGGTCGAACCCGCCCCGGACGCCGTCGGCGACGACTAGTGTACGAACTCCGCGACTGCTACGACCGCCGCTCCGGCTTGACCGCGATGATGCGCACCACCGCTTTTCCCGCCTCCATCGCCACCCAGTGGCTGGCCCAGGGCCGATTGCCAGCCGGCGTGCACAGCCCAGAGACGGCGTTGCCGCCCGAGGCCTTCCTGCACGAACTCACCCGGCGCGGCCTGCGGATCACCCGGCGGTGGTCGCCGGCGTAAGCCCCCCTCGGCTCCTGCACCACCACCTGCAGCAGACGCCTGCTGCGCGAGTCCGGAATTGGTCTGGTGCGGGTTCTCCTAACGGGCGGCCAGCACGCGGCGATGACGTCTTCGGCCACTCGCCCGACTCTCCCCAGACCGTACCAGGCGGATCAACTCGACCGCCGCATGGGAAAGCTTGGCTCCCTTGCGCTGCACCAAGTACAACTGGCGCGGGATCTTCAGTTGCCGAATCTTCACTTCGACCAGCAACCCCCGCTCCACTTCCCAGCGCACACACATGCGCGGCACAATGGCCACCCCCATCTCCATCTGCACAAAGCGCTTGATGCTTTCGATGGTGGGGAGCTCGACCCCCATGTTCAACGGGACGCGATGGTGCTGGAAGAGGTGGATCACCCTCCAGCGGTAGGGCGACTCGACAATATGCGCCACGAAGGTCTCCCGCCCCAGCTCGGAAATATCCACCAAGCGACGCCCCGCCAGACGATGGCCGGGATGCACGATGAAGGTCAGTTCGTCCCGGACGATTTCGATGGCCTGGAGTTGTTCCTCTTGGGGTAGAAAGGAAATCACCCCGAAGTCAAGGCGATAGTTCAAGACTTCCCGGGGGACATCCCGAGAAAAAGTTCGCTGAACCGCAATGTGCACCTCAGGGTGAAGTTCGCGGTAGCGGGCGAGTGCGGGCAGGAGCGCATGGATCGAGCTTTCGTTTGCCCCCAAGGAAAGCTGGCCGCGACGAAGCTCGTGTAAGTCGTCTAGACCCTTCTTGATTTCGTCGCGCAGATTGAGCATCCGCTCGGCGTATTCAACCAGCAACTCGCCGGCGTCGGTCAGTTTGCCTGCCCGGGAGCCGCGCACGAACAGCGGCTGCCCCACCCCATCCTCCAGTTTGCGAATGGCGATGCTGACCGCGGGCTGTGTGCGGTAGAGCTTCTCCGCGGCGCGAGAAAAACTTCTCTCCCGCACCACGGTGAGAAAAACCTGCAATGCCACCAAGTCCATATCTGTCCCTCCGCGAAGTCGGCCGCAGCCCACGATAAACTATATTTATCCCGTTCGCAACAATTATAAATTTGACTCCTGGGGTGGGTTCCGCTTGACTACCGAGCATGTTTGTGCGGGAGGGGTGCATGGAGAGCGTGCAAATCTTTGACACCACCTTGCGGGACGGTGAGCAGTCGCCCGGCTTTTCAATGACTGTAGGCGAGAAGCAGCGCCTGGCGTGGCAGGTGGAACAACTGGGCGTGGATGTAATCGAAGCCGGCTTCCCCATTGCTTCCCAGGGCGACCTGGAAGCGGTGCGGGCGGTGGGGCGACAGATTCAACGATGCCGGGTGGCGGCGCTGGCCCGCGCCAAGCAAGAGGACATTGACGCCGCGCTCCAGGCGCTCGAGCCGGCGGCGAAACCCCGCTTGCATATCTTTCTGGCCAGCTCGGACCTGCACCTGCACTACAAGCTGCGGATCTCCCGGGCCGAGGCGCGGGACGCAGTGGTGCGCATGGTGAGCTACGGCCGGCAGCGGTGCCCCGAGGTGGAATTCTCGGCGGAGGACGCAAGCCGCACGGATATCGACTTCCTGTGCGACATCATGACGGCGGCGGCCGACGCCGGCGCGACCATCTTGAACATCCCCGACACGGTCGGCTACGCGGTTCCCGAGGAGTATGCGAATCTTTTCCACCGGCTGCGCCGGCGTTTAGGCGCCACCAACGGGATCACGCTGAGCGCGCACTGCCACAACGACCTGGGGTTGGCGGTGGCAAATTCGCTGGCAGCCGTGCAGGCGGGAGCGCGCCAGCTAGAGTGCACCATCAACGGGATCGGCGAGCGAGCCGGTAATGCCTCCCTGGAGGAGATCGTGGTGGCTCTCGCCGTGCGGCAGGCAAACTTCGGCGTGCGAACCAATATCCACTTGGAGCAAATCTACGCCAGCAGCCGCCTGCTCTCGGAAATCACCGGCGTGGCGGTGCCACCGAACAAAGCCGTGGTCGGAGCCAACGCCTTTGCCCACGAGGCCGGCATCCACCAGGACGGGGTGATCAAGAATCCACTCACATATGAAATCATCACACCTGAAACGGTGGGGGTAGCGGCGCGGCGAATCGTGGTGGGGAAACACTCGGGGCGGAATGCCGTGCGGATTCGCCTGAAAGAGCTAGGATATGAGGTGACTAGAGATGAGTTGGCCGACTGCTATCAGCAAGTCGTGGCCTTGGCCGACCGGAAGAAGCAAGTCAGCAACCGGGATTTGCTGGCGATTGTGCACAAAGTGCGGCGGGACAATCGACTGGTGACCGCACCGCTCCCGGTGGATACCCCGGCAGCCACCTAACGCCCCCCGGCCAGGGAGCAGAGAGGAATCCACTGTGACCCGCGTGAAAAAGACCATCGTTCTTCTCTCCGGGGATGGGATTGGCCCCGAAGTGGTTCGGGCCGCCGCCACATTGCTGAAAGACTGTGCGGAGCGATTCGGCCATCAATTCACCACGGTGGAATACCCGATTGGGGGCATGGCGATTGACCGCTATGGCACCCCACTCCCGCCGGAGACCTTGAAGGCCTGTGCGGCGGCCGCTGCCATCCTGCTGGGGGCGGTGGGAGGCCCGCAGTGGGATTCGCTGCCGCTGAACCAGCGGCCGGAGAGTGGTCTGCTGGAACTGCGCCAAAAGCTGGGGCTCTATGTCAACTTGCGGCCAATTTGTCTGCGGGAGCCGTTGCGGGCGGTCTCGCCCCTCAAGGTGGAAGGCCCCAGGAAGATCAACTCAGAAATTGTGCGGGAATTGAGCGGCGGAATTTATTTTGGCGCCCATCGGGTGGAAAGAACAAACGGCGCGGAACGGGCCACCGACATCGAAACCTATAGCACGGGCGAGGTAGAGCGCGTGGTTCGATTTGCCTTCGAGCGCGCTGCCGGTCGAGAAAAGCGTCTCGCTTCGGTGGACAAGGCCAACGTGCTGGCCACCTCCACCCTATGGCGAAAAACCGTCGACCGGGTGGCCCAGGAGTATCCGGGCGTCTCGGTGGAACACTTTTACGTGGACAATGCCGCGATGCAACTCATGCTCCGCCCCGAACAGTTCGATGTTCTAGTGACTTCGAACCTGTTCGGCGATATTCTGAGCGACGAGGCGGCCGCCCTAGTGGGGTCCATCGGGCTGGTTCCCTCCATGAGTTGCGGGCTGGGTCCGCCGCTGTTCGAGCCAATTCACGGCTCCGCCCCCTCGCTGATGGGAAAAGATTCTGCCTGCCCGATCGGGGCCATCCTGAGCTCCACCATGATGCTGCGCGAGGCCTTTGGACTCTACCCCGAGGCTGATTGGATCGAATCCAGGGTCGATCGAGTCCTGAGCTGCGGCTACCGCACAGCCGATATCGCCGAGCCGGATAGCACCGTGGTGGGCTGCTCCACCTTTGTCGAGCTGGTTCGCTCCGCCATGCACGAAGCCTCCGAGCAGCTGGAGGAGTATGGTTGGGGCGTGTGAGCGAAGCAGGAGTGGTTTTCAATCTCCAGACCTAGATAGCCTTCCCCGGTGAGCTGCCCGGCGGCGCCGAAGGCGACCGCTTCCTCCCCGCACCCACCTCGAACCGCCGCTGGACCCATCACGATTATTGCAAATGGGTCTCCGGTGATGGTAAACAGGCCGGCAAAGGAGGGCCCATGTTGGCAAAGCTCAATGCGCTCAGACCAGTGGGGCTCTTGCTCGTCCGGGTGGTGGTGGGAGGTATCTTGATGGCTCACGGCTTCCCGAAACTTTTCGACAACGCCATGTATCTCGAACGCTTCCCCCAGATGGGATTTCCCACCTGGACAGTCTACGTTGCCGGCGCAGTGGAATTTTTCGGAGGACTGCTGTTGGGGGTGGGGTTGTTCACCCGCATCGCGGCGTTTTTGATCGCCGGCGAGTTTTTCCTGGCCTTCGTGAGGGTGCACTGGCAGGCGGCCGAACGGGGTCTCTTCGGCTTTTTGGGCCGCGGCGGCGACGAATATCCGCTGGTGCTCTCCGTGCTGGCCTTTTTGTTGCTGACTGTGGGCGCGGGGGCGATTTCGCTCGACCGCCTGGTGTTCAAAGACAGAGCCTGAGCACGGCCAACGGATTCAATTCGAGACCGGGAATCTCCCGGGGAGAATCAGGGGGAAGCGGGGACGGGCTGCCCGGGCTCCAGTTCTTCCTGGGGAATGACGATCCAGCAGATCAGGTAGGCCAACACCCCGGCGACAATCCCGCTGAAGACGGTCACGATCGCCCACACAATCCGCACCAACGCCACATCCAGATCAAAGTACTCCCCAAAACCGGCGCAGACGCCGGCGATGGCCTTGTTTCTGCGGGAGCGCCGCAAGGGTCGGCGGGATATGGGCGGGGGGCTGAGCGGCTTCTGCGCCGCCCCGCAGTGGTAGCAGTAACGCGACCCCTCCAGAATCTCCTTCTGGCAGTTATAGCAAATCATCAGTTCCCCTCAGTGGATTCCTACGAGCGTCGCCCGAAAAAAGTTCCCTCGCCCCTACCGCCGTTGCTGAAAAAGCTTCCTTGGCCGTCATTCTGAGTGAAGCCTGCCCGCGGCCAGCCGGCGCAGAATCTGGCTTTGCTGGCGCCAACAATTTGCTGGGATTCTTCGTCGCATTGGGGCCCTGAGAATGACCGAGTCGCAGAATTTTTTCAGCACTTTGCTAAAAGGCCAAGAGTTCGCGGGCGGCGCGGAGCACATCGTCGGTCTGCGGCAGGATGGCGTTCTCCAGCACGGGGTGGTAGGCGCAGAAGGTGTCGAGCGCCGCCACCCGGCGCACGGGGGCGTCGAGGTGCTCGAAGAGCTCGTCGCTGATGCGGGCGGCAATCTCGGCGCCGTAGCCCCAGGAGAGTGAATCCTCGTGGACCACCAAGGCGCGGTTGGTCTTGCGGATCGATTCGCTGATGGCCTCCCAGTCGTAGGGGCTGAGGGAGCGCAGGTCGAGGAGTTCCACTGACACGCTGTCTTCCTTCTCCAGCGTATTGGCGGCCTGCAGAGAACGAATTACCAGCGAGCCGTAGGTGACGATGGTCAGGGCCGTCCCCTCCCGGACGCGCTTCGCCTTCCCGAAGGGAATCATGTAATCAGGCCCGGGATAGGGGGCGCGGTTGTGTGCTTGACGGTAGAGGTGCTTGGGCTCGAGGAACAGTACGGGATCGTCGCAGCGGATGGCGGTGCGCAGTAGGCCGTTGGCGTCGAGGGCAGTCGCAGGCATGACCACCCGCAGGCCGGGAATATGAGCAAAGATGACCTCGCCGGACTGGCTGTGATAGATGGAGCCGCCGCCCAGGTAGCCTCCGATGGGGACGCGCACCACGGCGGGGCACTTGAAGTGGTTGTTGGACCGCCAGCGCATCAGCGCCATTTCGTTGCGCAGCTGCATCATCGCCGGCCAAACGTAGTCGAAGAATTGAATCTCCACCACCGGCTTCAGCCCTCGGGTGGCCATCCCGATGGCGCGGCCGATGATGTTCGCCTCCGCCAGCGGGGAGTTGAACACGCGCCGGCTGCCGTAGCGCCGCTGCAATCCATGCGTGCACTTGAAGACCCCGCCTTTGCCCTTCACCACCTCCAAGTATTCTTCCCGGCTGCAGTCCGCCACGTCCTCGCCGAAAACGACGATGCCAGGGTCCCGGGCCATCTCGTCCTGCAGGCAGGCGTTGATCAAGTCCACCATCGTCTTCGGCTCGCCGTCGGTCTTCGCCGGGGTGGAAAAGGCGGGTGCGGTGGGGTCCACGTCCGGCGAGTAGACGTAGAGGGAAACACTCTCCGGGGAAGGAATTTCCGCTGTCAAGACCTGGTCAGTGGCTTGCCGAATCTGGGTGTCAACTTCCTTCTCCAGCCGCTCCAACTGCTCCTCTTCCAGAATGCCCTCCCGGATCAGGAAGAGCCCGAACCGGGGAATGGGATCCCGCCGCGCCTCTTCTTCCCGCTCTTTGTCCGGGCGGTAGAGCCGCTCATCATCCGACATCGAATGGGAGTAGGGACGGATGACGAGAGCGTGCACCAGTGCGGGCCCGCGGCGCTGCCGGCAGTGCTTCACCCCCTGGCTCAGCGCCCCGTAGCTCTCAACCGGGTCCGTGCCGTCGCAGGTCAACACCTGCAGGTCGGGAAAGGACTTCACCAATTTGGAAATGCTGCCGCCGGGGGTCTGCACTTCAACGGGCACGCTGATGGCGTAGCCGTTGTCTTCCACCAGGAACAAGACGGGCAGTTTCTTATTGCAGGCGGTATTCAGGGCTTCGTAGAACTCGCCCTCACTGGTGGTGCCGTCGCCGCCGGAGACGTAAACCACTTCATCCTTCTCGAACCGGGCGCCGGCGGTTTTGGCCGCTTCGGGCAACTCGGTGTAGTAAACGCCCGCCTCGGCGCAACCCACGGCTTGCAGCCACTGGGTGCCGGTGGGCGAGGATTGGGAGACGATGTTGAGTTTCCGGTGGCCCCAGTGCGAAGGCATCTGCCGGCCCCCGGAGCTGGGGTCCTGTTTGGCTCCCACAGCTTCGAGCAACTGCTCGAGCGGCGTCATCCCCAGGGTGAGGCAAAGCGCCCGGTCGCGGTAGTAGGGATAGAACCAGTCGTAGGCGGGCTTGAGCGCCAAGCCAGCCGCCACCAGAACTGCTTCGTGGCCGGCCCCGCTGATTTGGAAGAAGGTTTTCTGCTGGCGCTTGAGCTGCATCTCGCGGTCATCCAGCTTCCGCGACAGATACATAGTCCGGTAGATGCGGACCAGGGCATCACGGTCGAGGCCGTGGCAGCGTTCCTTCTCCGCTTTGGCGCGCACTTCCTTGACACGCGCTTGGGGTGCCATTCGCTTTTCTCCCCGACAACCGAAAACAATTTTAATCGCTGGCGGCGGCCGGCGCAACCGTTATCCGCCTGCGGGCCGTTCGCTGCTTCACCTTCGCATCGGGTCGGCGGTGCAGCGGCGCAGAAGCACATTGGCGTGGATTTTTCACCGCGCTTGCCCACCCGCGGCCAGAGGGATAGCCCCAGGGACCGGTAGGCGGGAGCAGGTCGGGACTGCCAATCCAGAGGCGGGGAACCGCCGGAAGCCGTTTTCAGGCCTCGAGGAGCAATTTGTGGAGGACGCCGAGCAGGTCGGTGGTGGTAACGATCCCCACCAATTTCTTCCCTCCCTCCACCACCGGCAGGGAACCAAACTTCTCATCGTGCATGAGCTGCACCACGTCCTTCACGGGTGTCTCGGGGGTTACGGTCACCGGATCGCGCGCCATCACCTTGGTGATGGGGGTGGTTTCGAAGATGCGGTTGTACTCTTCGGGGGAAAGCTTCGCGAGCATCGATGGGGAGGCGCGCTGCAAGTCGCGGTCGGAGAGCACGCCCACCACCCGACCGTTGTTGACCACGGGCAAATGGCGAAAGCCGCTGGAGCGCAAGAGCAGCACCGCGTCCAGCAGTGTGGCCTCGTGGTCAACGGTGCTAACGTTCCGGGTCATAATCTCCCCCACGAGCTTGGGTGCACTCATCGCTTCCCCCCGACTCCAGTTGGTTCTTATCCGAACACACGCGCGCTCCGAAGTCAAGCCGTTCGGCAGGCGTGGCTGCGAGGCAGCGGGGGGAGAGACAAGAGCCCGATCCCGCTCAACTCGGCAGCCGCTCCCCGAGGCGTTGGGGTCGGCGGGCGGGTTGCCACCAGCGGTTCGGCCGGGGACGCTCCTGCGGGCGGGGGTTCGACCGTGGCCGCAGGCAAGGAGGATGGTGGATCCGCGGCGGAGGAACAATAAGGACATTCCTCGAAAGCTAAACTCACAGCCCGACGAGAGCGGGGACAACACCAGCGCATCGTCCAACCCGAAGACCTTGACGGGCTAGCGGAGCAACAGCCGCCGCAGAGAGCGCAGGTTCACGGCACCCGCCGCCAGGGCCCGGTTGTGGAAATCGGCCAAGGAGAACTTCTCCCCCCGCTGCCGTTCGAAATCGCGCCGCAGCCGCCACCACTCGCGCCACCCCACGAAGTAACTGGGGAGTTGGGTCGAGGAGAGCTTGGCGCGGCGCAACTTTCCCTCCGCTTCCGCTTTTTCCTGGAAGGTGCGGTTGATCATAAGGTCGAGCGCTTCTTCGTCGCTCATTTCCCCGGTGTGCATGCGCACATCTAGGATGGCGTTGGCCAGCACTCGCAGCAGCATCTTCTGGTTGGTGAGAGCCAAGCGGGGGTCGGCGTCCCGGAAGCCGGCCTGGAGGACAACGTCCTGGGCATAGGTGGCCCAGCCTTCGACGTTGGGCGTGTTCCCGAATACGCCGCGGAGGATGCGGCGCCACTCCGGCTCGATGGAGGCTGCGTGCTCAAATTGGATGTAGTGGCCGGGCAGGGCCTCGTGGATGGTGAGAATCTCGAGCATATAGTCGTTATATTCCCGCAGTTTCGATTCCACCTGCTCCGCCGTCCAATCCTCGGGGATGGGGGTCACCAGGTAGAAGGCGCCCAGCTCCGGCTGCAGGGGCGGCGCCGGCCAGAAACCCGCCACGCCATAGATGCCCCGCATGAACGGCGGGGTCTCAATCACCTGCAAGTTTTCCCGTCCGGTGAGAGTCAGCAGTTGCTTTTCCGCCAAGAAGGCCTGCAAGTCTTTGACGTCTTGTCGCACCTGCGCAAAGAGGCGCTCCGGCCGGGGGTGGTCCTCGGCGATACGGTCCAGCACTTCGCGGATGATGACGTTCTCGCGCTCCTCCCCGGAGAGGTCACTATGCTCGCCATGGTCAGGGAACCACTGGCGATGCAAGGGCTCGGCGGTGCGCAGCATCTCCCCCCGCACACGAACCAGCCCCCGCTGGGCATCGCGGAGAATGGTTAGCGCGGTCAGGTCTGTGCCCAGGGCGTAGCGCAGCTTGGCGGGGTAGAGCGTCTTGCCCAGGCGCCAGGAATCGGTGGCCCGCGACCCCAAGTCCGTCTCCAGCCACTGGTTGAACGCCTCCAGGGCGGCCACCGCCGCCGCGGCCACGCGCGGGTAGCGTTCCGCCAAGGGACCCGATTCGGGGACCAGGGTCTTCACCGCCGCCTGAATCAAGCTGATGTTGCCTTTGTTTTCTTCCACGGCGGTGCGGAGAAAGATGGGAGCGGTCGAAACAAGATTCTCTCGGGCGGCGGCCAGAAAAGCAGGCAGCTGCTCCAGCCGCGCCAGGATGTGCTGGAGGCGCTCTTCGCGGGGGGCGTATTCCACCGCCAGAGGAACGAAAATCGCCGTGCCCAGGGCTTCGACATAGAGCTGGGGTTTGTGCCGGTAGGATTCGATCCGCTCCAGCTCAAGCAGGTTGAGTTCAATGACATCCCGCAGCAACTCGTAGTCCGCGCGGGTCTGGGAATCGAGCCCCGCCACCGGGACTTCCCGGCGCAGCCGGCTGCGAAACGTATGCAAAAAGGCGAGCTGCTCGTCGATGCCGGCGGGGCTGACGTCATCCAGCCGCTCGTCCAGGCGCACCACCACGCCGGTCTTCGGGTCGGTGTACTGGTGATAGCCGAGGTAGGTGGCAGTGATCGGGGAAAGCGCCAAGTAGCCCTGCAGGAATTCCTCCGCCAGTTGCGCGAAGCCCTCGGCCACGGGTGCCGATTGACCTGCCCCGGCACTCGCGGAGCACAGCAAAAGCAGAGAGAAGGATGCCAAGAGTAGTCGTGTCATATAGCCGTTCACGTGATACCTCCGCCAGAGGAGCTGCCGTCGGTAAGAATAGAGATGGCAAAAGCAACCGGGAGGAAATTTCAAGAACGAGCCTTTCGACTCACTGGGTTCGCTGAGTGCGTTCTGCTGCATCGGGATGGTGCGGAAGGTAAGATTCCAGCGCTCACCTTCTCCTGCACCCACTCAAATCAGCCACTTGCAAGAAAACGCTGTATTTATCCATGCTAAGGCCACTCTCTCTAGTCTCGCCCGTTCCCGCGTTTCCCTCTCGTCAGACGCCGGAATGGACAGTAAAACGGACAGCATGGAATTGGGTTCTCGGGCCCGCATGGGGTTCTCGGTGAAATCGCGCATTTCGCTCCTTCGAATTGCCGACTCTAGCATGAGAGGGCGAGGGAGAAAAGGGGGTGAGATGACCAAAGAATTTAGTGGATGGCGAACAAAGAGGCGGGTCACAGATTTTGGCGGGGGTTACCGTACGGAAAGAACGAGGAAGGCAACGACTACCGCGATGCCGAGGAGCATGCACGCTACGCACAGGAACAGACGCAGGAAGATACGCACAGCAAAAAGCAGGATCCGGCATAGCGCCCAGGCGAGGGCGAGAAGTAGCATCAGGGCGAGCGCTATGCCGATCGGGCTCACGTCGCGGGAATATCCTCCATGAGGTCTTTGCCGAGCTCTTCGAGTTTCGACTCCTCGCAGACCGCGCATCCCTTCGGGATACGGCCGAAGGTGCCGCGGTGCTCGTGCTGGGATGCCCCGCTCCTGCAAGGAGGAATTTTTCGATCTTTGGCAAGAAATTATGAAAGCAGCAATCTACGCTCGTGTTAGCACGAGCCAAGGGCAGGCTGTCGAAATGCAACTGCGTGACTTGAGAGAACTGGCTGCCCGTCGCGGATTCGCGATTGTCGGTAAGTATTGCGATGAAGGCGTAAGTGGGGCAAGAGATTCCCGCCCTGCTTTGGACAGAATGCTAGCTGATGCCCATGCTGGTAAGTTTAATGTCGTGTTGGTCTGGAAACTCGACCCCCTCGGACGTAGCCTGGTTCATTTAGTGCGGCTGATGGAATACTTCCGAGGCCTGGCCATCGAACTGGTGAGCTTCTCAGAGGGACTCGACTTCACAACCACCACTGGCAAGCTGCTCTTTCAAATCATCAGCGCCTTTGCCGAGTTTGAACGGGACTGCATCCGGGAGCGGGTGCTCGCTGGGATGAGGAATGCCAGGGCCAAGGGGAAGAGGATAGGTCGGCCGCCTCGGACGTTGCTGACTCAGGAGATGCGGAGGGCCATCACGGAGGCGTATCGACGAGGCGAAGGGAGTCTACGGCAGCTGGCCATTCGCTACGGCACGACGGCAAGCACAGTTCAACGCTGTGTGAAAAGCTACGAGGCAATTGCTGCCAAGGCCTCCGTCCCGGCCTGATTCTTGCTTTGGCAACCCACACTATCCAGACTGTCACAAACGGTGTGGTTTGATACACCGCGCGCGTTGATTTGCCTGCGGGCGCGGCTTTAAGATAGCGGGCAAACCAGGATCTTTTCCATTTGCTGCCAAGAGGGGGGAATGCTCAGGTTCGTCGCCCAGCGGCATGCCCCGGACGGAAACAGCATTTTTGGCGTGGAGGGTGAGCAATGTTGAGGTCGGAGAAGGCAACCGTTTCCCTTTTTATCACCGGGCTGGTGGCTCTGGGGTTCATCACTGCGCCGCTGATGCGGCCGCAGGAAGCGGAGCCGTCCACGGCGGAGGCAAAGCAGGCAGAGCGGGAAGCGATGTTCTACCGCTACGGAGAGTGGGTGTGGTTACACCTAATAAGGTGGTTCCATCCAGCCCCACTGGATGGCCGACGGCTCGAGCTTCTGGTTCGCTGAGGGCGCCCCGGCCAATACCGTCATCTGGAAGGTCGACCCCAGGGCCAACACCAAAACGCCCCTGTACGACACCGCGCGGCTGCGCGAGGCGCTCACGACCTTGCTTGGCCACGAGCCGCCCCAGCAGGGCCTACCTTTCGACAAATTCACCTTCGTGGACGGCGAGACCGCAGTCAGGTTCACCGTCGAGGGCCAGGAATTTATCCTCGAACTCGACACGTACAAGATCAACCGAGTCCCGCCCCTATCCGAGGCGGAGAAGGGCCGGTGGGTTTCCCGGATCGCCCGCACGGCCTATAGCGGTGGGGCCGAACGCAACATTATGGAGGTGCTCTCACCCGACCGCCGTTGGTTCGCTGGCCTCAAAGATTACAATCTCTGGCTGCGCTCCACCTATGACGGCCGCAGTGTGCAGGTCACCACCGACGGTGTCCAGTACTTCGAGTGGGATGTCGAGGGAGCCCAGTGGTCGCCGGATAGCTTCAAGCTGGCGGTGAAAAAGGTAGACACCCGTCTGGTACCCACTATCCCGGTTGTTCACTGGCTGGGTCCCACGGAGGAAGTGATATGGCTAAAGCAGGCCAAGCCGGGTGGGCCTTTTCCTCAGACCGAACTCTTCATCGTCGATATTCTCTCCAAACGCCAGGTCCGAATCGACACCGGCGAGGAACCGGACCAGCAATTTACCCTTCTCGGCTGGCGGCCCGACGGCTCCGAGCTGCTCTTCCTGCGATTGGACCGAGAGTACAAGAACGTGGATCTGATGGCCGCGAACCCCGCGACTGGGACTACACGCATAATCCTCACCGAAACCCAGAAAACGTTTGTCAAGGGATATGACATCGGGTCGGATCCGTATGAACCTTTCGTGTCGCTGGAGGATGGCAAGAGATTCAGCTGGCTGTCGGAAAGGGATGGCTGGAAACACCTCTATCTGTACGACATGGATGGCAACCTAATCCGGCGGCTGACGGAGGGAACTTTTCCAGTGCTCCGGGTGATAGCCGTGGACGAGAAGGCCGGGTGGGTCTATTTCACCGCTCACGCCGAGGAGCGGCTCTATGACACTCACCTCTACCGGGTGAACATGGAAGGTAAGGAATTCACCCGGTTGACGGAAGCCACCGGCCAGCACGATAGATGGTGGGGACCGCGCCCATCGCCCATCCAATTCGCGCCCTCGAAGGAGTTCTTCCTGCACACGCACTCCAGCACCGACCGACCGCCGGTTGTGGAGTTGAGGCGGGCGGACGGAACATTGCTCCAAACCCTGGCGACAGCCAATATCGACTCTCTCAAGGAGGAACTGAAGTGGAACCCGCCGGAGGAGTTCGTGGTCAAGGCGGCGGATGGGAAGACCGACCTTTACGGAGTCCTCTACAAACCCTACAATTTCGACCCAAACAGGAAGTACCCGGTGATCGACCACATCTACGGTGGCCCGTACACCGTCTATGTGCCGCGGACCTTTTTTCAGAACTGGTGGGGCATTCCAGAGCCGCTGGCGCTGGCCCAGTTGGGCTTTATCGTTTTGGTCGTGGACGGGCGGGGGACCGCCGAACGGGGTAAGGCGTTCCAGGACGTGATCTACGGAAACATCGGCCGGTACGAGATTCCTGACCATGTAGCAGCGCTCAAGCAATTGGCGGAAAAAAGGCCGTATATGGACCTGAGCCGGGTGGGCGTCTATGGCGTGTCTTGGGGTGGCTACACGGCCGTCCGGGCCATGCTCCAAGCTCCTGATGTCTATCACGTCGGAATCGCCTTCAACCCGGACATGGAGCGGTATGACCACGGCGATGTTCCCTACATGGGATTGCCCCAGAAGAACAAAGCTGCTTACGACTACGCTTCCAATATTCGATTGGCGGGGAACCTCAAGGGCAAGCTCCTGCTCATCCAAAGCACCGGCGACACGCACGGAACCTTCGGCTGGACCATGAAGCTCGTGGAGGCCTTCATCCGCGCGGGCAAACCCTACGACCTGATTGTCGTGCCCGACCAGCCTCACATATTTTTTACCGGACCGAGTTACAGATATGTGCTGGATGCCCATCGCCGCTACTTCCAGGAGCACCTGAAACCCTAAACAGGCAAACTTAGGGCTTGTTGGCCAGCCTCCGCTCCGACCGCCGCTTCCAAGACGTGCATGAACTTCCCAGAGTAAGCGATTCCTGTCTGGGTGTGCTAAACGCAAGGGTTTACCCATACGGGCACCCGCCAACAGGGACGAAACGCGAAAAGCGTCCAGACGGACGCCCGTCTGGGCGAAACTCGAAAATCGGGCTGAGGCCTGTTCAGTCACCGCGCCGACCCCTCCCGCCTTGACCCCGACCAACCGCGGGACTACTATGGCGGCAGTCCCCCTGGAAGCACCGCGGCAAGGAGGGTGCCAATGCGTGACCTCTATCCGGCTCAAGCGACCAAGAATGCCGTGCAGCGAGTTGGCCGGGGCCTCCGCTCCTGCGCCGTAGGATGGTGGTCCCTATACAAGGAGCACACACTAGCCGGGGTGCTCATCCTAGTTGCCTTGATCCTCGCCTTCGGATTGGTGTTGCGCACAGTGTATGCGGATCCGGTCCTTGTTGTGGCTCCCTTTGAGGTCCCCTCGGAGACCCCTATGGAGCTAGCAGTGACCGGAACAACGGTGGCGAATCTGCTGGCGGACAAGCTGCGGGCGATAGTCCGAGCGGCCAAAGCCTACGATTCCTACATTTCTACGAATTTTGAGGGTCGTCCAAGCGTAGCTCCAGCGCTCGCACTCGGCCAGATTCGGCCGCCTTCGAGTATCGGAGTAGAAATGGGCGGGCTTTCATTGGAGAGAATCATACAGGAGTGGACCCGAATCCGCCAGCGTCAGAACGTCGTGATTGGGGGTGTAGTTTTCAGCCGTAAGAAATTTACTCTGAGAGCTCGAATCGCCGGACAGGGGAGTTGGGCCATAGAAAAGGACGCCACGGCAGAGGGCTTAGAAAGCGCGTGCTCCGAACTCGCCTTGAACCTTCTATCTGACTACCGTCCGCGCATCGCAGGTCTATTCCACGAGAGCGAGGGAAAGTACAAGCTGGCTCTAGATATGTACCGCGCGTGGGCAACGCGAGAACCGAAAAACGTTAAAACCCACATTTACCTCGCAGGCTTTCTGTATGATCAGGGTAATTTTGATGGAGCCATCGCCGCCTATAAGAAAGCCATCAAACTCAAACCGGACTTCCCCGAAGCCCACAACAACCTCGGCAACGCCCTCGTCGAGAAGTTCGATGAGTTCATCCGCGGCCTCGCCGATCAGAGCCAGCTCGCGGCCTATCGCGACGTCGTCCTCGCCGACAAGGACCTGCTCGGTGACGCCATCGCCGCCTATCAGAAAGCCATCAAACTCAAATCGAACTTCCCCGAAGCCCTCAACAACCTCGCCGCGGCCCTCGTCCGCACAGGGCGGCTCGACGAGGCCATCGCCACCTACCGCAAAGCCCTCGAACTCACACCCGACGACCCCGAAGCCCTCAACAACCTCGGCAACGCCCTCGCCCGTAAAGGCCAGTTCGACGAGGCCATCGAGCGCTACCGGAAGGCGCTGGAACTCACACCCGAGGACCACGATATCCTCAACAGCCTCGGCAACGCCCTCGCCCGTAAAGGCCAGCTCGACGACGCCATCGCCACCTTCCAGAAAGCCCTCGAGCTCAAACCCGCCGACCCCGAAACCCTTATCAACCTCGAGTTCGCCAAGGCGCAGCGGCTCAACCCGAAGTTCAGGCCACTGACAGACGGATCCCGCAAGTAACTGCCTCCTCAGGGGCTTCCCGCCAGGCGGGATCTCCGTCCCGAATCCCGAAGCTTTGGGATCGGGACTCCGAAAAGCCCGGCTATTGATTCACCGGGCGCGCGGCGGGGTTGTCCGCCCTAGGCGGGTGCGCCTCGGGCGCAAAACCCCGCCCCGCCAAATGTCTCGGGCGGGTCAGGGCTTCAGCCCTGACATTCACCTTGCCTTGTCTCATCGGCTTTAGCCGCTGAGGGAACAAATGGGTAGGGCAGGGCGTTGCTTGCCCTGAGCTTGTCCCGCTTGCCCCGAGTCCCGCCGCGCGGGATCGAGGGGAGCGCAGTCGAGGGGCGGAGTCGAAGGGTGCCTTGCCGCCCACCGCCCCGCTGAAAACCGCGGGCAGGCAGGGGGCCCTGCGACTCCGCTCAGGACAAACAAGCTCCTGCGCTACCCCCCCCGGCCCACGCACGCGGGGCAGGCAGCAGCAGAAAAACGAGATGGGAAAAAGTCAAGTGAAACGCGAGCCGAGTCGGGCGGCAACGCGCACCGCGCGCTTGCACAACGCGGTGCTATCGCTCCTGGCCGGGAAGTCGCCCGTCCGTCCCTCGGCGCCTTCCTAAGAGCCTGTTCGCTTTAGAACAAGCAAGACACAGTAAGCGCTCCCCCCCCGCCTCAAATTGTACAGCCTGAGTGTCACTCGGTACATGCGCGTGGCCTGCGGGCGGAAGACCACAACGGGAGCGGAGTCAACTCCGGTGTCCCGGCAACCACGGCACGCCAGATTCCCATCCATGTTGCTGACCCAGACATCTATGTCCCTGACGTCGGGGTCGCCGCCCGCGACGAAGATGTAGGTTACGCCCCGCGAAAGCCGGATTTGTTGCGTCATGGTTTGGCGCCTTCGAAACAGGCCGCCGAGGAGCCCAAAATGGTTGCGGGTGAATGCCACTCCTGTCCTGCGTTGGATGGACTTCATCTTGGTCAAGGCATCCACCAGCGCCGCGGCCATGTACTCCGCAGGCCCCTGCGCTCGTACGCTGGCCGTCAACAGCAGCACTAGCGACACCACAGCGAGAAAAACTCCCCCCCTGTGCATGGTTGTTCTCCTCCTCAAGAAGGTCAAAGCCCGGAATTTCTAACTCTGGGTGCCGACCGATTCTCCTTTAGGGCAAAGCCCCCACCGAAACGTGAGTGTGAGTGGTAAGAATCGCATTTTCGTGCATGAGAGTTAAGCGAATGCTAAGGCGAGGGAAGGAAGCCTGTCAAGAATAATGTGTCGGACATTTGGTCAATCCTGCGCACTGGCAGGGAGGTGTCGAGGGGGGCGGGAGGAAGAAGCGCAGCGGGAGTTTGATGAGGCCATCGCCGCCTACCAGGAGGTTCTTGAACTCGAACCCAACAACCCCAGCGTCCACTACTTCCTAGCGCTCGCCCTCGGCAAGGCGGGGCGCAAGGAAGAAGCCCAGCGGGCGTTTGCCGAGGCGCAGCGGCTTGACCCGAACCTGAAGCCACCAGAATAACGAAAAGCGAAAAAACGTCCCGACGGACGCCCGTCTGGGCGAAACGCGGAACTCGGTTAACGGTGAGCAGGTAGACGCAAGGCCGACGAGGAATACAGCCCCTTCGGGCTAGTCATATTCCTCGCCGCTACCTGCTACCTCAGTTTGGAAGAGGTGCGGAGCTTGCCCTGAGTCAAACCGAACCCTTTGATACACGCCGTGTTAACTTGCCTACGGGTGCCACCTAAGATGGCCAAAAAGGGTTCGTATCCTGGAACGGCAATCCGGAGGTCGAGTTGAGGGAGCGGTCACGGAGTTGGTCAAGAACCATTCCGGTGCTGACCGGGCTGGTTCTGCTGGTTCTGGCCACCACCGGGCTGGCGCAGGACAAAGCCCAGAAGATTGATGAGTTGATGTCGCTCTATCACCACTACGGCCAATTCAATGGCTCGGTGCTGGTGGCGGAGAATGGCAAGGTCATCTACAAGAAAGGTTTCGGCCTCGCCAACATGGAGTGGGGTATACCAAACACCCCCGACACTAAGTTCCGCCTGGGTTCGCTCACTAAGCAGTTCACCGCCATGCTGGTCGTCCAGTCAGTGGAGAAAGGTGAGTTGAGCCTGGTCGGCACCATTTCAGACTACCTGCCCTATTACCGCAAGGACATTGGAAAGAAGGTAACCATCCACCATCTGCTCACCCACACCTCCGGCATCCCCAGCTATACCAGCCTGCCCAACTTCTTTTTGCGGGAGATTAGCCGCAAACCTTATGAGGTGCGCGCGTTCGTCGAGACGTATTGCAGCAATGACTTGGACTTCGAGCCAGGCTCCAGGTATTCCTACAACAACTCCGGCTATTTCTTGCTGGGTGCAATTCTGGAAGAGGTGACCGGGAAGACCTACGAGGAGTTGCTCCAGGAAAGGATCCTGGAACCGCTTGGAATGAAGGACAGTGGCTACGATCACCACGACACGATTCTGGAAAACCGTGCCGCCGGCTACGAGAAATCGCTGGCCGGCTACGTGAACGCTCCCTACTTGGATACGTCCACTGTCTACGCGGCCGGCGGGCTCTACTCGACAGTGGAAGACTTCTATCTATGGGACCAAGCGCTCTACACTGAGCGTCTGCTGTCGGCTGAGTACAAGGAGAAGATGTTCACCCCCTCCATCGGCCAGAACGCCTACGGTTGGATTGTCAGGAAAGAGCCGGTGGTGGAGGGCGGCGAACTGCGTACTCGCATTTGGCACGGTGGAGAGATCAACAGGTTCAGCACCCTGATCACTCGCATTACGGAAGATCGACATCTGGTGGTCCTGCTCAACAATACCAGCTGCACTCGGCTAGGCGCGATGACGCGCGCGATTCTCCGCATCCTTTACGGTCAGCCCGGCGACCCGCCCAAGCAGTCCATCGCCGAGGTGCTACGTCACACCATCCGTGAAAAGGGGGTGGAGGCAGCCGTCGCGCAGTACCGGAGGCTGAAGCAATCACAGCCTGACGCCTATGACTTCCACGAGGGTGAGCTGAACAATTTGGGCTATATGTTGCTGCTCCAGAAAAGGACCGCCGATGCGATAGCGATCTTCCAATTGAATGTTGAAGCGTACCCGGAGTCTTTCAACGTATATGACAGCCTGGGCGAAGCCTACATGGAAAACGGCGATTACGATCTGGCCATCAAAAACTATGCTAAGTCGCTCGAACTAAACCCGAGAAATATCAACGCCCTCGAAAGACTGAACAAGTTGGTTAAGGTGAAGAAATAGGTAAGACAGTAGCTACATCCGGCCTCCACTAGCTGGCCGCATTAAGGGCATAGCGGGACCCAGCGCAACCAACAAAGTGGTCTTCATCCTCAACTTTATCGACCACCTCGGCCTGGGTCTGCCTAGAGCAACCCTTTGATACGCTCAAGACGGGCCGGCCCCCGCTGGTTTCGCTGGGCCAAAAGGTGTGGTTTGGGACACCTTGACGTGACCGGGGATTTTTGTACCGGGTGGAATGAGAGAGAATCCACCTGAGGA
>JBHHYS010000011.1:0-41527 GCA_046757645.1 Terriglobia bacterium | reverse complement strand
TGAAACCCCTTTTTTGACTCGCTCCACCCCGGAAGGCGCGCGCGACTACCTCGTCCCCAGCCGCGTTCACCCTGGCCACTTCTATGCGTTGCCGCAGTCGCCGCAGCTCTTCAAACAACTGCTGATGATCGCCGGCTTCGACCGCTACTTCCAGATTGTGCGTTGCTTCCGCGACGAAGACTTGCGCGCCGACCGCCAGCCCGAGTTTACCCAACTCGACCTGGAAATGGCGTTCGCCACCCGCGACGCTGTCTTCGCGGTCATCGAAGACGTGATGAAAGCCGCCTTCGCTGCCGGGGGCGAGTCCATCCAAGCGCCCTTCCCGCGTATGAGTTACGCCGAGACGCTGGCCCGCTACGGCACCGACAAGCCCGACACTCGCTTCGGCCTTGAAATGGTGAACTTGTCGCGAGTTTTTGCGGGCAAGATCATCTCAGGTACAGTTCAACCTCCCGTGTGGGGCTTTGTTGTGCCTGGCGCTACTCGGTATTCCAGGAGGCAATTGGACGAGTTAAAGGCTTATGTTCAAGGTCTGGGTGCTCAAACACTGTACTATGCAAAGGTTACTGAAAAAGGAATTGAGTCCCCCTTATCCAAGATGCTGGGCCAAGCAGACATAGAACAGCTTCAAATTCGCACAGGAGCTACAGTGGGTGATTTGATCCTCGCAGCTCCGTCAGACGCACCTCCACCCAGCTTCTGGCCTCAGGAATGCCCCTCTAACGCCGTCGCGGAGCTTCGCTTGCGCGTTGCTGAGCAAGAAGGTTTGATTCCGAAAGGACAGTGGGCTTTTCTCTGGGTAACTGACTTTCCTGTGTTCGAGTGGAGCGGGACCGAGAATCGCTGGACCTCGTCCCACCATCCTTTTACTGCGCCCGCCGAAGACGACCTCGACAAACTGGAAGCCGACCCCGGGCGGGTGCGCTCGCAAGCCTATGACTTGGTTCTGAACGGGGTCGAGCTGGGCAGCGGCTCCATCCGCATCCACCGCCCGGACATCCAGCAGCGGGTTTTCCGGGTGCTGGGACTGTCAGACGAGGAAGCCCGGCAACGCTTTGGCTTTTTCCTCGACGCGCTCAGCTACGGCACGCCGCCCCATGGCGGCATCGCTCTGGGGCTCGACCGCATCGTGGCGCTGCTGGCGGGCGAGACCTCCATCCGCGAAGTCATCGCCTTCCCCAAAACCACCGCTGCCCAGGACCTCATGGCCGCCGCCCCTGCTCGTGTTTCCCCCGAGCCGCTTCGCGAGCTTGGCTTCTCGGATGAGCAGCTTCGCAAATGGGGATACAAATGGTGATCTGTCCAGCCCAGCGGCCCCTGCCGCTGGGATCCGGGTGGCCGGGCTCCCCGGGTTGGACGGCCTATGAAAAGGCTTCGTCAGGGCACGGCTTCAGCCGTGCCGAACAGAGCAGCGAAGAAATGGCCTTTAGGCCCTGAGGGGAATGACCTCAACGGCTAAAGCCGGAGATGGAGGGTGGGCTGAATGTCAGGGCTGAAGCCCTGACCCGCCAAGGAAACAACGGGTTTTTGGCGGGGCGGGGTCTTGACACCGCGGAAAACAACCGTCTCTGAATAGGGAGCCTTACCTCCGTTGGACTTTTATCGACATATGAAACGACGGATGCACAGGGATAAGACCTCAGGGGCTAAAGCCCCATTTTTTCCCACGCTCGGTTCGGCGGGGTTGAAACCCCGCCCTACCAAAACTTCAAGGAGATATCTCACCTGTCTTATGCGTGTTCATCGGTGTGCACCCTCCTGCGCCCCCCAAATTCGCGGGGCTCCGGAGGGCAAGTCGGTGGTTTCATCCATTGTGAGCGGTAGCTGATGGCGTCGATCCGGATTCTGCCCGACAACGTGATCAACAAGATTGCCGCCGGGGAAGTGATTGAGCGGCCGGCCTCGGTGGTCAAAGAGCTGCTGGAGAATGCGCTCGACGCCGGCGCCCGCCGCCTGAGCGTGGAGATCGAAGCCGGCGGCAAACGCCTGATCCGTGTCACCGACGACGGCTGCGGAATGACCCACCACGATGCCCTGCTGGCCTTCGAGCGCCACGCCACCTCGAAGCTCCAGGTTGCCGACGACCTGCTGGCCATCGCCACCCTCGGTTTTCGCGGCGAAGCGTTGCCTTCAATCGCCAGCGTGGCCCGGGTGGAGCTGGAGACACGTGCCGGCGACGACCAAGTCGGAACCCGAGTCGAGATCAACGGCGGCAAGATGCTGGCGGTGAAAGAAGTCGGCTGTGCCCCGGGGACGCAAGTCACCGTGCGCACCTTGTTCTACAACGTGCCGGCGCGACGGAAATTCCTGCGCACAGACACCACTGAGCTCGGTCACGTGGCCTCGCTCGTTACTCACTACGCGCTCGCCCACCCGGAAATCCGCTTCGCCCTGAAATCAGGCACGCATACCATCCTCGACACCGCCGCGGCCGCCAGCCTGCCCGAGCGCGTCTATCAGGTGCTCGGCCGCGCCACACTGGCTGAGTTGATTGACATCGGGCGACTATCGGCCCGCCTGCCGGCCTTCCGAACCGAGAGTTGGTTCGGCGCCGGCGAGAGCCAGGAGGAAGCGCCCGGTGTGGTGACCGCGCAGGGATTCGTTTCTCGTCCCGAGGTGCAGAAGACCTCGGCGAACACCATCTACATTTTTGTCAACCGGCGTCTGGTGCGCGACCGCATTCTGCTGAACGCACTTCGGGAAGCCTACCGGCACGTGCTGCCGGCGCGCGCCTATCCGATGGTGCTGCTTTTTCTGGAGCTGCCGGCGCGCGAAGTGGACGTCAATGTCCACCCGCAGAAAATCGAGGTGCGCTTCCGTCATCAAGGTTTCATCTACGATTTTGTGCACCAAGCCGTGCGCCAGGCGCTGGTTGTCGCGCGTCCCATCGCGCGTTTTGCTCCGCCAGCCGCGGAGCGGGTGCGTGCTCAGCCCCAGGTTGCGCCGCCGCCACCCTCCGTTCCGGAAGCGGTTTCACTTGAGACCGAGTCGCCGCCTGTCGAGCCCTTTGAGCTCGAGGCTGCCCGCGTGCCGCCCCAGGAGCAGCGCCTACCGTTTTCCCCTCCCAGGGCTGCTGCTGTTCCGCCCGTTCTCCCGGCAAGGCGGCCGGCGCCGCCCACGACGGGGCCGGCGGCTCCACCCAGCGCGGCTGAACTCGCGGGGCTGAAGCCGCTGGGCCAGATCAGCAACAGCTTTATCGTGGCGGTGAACGAGTCCGGCCTGTGGCTGATTGACCAGCATGTGGCCCACGAACGGGTGCTCTTCGAACAGCACCGGCGGGCGCGGCGGGCCGGCGGGGTGGAAGGGCAACGGCTGCTGACCCCGGCGCTGGTGGAGTTGACCCCCCAGCAGCAGGTGCTCTGGGAGCGGATTCGCCAGGAACTGGAAGCGAACGGCTTCGAGCTCGACGCCGGAGGACCGCGGACGGTGGCGGTCAAGGCGGCGCCGGCGGGCATTGCGGCCAGCGCCATCGAGCGGCTGCTGGGGGAGATTTTCGACGCGGTGGAAAAGGAAGCCCGCCAGGTTTCTCTCGAAATCCTCCAGCACCAGATTGCCGCCTCCGTCGCGTGTCACGCGGCCATCAAAGTCAACATGCCGCTCACGGAAAACAAGATGCAGTGGCTGCTCGCCGAGCTCGCCCACACCGAAAACCCCGCCACCTGTCCCCACGGCCGCCCCATTGTTTTGCAGTACAGCCTGCGCGACATCCAGCGCGCCTTCAAGCGCATTTGAGTGGAGATGGTGGGCGGCAAAGGTATTGTGATTGCCATTGACGGGCCCTCCGGCTCGGGGAAGAGCACCGTGGCCCAGCGGGTGGCCGAGCGCCTAAACTATCTTTACGTCGACAGTGGTGCGATGTACCGCGCGGCGGCCCTGTGCGTCCAGGAGCAGGGGATCGCGCCGGAGGACACGGCCAGGGTGATCGCCTGCACAGCCCGCTTGAGCATCAACCTGGAAAAAACCTCCGCCGGGGTGCGGGAGTGGGTGGACGGCCGCGAGGTGACGGAGGCGATTCGTCAGCCGGCGGTCAGCCGGGTCGCTTCGGTGATCGCCACCATTCCTGCGGTGCGCGAGCTTCTGGTGGCGCAACAGCAGCGCCTGGGCGCCGCCGGGGGCGTGGTGATGGAAGGGCGCGACATCGGCACGGTGGTTTTTCCCCGGGCGGAGCTAAAAATCTTTCTTGACGCCTCTGCGGAGGAACGCGCTCGGCGGCGCTGCGAACAGCAACGGGAGCAGGGAATCGAAAGCTCGCTGGAAAAAACCCGCCAGGAAATCGAGGAGCGCGACCGCCGCGACCGCGAACGCAGCGTCTCACCTCTGGTGCAGGCCGCGGACGCCGTGTATCTGGACAGCAGCGCGCTCAGCGCCGAGGAGGTCGCGGAGGTGATCGTGCGCTTGGCGAACAACCGGCAGCAAAATACCGGAACCCCGGTGGGCGACTAGATAGGGAGTTAGGTGTCGAATGTCGCTCTTACGGCACCGGGGGAAAGAAAAGCACTATGGCAGTCACCGCCTCGATGAGGGTCTTCTTCGGGAAACCGGATTTCGGAGTTGATTACGAACCCACCAGCTGTCTTGCCCAACAGTTCAACCTGAACGCTTCCGCTGGGTTGCGATATCTTGACCACACTTGTGTTGCCTACGGTTTGGGCCGCGATTCTAGACAGCGGGTAGGAAGCTCGTCAATCCATTTTGAGCCTGCAGGAAGAAATCTCGGTTGAAAGCTTTTGGGGTGCTGCCTGCGCCTGCCCGGCACAGTCTTCTCAGGGGGGAAGGCGGATGTGGCCGGTCTGCGGCTCTCACGCAGCAGAGCGGCCCAAGCTAGCCGCCCGCCGACATCGAGGAGAGGAATTCCTGGTTGGATTTGGTCTTCGACAGCTTGTCGATGATCAGCTCCATCGCCTCCACCGGCGAGAGCGGGTTCAGCACCTTGCGCAGGATCCACACCCGGTTCAGCTCGTCCCTCGGCATCAGCAACTCTTCCTTGCGGGTGCCGGAGCGGTTGATGTCGATGGCGGGAAACACGCGTTTATCCACCAGCCGCCGGTCGAGATTCACTTCCATGTTGCCGGTGCCCTTGAACTCCTCGAAGATCACGTCGTCCATGCGCGAGCCCGTATCGACCAGCGCCGTGCCCATGATGGTCAGGCTGCCGCCTTCTTCCACGTTGCGGGCGGCGCCGAAGAAGCGCTTGGGCCGCTGCAAGGCGGTGGATTCCAGACCGCCGGAGAGCACCTTGCCCGAGGGGGGCACCACCTGGTTGTAGGCGCGGGCCAGGCGGGTGATGGAGTCGAGCAGGATGACGACGTCGCGGTTGTGTTCCACGAGCCGCTTGGCCTTCTCGATCACCATTTCCGCCACCTGCACGTGGCGTTGCGGGGGCTCATCGAAGGTGGAGCTAATGACTTCGGCGGCAGCGACGTTCCGCTGCATATCGGTGACTTCCTCGGGACGCTCATCGATGAGCAGGATGATGGTGATGACTTCGGGGTTATTGACGGCGATGGAGTTGGCGATGGTTTGCAGCATCATAGTCTTGCCGGCGCGCGGAGGCGAGACGATCAAGCCGCGCTGCCCCTTGCCCAGCGGGCAGAGGAGGTCGAGGGCGCGGGCGGTGAGGTTGTCCTTGCCCGTCTCCAGCTTCAGACGCTCCTGGGGGTAGAGGGGGGTGAGGTTGTCGAAGAAGATCTTGGTCCGGGCCGCTTCCGGGTCTTCAAAGTTGACCGCCTCCACCTGCACCAGAGCGAAGTAGCGCTCTCCGTTCTTGGGGGGGCGGACGCGTCCGCTGACCGTGTCCCCGGTGCGCATGTCAAACTTGCGGATCTGGGAGGGGGAGACGTAGATGTCGTCGGGGCCGGGCAGATAGTTGTAGTCCGGGGCGCGGAGAAACCCGAAGCCGTCCGGCAGGCACTCGAGCACGCCTTCGGAGAAGATCATACCTTCCTTCTCCGCTTGCGCGCGCAGGATCTGGAAGATCAGGTCCTGCTTGCGCATGCCGCTGGCGCCGGCAATGTTCAGCTCACGGGCGATTTTCCCCAGCTCGGTGATGTTCTTCTGTTTCAGGTCTGCGATGTTCATAACCGTCCCTGCTGACTCCTGGTTAGGCTTGGTTCGTGGCAAGTTCCTTCCTCCGGTCTGATTGTTGTTGGGCGACGCCCCTTGCGGGGTGCGCCGCGGTTGGTTCATGAAGTGCTTCGGATAAACTCTTTGTGCCGGTAGGTGTCCGTCCCGCCCGGAAGGGGATTGCCCGAGGCGGGCGCGGAGCTGCCGCCCCGGTCTTTCCACTTGTGTCCTAGATGCTTTGACTCCGTTGGCCCCCGGCGAGGGGGGGCTGGCACCGTTTCAACTTACTGTGCCCACTGGTTCGGTCTTTCACTCCAACTTCCCGCCCGTCCTTGGCGGCCCGCCCCGGCAGGATTCTCTTCAGCCGAGTTGGCTGGAACGGCACTAGTTGGTGATCCGATCTTCTTGGTCCCTCTCGCCGGCAATCTCGTACTGGGGCCGAACCGGTCTTTCTCCTTCGATCTGCACCGGGAGGGCTTCGAGCGGCCGCTCCAGAGCGATGCGGAGCACATCGTCCATGGTTTCCACGAATTGGATGCTGAGGGTCTGCTGCACGTAGTCGGGAATTTCCGCCATGTCCTTTTCGTTGTCCTTGGGGATGACTACCGTGCGGATGCCGGTGCGATGGGCGGCGAGCAGCTTTTCCTTCACGCCCCCGATGGGCAACACCTTCCCCCGCAAGGTGATCTCGCCGGTCATGGCCACGTCGCTGCGCACGGGAATTTTGGTCAGGGCGCTGACAATGGCGGTGGCCAGGGTGATGCCGGCCGAGGGGCCATCCTTGGGGATGGCACCTTCGGGGACGTGCACGTGCACGTCAATGTGCCGGTAAAAATCGCGTGGCAGACTGAAGCTGGCCGCGCGGGAGCGCACGTAACTCATGGCCGCATGGGCCGACTCCTGCATAACGTCGCCCAGTTTGCCGGTCAGGGTCAGTTTGCCCTTGCCTTGCATCAGAGTGGCTTCGCTGCCCAGCAACTGCCCGCCCATCTCCGTCCAGGCCAGCCCCTGGGCCAGTCCCACTTCGTTCTTCTGCTCGCTGCGGGTGTCGCGGAATTTGATGACGCCCAAAAAGTCGTTGACGTTGTCGGGCGTGATGGTGACGTTGAGGTTCTTGCCCTCCTTGACCACCCGGCGGGCGACCTTGCGGCAGATGTTGGCGATCTCCCGCTCCAGGTTCCGCACCCCCGCCTCCCGGGTGTAGTAGTCAATGATGTGCTGGATGGCTTCCTCGGTGAATTCCAGTTGCTTTTCGGCCAGCCCGGTGGCCTTGCGCTGCTTTTTGACCAGGAAGCGCTTGGCGATTTCCAGCTTTTCCTGGCTGGTGTAGCCCGAGAGCCGCAGCACCTCCATGCGGTCCTGGAGCGGCTGGGGCACGGTGTGAAGCACGTTGGCCGTGCAAATAAACATCACCTTGGAGAGGTTGTACTCCACGTCCAAGTAGTGGTCGATGAAGGAGTGGTTCAGCTCGGGGTCGAGCACCTCCATCAGGGCCGCCGAGGGGTCGCCGCGGAAATCCATGGACATCTTGTCGACTTCGTCCAGCATGAAGACGGGGTTGATGGTGCTGGCCTTGCGCATCATCTGGATGATTTGTCCGGGCAAGGCCCCGATGTAGGTTCGGCGGTGGCCGCGGATTTCCGCTTCATCGCGCACTCCCCCCAGCGAGAGGCGCACGAACTTGCGCCCGGTGGCGCGCGCGATCGACATTCCCAGCGAGGTTTTCCCCGTGCCCGGCGGGCCCACAAAGCAGAGGATCGAACCTTTGGGGTTCTTCACCAGCCGGCGCACGGCCAGAAACTCGAGGATGCGCTCCTTGATCTTCTCCAGGCCGTAGTGGTCTTCTTCCAGGATGCGTTCCGCCTTGGCCATGTGGCGGATTTCCCGGGTGCGGGTCTTCCAGGGGACCGCCACCAGCCAGTCGATGTAGTTGCGGGAGACGGTGGACTCGGCCGACATGGGCGGCATCATCTCCAAGCGCCGCAACTCCTGCATCACCTTTTCTTGCACATCCTTGGGCATGCCGCAGGTTTCGATCTTCTTCTTCAGCTCGTCGAGTTCGTTTTTCTCGCCCCGCCCCAGCTCCTTCTGGATGGCCTTCATCTTTTCGTTCAAATAGAACTCTTTCTGGGCCCGCTCCATCTGCCGCTTGACCCGCGACTGGATGCTGCGATCCACGTTGAGCTTTTCCATCTCGAAGTCGAGCAGCTCACCAAGGCGGGTGAGGCGGTCGAGCGGCTCAAACAACTCCAGCAGTTCTTGTTTTTCCTCGATGGAGAGTTGCAGGTTGGCCGCAATCGTGTCCGTCAGCTTGGCGGGGTCGTCGCCCCGCACGGCGTTGATCACCGTGTCGTAGTTCACGTTCTGGCTCAACTTCACGTACTGCTCGAAGAGCTGTGTGACCCGTTGCACGGCCGACTCCAGGGCAGGGGATGAGGTGGTTTTCATCGGAATCAGCCGGAGGGTGGCACGGGAGAAGCCCTCTTCCACATCCACTCTCACAATCCGGGCTCGCTCCACCCCCTCGACCAGCACGCGGATGTTGTCGTCAGGCAGCTTCACACTCTGCACGATGTTGGAAATCGTACCCACTTGGTAGATCTGGTCGGGTTTGGGGTCGTCCACCGAGGCGTCGTGCTGGGTAGCCAGGAAGATTTTCTTCTCCGTGGCCAGCGCCTCTTCCAGGGCGCGCACGGAACTCTCCCGCCCCACGATGAACGGGGTCATCATGTGGGGGAAGATCACCACGTCCCGAATGGGCATCATTGGGAGGCGCTTGGTCTCGAACTTTTCTTTGTCTCGGTTGAAGAGGGTCACCTTAGCCTGCCTTTTCCAGCCAGTGGATGTCGATCTCGTGCTTTTGCACCATCTCCGTGGTCACCCGAAACTCCCGCACCTTGCGGTGCGAAGGCAGGTGATACATCAATTCTAGCATCAAATCCTCGAGAATCATACGCAGGCCCCGCGCTCCCATCTTGCGATGCTGGGCGAGGTGGGCGATTGTCTCCAGCGCCGCCGGGTCAAAGCGCAGCCGCACGTTCTCGTATTCAAACAGCCGCTGGTATTGCTTGACCAAAGCATTCTTGGGCTCGGTGAGGATGCGCACCAGCGCGGGCACGTCCAGGTCATTGAGCACCCCGATGACCGGCAGCCGCCCCACAAACTCCGGGATCAGCCCGTAGCGGATGAGGTCGGTCGGCTGCACCTCCTCCAGCACCGCGGTATTGCGGCGTCCGGGGGGCGGCGGGGGGGTGCTGGTAATGAAGCCCATCGCCTTGTGCCCGACACGGTGTTCGATGATCTTTTCCAGGCCCACGAAGGCCCCGCCCACGAGGAAGAGGATGTTGGCGGTGTCCACGGGGGTGAACTCCTGGTGGGGGTGCTTGCGGCCCCCCTGCGGGGGGACATTGGCCACCGTACCTTCCAGAATCTTCAGCAGCGCTTGCTGCACCCCTTCGCCGGAAACGTCCCGGGTGATGGAGGGGTTCTCGTCCTTGCGGGCGATTTTGTCAATCTCGTCGATGTAGATGATTCCTTGCTGGGCGCGGAGCACGTCGCCCGCCGCCGCTTGCAGCAGTTTGAGGATGATATTTTCGACATCCTCGCCCACGTAGCCGGCTTCGGTGAGGGTGGTGGCGTCGGCGATGGCGAAGGGGAGGTCGAGCATGCGCGCCAGCGTCTGCGCCAGCAGGGTTTTGCCCGTGCCCGTGGGGCCGATCAGCAGGATGTTCGACTTGGTGAGCTCCACGTCGTCCGCCTTCTTTTGCAGGTGGATGCGCTTGTAGTGGTTGTAGACGGCGACGGCTAGTTTCTTCTTGGTCTTCTCCTGACTGACCACGTACTGGTCGAGAAAGTCCTTGATTTCGGCCGGGGTCGGCATCGGAGTGGGGGCGCCGACAGGGCTGGCTTGCTCGCGCCGTTCCTCCTCCAGGATGCTTTGGCAGACGGCGATGCACTCGTTGCAGATGTACGCCTGGCCGGAGTCCCGCGGGGAGGCAATCAGGCGGTCAACCGCCGACTGGTTCTTGTGGCAAAAGGAGCAACGCAAGCTCTCTTCTCCCCAACGGCGCACGTTCATTCCTCCCTCCTTAGATGGGCGAAGCAGGAAAAAGGTTAGACGGCTTCGCCCTCAGCGGCGCTTTTCGTGGATGATGTCATCCACGATGCCATACCTCTTGGTCTCTTCGGCGTCCATAATGAAGTCGCGGTTCACGTCCTTCTCGATTCGCTCCAGCGTTTGCCCGGTGTGCCGGGCGAACAAGCGGTTGATGGCCGCCCGCATGCGCAGAATTTCCCGGGCGTGGATGTCAATGTCGGTGGCCTGGCCCGAGAGGCCGCTAACCCCGGGTTCGTGCAAGAGCACGCGAGAGTTGGGCAGGGCGTAGCGCTTGCCTTTGGCGCCCGCGGCCAGCAGCAGCGCCGCCATGGAGGCTGCCTGGCCAATGCAATAGGTGGCCACGTCCGGGCGGACAAACTGCATGGTGTCGTAGATGGCCATGCCCGCGGTGATCGAGCCCCCCGGACAGTTGATGTAGAGGGCGATGTCCTTATCGGGGTCCTCGGCATCCAGGAAGAGGAGCTGGGCGGTGACCAGGTTGGCGATCGGGTCGTCAATCGGGGTGCCAATGAAGACGATGTTATCGCGTAACAACCGGGAGTAAATGTCGTAGGCGCGCTCGCCCCGGCTGGTCTGCTCGATGACCATCGGCACCAGGGTGCTGTAATTCTGTGAGCTTTGGGGGTCTCGGTTGGACATGTTCGCTGGTCGTCAGGGATCGTCAGTCCCGGCTAGGCGCTTCGAGCCGGGCGTGCAAGCGGAGGAACTCGATCACCTTCTCACTGCGGATGGCAGAGTTCATACTACCGAGCTTCCCCTCCTTTGTCAAGTGGGCTCGGAGGGCCTCGGGGCTCTGCCGTCGGGCGCGGGCCAGGCGCTCGATCTCCTGGTTCAACTCCTCTTGGCTGGCTTCGATGTGTTCTGCTGCGGCGATGCGCTCGAGGAGCAAGGAGAGCTTGGTTTCCCGAATGGCGGCCTCGCGGCCCGCCCGGCGCAGGCCTCTCCAGTCCACGTCCACCCGCCCCGGGTCGATGCCCTGGGCGACGAGCGTCCGCACCTGGCGCTCCAGGCGCGCATCCAGTTGTCGCTCCACCAGGGCCGCGGGCACGGGGAAGTCGTGGCGGGCCAGCAGGGCGTCGAGCAGGCGCTGGCGGGTGAGCTCGTTTTCCCGGCGGGTGCGGGCTTCTTCGAGCTGCTGGCGCACCTTGGCCTTCAGCTTCTCGAGGGTGCGATAGTCGCCCAGTTGTTGGGCGAACTCGTCGTCGAGAGCGGGGAGGCGCTTGCGCTTCACCCCTTTCACCCGCGCCGTGAAAGCCACCGTGCGCCCGCCCAGTTGCCCCTCCGGGTAGTCCTGTGGGTAGGTGACGCTGAACTTGCGTTCCTCACCGGCACGGACGCCGCGCAGCCCCTCGCTGAAGGCTTCGAGAGTGGATTCGGCCCCCAGATGGATGAGCACCTCCTCGAGCACAATGGGCTCGCGACGCTCCTCGGGTGCGGTCACCGCGCCTACCAGCGAGGTGACTACCGTGTCGCCGGGTTCCGCCGGGCGGTCCTCGACCGGCTCATAGGTGGCCGCCCGCTCCCGAAGGGCCTGCAGTTCCCGCTCTAGGTCCTCCTCCCTCAGCTCCACCCGGGCGGGTTCCACCTCCAGGTCTTTGTAGTCGCCCAGTTGGAATTCCGGCAGCACCTCAAAGCGGGCCTTGAAGCGCAGCGGCTTCTCGGGCTCGAACTCCAGTTCGGCGATGGAGGGGTTGGCCACCGGCGTCAGGTGGCGCTCCCGAAAGGCGTGCTCGAGCGAGGAGGGAATCAAGGATTGCAGGACTTCGCTTTTGATGTCATCCCAGAAACGCCGGCGCACCAACTGCGGCGGGGCCTTGCCGGGACGAAACCCCGGCAGGCGTGCCAGCCGGGCAAATTCCCGGGTAATGCGCTGGGTTTCGCGCTCTACGGTCTCGGCGGGAATCTCGATTTCGAGTTCGCGCCGGCACGCGTTTGTCTCCGTCGCCATCGTCTCCGGGGAACTCCTTGCGAGGGATTAGTAAGCTTAGCAGACAAGCGGCTCACTTTACAAGCGCGTGACTATAGTCCGTGGACTATTTGTCACGACCATGTGCATCCTTCCCGCTCTGCAGGTCGTTCCGGAGCACAGCATGAGTTCAAGGCACGTATTGGAAAAGATGTTTCGCTTGTCAGCTACAAGCATTTTGGACGTAATTCGCAAGAACAACCGCTTACTAGTGGCTGCCAAAGGTGCAGTTGCGCAGGAGCATTTGGCCCGGCAAATGAGAAGACTGAAGGCGAGAGCTATTCTTCAGGGTTTCGGTTCCATTGATAGGGATGGGCAGCCGGACTTTTGGGTTCGCTACAGGGGTCGTACCTATCTGCTCGAGTGTAAGAATGTGCAAAAGACCAAGAGGCGCGGCGAAATGACAGTTGACTTCATGCGGTCGCGCTACTCGAAAACGAAAAAGCCTTCCACACGGTTTTATCATCCGAGGGAGTTTCACGTCCTTGCGGCCTGCCTGTATAACCAGACCGGAATGTGGGAGTTTAAATTCATAGCGACAAGGGATTTGCGGCGACATCCTCGGTATCGGAGCCGCCTTGATAGTAGGGTCTCACTGGGGGCATCGACCCCCTATCACAAATTCTGGCGGGATAACCTACCTGCCACGTTGAACTTGGTGCGCAGGCGTGGATAGCTTTTCCTTCAGATTCGGCAGAGTAGTTAGGCAATACCGGCTCAGACGCAACCTTTCGCAGGAGAAGCTAGCGGAAGCAGCCAGTCTGGATCGAACCTTCGTCAGTATGATTGAGCGAGGGCGACGAAGGCCGACCTTGGACACAGCCAAGCGAATCGCACAGGCTCTTGGTGTTTCCTTGGCATCCATGGTGGCGAACGCCGAGCGAAAGCGCGACTAGCCTGGGGCGCCTGTGCGGAAAAGCTCGGGTTCTTCGAACCGAAACTTTGATCCCTCCAGGTAATCTCGCCGCATCTCTATTGCAATCCACCGTCGGTTGTTGAGTTCAGCCGCCTCGCCTGTCACGTTAGACCCTGCAAAAGGGTCCAGCACTAAGTCGTTTTCTTCCGTCGCGAGCTTTATGAAAAACTCGGGTATTTCTCTAGGAAAGCGCGCTGGATGAGGGCTCAGCCCAGCGTTCTCGCAAGCCTGAAGGTAATGACTATTTGATTCGTTATTCCCCACTTGCAGCAAGTTGGGAGGAATAGCTCCCCCGTGATCCCGCATGAATTTGGGAGTTACAAAATGTCCTGACGGACGCCGTTTGGATTTGTAGCCCTTGCGAAGCAGGCGATTCATATCTTCACTGTACGGCTGAAGGACATTCCAGTTATTCGCTTTGGGCCACTCCGTCTTGCTTAACCACCACACGCAATTAACAGCGTCCTTGACACGAATCCGCCGCACGGCTACCCATTCGGCCGGAACCGTCAATGCTGCCGGTCTGAACCAGTAGAAGTCTTGAGCAAGGTGCAGGCCTACTTCCTCGCACAAAGCGACGAGGAGTTTGAACTGGTAAATCGAACGCGTAGGCGTACCCTTCTTCCATGCGCCACCGATATCGATCACGATGCTTCCATCTTCCGAGATGAGTCGCTTCATCTGGTGCGCGTATGGCAGAAACCACTCAACGTACTGCACAGAATCTGGATTCCCATATTCCTTCTTGAAGGTAAGACCGAAAGGAGGTGACGTGACGACCAGGTTGACGGAGTCGTGAGGTAGCTGGCGCATTATTTTCAGTGAGTCGCCCAGGTAAGCCTTGCCGAGGTGGGTTGCGTAGTAGGACTTCATGGTATCTAGATGGTGACTATAGCAGTCATGATGACTTTAGTCAACAACCGCCCATCTACGAACGCAACATATCAAGGTCGCTGGTTTTTGGGCAATAGTAGCTGCCGTCACGGCAAAGCAATAAGCAGCAATAGCAGCCAGGAGCAAACGTGAAGGGTAATCTCCCTCGACTCACTTCGTTCGCTCAGGACATCCCGATGAATCGGGATGGTGCGGAAGGTGGGAGTCGAACCCACACGGCCTTGCGGCCACGGGATCCTAAGTCCCGTGCGTCTGCCAATTCCGCCACTTCCGCAACTCCTTTATTGTACGATAGCTGGCTTGTTTTCGACAGGCGGCGCGACGGGGCCAGCCTGTCCAAGGGTGTGCCTAAGCTTTTGGGCCTGACGCCGTTGCTCTAGCTGCGCCGGATGAACTTCCCGGAGTAGCTGCTGGCAAGTATTTGTCATATCACCCTGTCTAAGGGAATTCTCCCCAACCCCCTTCCTGATAAGATAGGGCCCACAACCGCGTGGGGAGAGAACCGCATGAAAGGCGATGTGAAGTATATGAGTTCCAAGCCGGCTTGGGCCGCGGAGTTGTTGATTATGTTCATCTCCGGCTTTGTACTGGCAAGCTTGCTTTGGCTGGGGCTATGGTACTTTCAGACCAAACCTGCCCATGCCGCCGCCCTGCAGACGAAGGAGAACGCTTTGCTGAAGTGCATCGCGGCAAAGGAACTGTGTAATCAGTCCAGAGACAAACTTCAGGCCGAGAATGAAGATATCAGCGCACAGCTTGACAAAGCCCGGGTAGGCTGGGGGCGCTGCATCCGGAGCAAACAGGAGCCTGAGGTGGATGAGGGTAAGCGCGTGGGAGCAGAGCCCTCAGAGTAAGACCGAGTCCCCAACGCCCAAGTTCGACACCCGCTATGATGCCTACGGACGGGGCGTAGTGTTCCCGCACCGTAGGATCAGTGCGGATGACACAATCTCGCTATCAGAAGCCGAGCGCCGGGGGAGGGTGTCGAAAGCGCAAGTGCAACACACCCAGGAAGTGATCCCGCACATTCGAGAAGCCGTTGGAATAGTTTCTAGGCGCCCTACATAGACCCTCCCCAGATTGCTATAATGCCACTCAGATAGTTTCTGCCTGGTTACGCACGCAAGGAGGGCACGCGCATGAATTTGACTATCAACCGCAGGGAAAGCCAGGATGTCGCTCTGCTGGATTTAAGCGGCAAGCTCGTGACGGGTCAAGAGTGCGATGCCCTGCGCGAACACTTAAAACAACTGTTGGTGGCAAACAAGAAGAAGATCTTGCTCAACTTGGGGGATGTCACCCGTACGGATAGCACCGGAATCGGCACCTTGGTGGAAGCTGTTGTCCTGACGGCGAAAGAAGGCGGACGATTGAAACTGGTTAATCTTCCCCGCTTACTTCATAACACCTTGGGAATCTACAAACTGCTGCCTGCTTTCGAAGTCCACGACAGTGAGGAGGAAGCGCTCGCGAGCTTCAAGTAGATGGCTTTGTTCAATCAGACCTGGAGAAGGTGCGGTGGGCGCCAGCCAAGAGAGAGCCACCGTCAGCGTCGAGCCATTCCCCCAGCTCGATCACGCGGGCGGGGTTAGGGGAGGAAAGGGGCATCCGCCAGTAAGGTGATGTGCTGGAGAGGATGAAGGAGATAAGGGATAGGAAGAAGGCGAGCCAGAGATCTCGACAAAGAACATGGAGCGCCGGTCGCATCCCCGGATACAACCACACCGACCCGTAGTCGCCTGCCTTTTTTCCACGGCCAAGTGGCGAGACAATCCATACTACATAGGTCGAGTCCACAACTTGAGCATCGCGGGTGCCTTCATCGAGAGCGCGCGTCCCGTGATCCCAGGGCAAAGACTACCCATAAGGTTTCTGTTGGGTGGGGACAAGACGTTTGAGATCAAAGCCATCGTCCGACGCGTGGAACCCCTGCGGGGGGCGGGCGTCGAGTTCCTTCATATGAACGGGGCTGGAGTCAGATTCCTGTGCAATTGTTGGGGTGATGAATCCCAAGAAGAGAGGAATGAGCGTGCGGAAGATAAAGGATAAGAAGAAGATGAGCTAGGGTGCCATGTTCACGATTGATCATATTGACCATGTAGCTCTCACAGTGAAGGATGTGGAGCGTTCGATTGCGTGGTATCAAGAGGTGCTGGGCCTGGAAAGGCGCTACCAGGAAGATTGGGGCAATCAGCCGGCGATGCTCTGTGCCGGACCGACTTGCGTGGCCCTGTTCGCCTCTGCTACCGCCAGCTCTAACGCGCCACCTGATGGCACCAGCGGCATTGTAATGAAGCATCTTGCTTTCAGAGTGGATCGGGCCAATTTTGAGCAGGCCCAGGCTGAACTTAGTCGCCGCAGGATTGAATTCAGCTTTGAGGATCATGGTATCTCGCACTCGATTTATTTTCGTGATCCTGACGGACATGAGATTGAAATTACGACTTACCAGCTATAGCGGCTCGTAATACCCTGTGTAGGATGACCCACCCCATCCTTCTCTCCAACCGCCCACCGACCTTCCCTCCCACTCAAGCTGAAAAGCATCGAGCGCAAGATCGCCAAGGTAGGCTTGACGGCTGTGGTTGACACCTTCCCGGCAACTGGCCTAGGCTTGGCCGCCCGTTGGGGTTTCCCAAGTCAAAATCCTCGCCAAGGAGGGTAACCATGGGCAGGATAGAAATCTCTTTCGTTGTGGTGTCGGTGCTACTGGCGCTACCCACGGTAACGGGGGCGAAGACAAGAATTTCCGGGACTGCCCGTTGTGGCAGGCCCAACACTCAGGCCACGGTTGAGGTGGGAGACCGCCCCAACCATTCGTTCATGGTCAGCCAAGCGAAGTGCAGGTGGGTCAAACCCTGGGAGATCGAAGGTATCCAGAACAAGAAGGGCGTTGCTACGGCGCATGATGAAATCAGGGGCAACAGTTCTCGCACGCGCGGCTTCTATGTGGACACCATGGCCAACGGGGACAAAGTCCACTACCGTTATGAGGGCACCGCCACTCTAAAGAAAGGAGTCCCTCAGAGCGGAGAGACCGAATGGAGAATTATTCGCGGCACGGGCAAATTCAAGGGCATCAAGGGACAGGGAACCTGCAGAGGCAAAGCCGGCGCCGATGGGAGCATGACCTGGGAGTGCGCGGGCGCATACAGGTTTCCCAAGTAGCGGAGCATCTGACCGGGAAAGAACCAGCCGACAATTGTCGCGCCGCCTCACGCCAAAAGTTTCTCCGGGCGCCCGCCCGCTCCGCCTGGAGAACATCCAGCGCAAGTTCGCCAGCTGATAGGTTTTCCTCAAGCCGCCTGCGCTGGCGCCGGTCGCCTTCGCTGCGCGCACCTGACCCGGGATTTCTCTGCGGAGAGAGCCGGTGGGTCCGCTCCCAGACAGGCGGTTTGCTGTGGCGATGAGCGGTGTGGTAAATAAGGTGGGCGGTTGCACAAATGGACCTCCAGCTTCTGGGTCGAATCCTTCTCAGCTTTTTTGCCGGAGCCATCCCCTTCGCCGTGGTGGCGATGTGGGGGACGGGCATCGACATCACCAAGGTGGGCTCCCGAAACCCGGGGTTCAACAATGTGCTGCGCGTGGCCAGCAAATGGCGGGCGCTCATCGCCCTGATCGGCGATATCTCGAAGGGTTACGTGGCGCTAACCCTGTTGGCGCGCCCCCAGGATAGCCTGACCTTCCTGTGGCTCTTGGGGCTGGCGGCGGTGGTGGGGCACTGTTGGACCCCGTTTTTGGGATTTAAGGGAGGCAAGGGAGTGGCTACCACCGTGGGCGTGGTGTTCTATCTCGAGTGGCAGATTACCCTGGTCTTCCCGATCGTCTATCTGCTGCTGCGGATTTTTGGCCGCCGGCGGGGCTGGCCGCAAGAGGGCGCGATTGCTTCCCTGATCTCGATGTTCGTCGTGGCGGCGCTGGTGTTGGGCCTCCGGGGTGGCGCGTCGGGACTCTTTGCCCTTATTGCTCTGGCGATTCTCCTTCTGCGGCACACCTCGAACCTGCGGGCGGTTCTGGTTCGGGCGAAGGGCTAGGCAGGGAGAAAAACCGCTCAGGCCGCATTCGTCCCTTCTCAGCTACTCTTCGGGTGCGTAAACGCCGATTGCCCGAGGCAGGACAGAAATCTCCACCGGCAGCCGGCCGGCGGGTTCACCATCAATTTCAATCCAGCTCGGCTCCTTCGCGGTGGCCCGGAGCCGGGCGACGCGGTGGAATTCCACTTTCGGGTGTTCGTACACCTTCCCGTTATACAGAAAGGAAAGGCTGCGGAGAATTTCCCCTGCCGACAGGTACCGGATGACGGTGACATCCAAGAGGCCGTCATCCACAGCCGCTCGGGGGCACATCCACATGCCACCCCCGTGGAACTGCCCGTTGCCGACCGCGACGTTGCTAATGTTCATTTCCCGGGGCGCCTGCCCCTCGAGCCCCAGGGTCACCGTATGGCCGCGAAACTGAATTGTGGTGATGGCCGTGGCCAGCAGGAACGACAGCTTGCCTCCGAGGATTTTCGAGGAGCGGTTCGTGCGGGCGGCCACCGCTCCACCCATCCCGAAGCTGGTGATATTGACGCCGTAGCGCTGGGCGCGGGTTCCTTCCACGGTTTGGAAGGAGACTCTTTCGACATCGATCCGTTTCACCCTGGCCTTGCAGATAATTTCCAGCGCCGCCTTCTCGTCGAGGGGAATTGACAGCGCTCGTCGGAAATCCGACGCCGTACCTTGGGGAATCAGGCCCAGCACCGTGTCGGCGGCGATCGCTACCTCGCCGTCGAAGAAGCCGTTGACCACTTCGTTGGCCGTTCCATCGCCCCCCACCGCGATTACCGTCTTCGAGCCTGCGCGGATCGCCGACCGGGTCAGAGCGGTGGCGTGTTGGGGTGCGCGGGTTTCCCGGATTTGGACGGCGCCCAGGACGCTTTCCAGATGAGGCCGGAGGGCGGCCCAGCGGCGCGCGGTTCGACCCTGGCCGGCCCGCGGATTGACAATCACCACAATCGGGCCGCGCGGCTTGAGGGCGAGTCGGGCGTCTTTGCCCAAGGTCAATTCTGCGAAGAGAGGGATTTCCGCTGGCGCAAGAATTCTACCGTTTCGCGGATGGTTTCTTCCGCAGACCGCGGCGCAAGCCCCAGCTCGGATTTCGCCCGTCCGCTGTCACAATACCAGAAGCGATACGCCATCTCCACCGTGGCATCGTCCACGGGAAAATGGCGGCCCACCCAGGCGTAGAGACGCCGGACCACGGCCAGGCTGCGCCGGGAAAACATTTCCGGAGGCTGCCAGCGTGGGGCGCGCACACGCGCGACCCGCTCCAGGAGGGCAAAGAATTCTTTGACGGTCACGTTATGACCGCCGAGGAGGTAGCGCCGGCCGGGGACACCCACGGCCATCGCCTGGATGAAAGCGTCAGCGGCGTCGCGCACATCGACAAAGTTCAATCCTCCAGTGGGAACGCTGGGGAAGCGACGGTTGAGAAACTTTTGGACGTCGGCGGTCGAAGACAGCCGCTCATCTCCCGGTCCCAGAAGAAGGCTGGGGTTGACCACCACAACGGGAAGATTGTGGCGCGCATGATAGCAGAGGGCCAGCTTTTCTTGGTAGGTCTTGCTGAGATAGTAGGGCCAGCGGCCCACGATTTCGTAGGCGTAGGGTGAGTCTTCGGTGTGCATAGCGGGCTGTCGGCTCACGGCAATCGTTCCGGAAGAAGAGGCGAGAACGATTTTCGGGCGCCCATGGGCGAGGGCGCTTTCGCAGATGTTCCGGGTTCCGCCGACGTGGGTATCGAAGAGTTCGGCCGCTTGGGCGGGGCGGCGGGAGACGGACCCGGCCAGATGAAAGATTCCGGAAACGCCGGCGACCGCGCGCTCCACGGCTTGAGGGTCGCGAATATCACCATAGACGATTTCGATTTTCGGGTGCGGCTGCCCGTGGTTTTGCCCCCGCGCCAGGATGCGCACCGAGATGCCTTCAGGGTCTTTTTCTCTCTGTGTCTTCAGCTTCTCGACCAGGTGACGTCCCAGGAACCCGGTGGCGCCCGTGACCAGAAACTTCTTCATCAGAATCACGAGTGGAAGGAGGCAGCGTCCGGGGGGCTTCCCGGTTTGACGAAGACCGGGCGAATCCACTTCTCAATGCCTTTGGTGTGAATGTTGACCCAGTAGTCAGCCCAGTCGATATTCTCCGGATCCCAGCACAATCGCTGCCGATCTTCCTCGGTGAGCCTCTTGAAGCTCTCCCGGATGTTCCCGGTCTCGAACACGAAGCTGTTATGAATCATAAAGGGGAGAAACTGGTCCAATGTCTGTTCCTGGCGGCGGATCTGCCTCCGGGTGGCTCGCAGGCTGCGCAGGTAGGGCGCGACAATCCTGTGGCCGAGAATCAATCGGAGGAAGTTGAGGGCGGCGTGGTAGAGGTCCAGACCTCGATGCAGCCGCGCCCGCCGTGCCTGGAGCTGCTCGAAGGAGACCACCTGGGTTTCCACGTAGGTCTTCCACAGGTTGGCCAGGCGGTTGCCGGTCTTCTTGTGCTTGTGCTTGTAGCGAGCATTCATGCCCAAGAAGGCGACCAGGCGGGGCGACATCACCGGATTGTCGTTCGCGGTCGCCAGGTGATAAACGGGTTTGTTCTTTCCACACAGGGTGGCGGCAATGGCAATCAAGATTCCGGTCGCCACCAGATCAACCGGGATGATTTCCAGGGGTCCATCCCGGCGCACCGGCCAGCTCTTTACACCCTCACCGCCCATCAGAACCAGGGGCGCCGAGGTGGTCAACCCTTCGTTCCAGCCGGGAAAGGGGAATCGCATGGCCGATTCCACAATCGCCGGGCGCACGAGGCAATACGGCAGCCCCGGGGTGCTGGCAATCAGTTGCTCGCCCATACTCTTGGTGTAGGTGTAGGTATTGATCCAGCCCCAGGATTGGGCGCGGGCGGTGCCTCCCTGGCGCAATTCTTCCCGCACCAGCCGGGGGGGGCGCTGCTCGCCCGGGGAATCCTGCGGTGGGTTCTCTGACTGCGCCGAGGGCGACTCGCGACCCGGGGATTCCTCCCCCCGGGTTCCGCAGATGAATTTCTCACACCAGGCCAGTTCCTGAGTCACTTGGAAGCGGCGGTCATGGGGGCTTTTTCTTTCCGGGTAGTAACCGACAATCGGGGTGTTCTCCGGGATGCGGCCGCTCTTTTTCCCGGCTACGTAGCAGGTGGAAATGTGGACCAGCTTGGCGCCGAGACGTTGGACGAGTTCGATGAGGTTCTGAATCCCGTAAACGTTGGTGAGCAGCGATTCGTTCAGCGGCGGGTCGAATTCCACCAGGCCGGCGGTGTTCACCACTACATCAACTTTCCCTTTCAGTTCGGCCAAGTGCGGCTCCCCCAGCCCGCAAAAGCGCTCACTGAGGTCGCCTTCCAGAATCCTCACTCTCTGTCGGATATGTTCTTCGCCGAGTTTGGCCACGGTGGGGCGCAGCGGCGGGGAGGGAAGAATTTCCGAGTAGAAGCGCTGCTCGCCGGAAACGGCTTTCTTGCGTCGCACCAGGAGCACCAGGCGCATCAGCTCCGGAAAGCGATCGAGCAGCGTGGCCAGCAGCACCTTTCCCAAAAAGCCGGTGGTGCCGAGGAGAAATATGGTGCTGTGCCGAAAAGCCTCCACGGCGGAGATTTCTCCGCTGCCGTGATGCTCTTTGTCTCCGCAGAGTTCAAACTCTCCGCGAACCGGATTCCATTCCCACGGGCCGTAGTACTGCATTTAGCCAGACACTCCCACGGATTGGCGGGCTCGGGGGGGGATGGTTTCGGGGGTGCCCATCACATCCGTCATCAGAATGGGCGGGAAGTGGAGCAGGGTGATGCTCGGCTTGTGGCCCACGTGGGCTTCGGCCATTTCCAGCGCCTGTTCCATGGAATCGGCCGTCTCCCATCCCAGGATGGCGGGCACGCGCTTGTTGACGGCGCCGACGACGATTACTTTGCCCAGGTGCGCCCGGCCGTTCTCCCCCCAGTACCACATATAGAAGGGATGCACGCCATGATAGGCGTTGCCTTCGCGGTACATCTTGATATATCCCGGGTCCGCCGCAAATTCTGCTTCGTAGGTCTTTTGGATGCGGAGCGAATCCCGGGTCTCGGTCAGAACCCGGTTGAAGAATTCGATGTAGGAGGGGTGGAAGGCAGGATCAAACTCGTCGTAGCAGGGGTGGGTGAGGATCAGCACGCCGTTCTTTTTGACGATGGGCATGTTCCGGTAAAAATTGAAGAAATAGCCCAGCGCCATCACCTGGACGAGAATCGGATTCATAATCGAGTTGACGTTGTAGGGGGAGACGAAGGTGATGCCGTAGATCACCACGTCGGACTGGCCCTCCACCGGGATGCAGTACTGGTCATAACAGTACTGCAAAATCTTTCTGTGGGTTGCTTCCGTTTCCCCGGCGTGCACCCCGATCAACTCGTAGGCGGCCGGGATGCTGAAGTAGAGCTTGCGCTTCTGGGCGGTGGACAATTGCGAGAGCGCGAAGCGGGTGACTTTGAGTTTGATTTTGTCCGCCGCCGAGAAGTGGTCTTCATTGCGGGCGAGGAAATCGGTGGTTCGATTGAACATCCGGTTGTTCAGCGCCGTCTCGATGTGGAAGAGCTTGAGCTGGTTGTCGATGATCCGTCCGATGCGATCGCAGGAATGCGCCAGCGCCGAGCGCCCCGGATCCATATAGGAATTCGAGGCCAGGATGGCCTGGGGCGTATGGTGAGCGCGCAGGGTGGGATAGTCGCACAGGCCCACGCCGACCGACTTGTGCCCGCCATCCATGGTGGAGAGATTGATGTTCACGTAGATGAGCAGGTCGGATTCCGCCGCGCGGCGACTGATGCGGGCGGACTCGCCCAGCTCGGTTCGACCCAGCTCCACCGTGCCCTGGGGGTCTTCGCCGTCATAGTTGTAGAGCCGCTCCGGGTAAAAGGCATTGAAGGTCTTCTTGCCCACACACCGCCGGATCTCCCCAGCCGTCATGCGGCGGTGGAACGAAGTGGCGATGATGATGTGGATATCGTCGATGCCCTGGGCGGCCAGCAGCTCGAGGACAATCTCCAGGACTGATTGGCGAATGTCCGGCCGCCTCATCATCGGCAAGGGCAGCGAGATGTCGTCGGTGGCAATCGTGACCTTCATGCCGGGCCGGAGCTGCGCCGCCAGTGGCTCCATGTTTTCCGGATGCTCGATGGCGTGACGGATGGCGGCGGTTCGATCCTTCAACCCGGGGATGGGCGGCTTGGCGTAGACCACCCGAGTCCCGGGGGGCAAGTTGACCTCGACCAAGTCCTCGCCGCAAAAGAGCACCCGCGGGGCCGAGTCCTTGTCCAGATAGACCACGCAGTCCTTGGCCGCCTCCGCGGGGTTGTAGCCATTTCCGTAGGTCACTGGCGCGCTCCTTTGGTCGAGAGGGAGGCGGGGCGGTTCCCGGCTGGTTGCCCCGCCAATTGGGGTCTGCCGTCCCCGGCCCGGGTCAACTCCATAATCGGCCACCCCTGGCGCACGGCGAAGCGGCGCAGGCGGCGGGTGGGATTGGTGGCCACCGGGTGCCCGCAGACCGCCATCATAGGGATATCCGAGGTACTGTCGGAAAAAGCGTAGGACTGCGCCAGGTCGATTCCCTCCCGCGTCGCGAACGCCCGGATGATTTTGGCTTTTTCTTCTTCGGCGACCAGTGGGGGCATCACCCGGCCGGTGGCAATGTGATTCTTGAACTCCAGGCGGTTGCAAATCGCTTCCTCAATCCCAAAATGCAGGGCGATGGGTCGGATGGTGATGTCGAGCGCGCCGGTCACCAGCACGTTGCGAAAGCCTTCTTCCTGCGTGCGCTGCACCAGTTCCTCGGCCTGGGGATAAATGGAGGGCTTAAGGGTGACCTCGAAGAGGTCGTCCGCCAGGCCGATCAACCGATCGCGATGCATTCCCCGGTAGGCGCGGAAGAAAAACAGATTGAACAAAGTTCGCGAGTAGAGATCCAACCCGAAGAACAGCGGCACGTTCAGCAGAACCTTGGTGAATAGATAGGCGGATCTCAACAGGGAGCGGTCATTCCGGGCATAGTAGGCATAGGTGGTGACCAGATTGCATTTCAACAGCGTTCCGTCCAGGTCGTAGAAGGCCGCTTTGTAGGGTTTGTCCGTACTCACGGGATTGTTCGGCTGACGGAAGCCAGGACTCTTGCTTCAAGTTTGCCGTCGCGCCAAATCATACGTAAGCTGCCCGCTCGATTCAAGCACCGGGAAGCGGGCCGGGGTGCGGTGGCCTCCGGGCTCGTGGCGGGGGCCCGGGAATTGCCGGGGCGCTTCCTGTCCTCCGACGCCCCGGGCGATTCCCTGCAGAGGCGAGGTCGAGCAACAAAATCCCGGACGCCCCCGGCCCCGATCCGTGGTGGCGGAGTTCGGGCGGGGGGCTCCCGCGGGGGCGGGCGCGCTGAGCTTATTCGCCTCTTGACTCTCCGCTGGCCTGCTTTTTGACCTTCCCGGGTGGCCCGACCTCGTAGGGGAACTCGCCGGTGAGCGATTCCAGGAAGGCCAGCAAGTCGTCGCGCTCCTGCCCGCTGAGAAAGTCGAGGGCGTGGATTTCCGGGTCGAGGTAGGGGTTGGAGTTGCCGCCGCCGATGTAGAAGTCGATTACGTCTTTCAGAGTCTTCAAGCTGCCGTCGTGCATATAGGGGGCGGTATGGGCGATGTTGCGCAGCGTGGGCGTCTTGAAAGCGCCCTGGTCGGCTTCGTTCTGGGTAACCTCGTAGCGGCCCAAATCGCTCAGTACGGCCTCGCCGGTTACTCCCGTCGTCACCCCGACGCCCAGGTTGTGGAACTTGTTGTCGGTGAACAAGGCATAGTTTTTGCCGATGGTATGGCAGGCGGCGCAGTTGCCCTGGTCGGGATTGCGGAAAACCTCCAGCCCGCGTTTTGCCGACTCGCTCAGCGCCGTGTTGTCGCCCTGATAGAAGTAGCGGTCGAAGGGGGAGTTGCCCGCCAGCACGGTGCGCTCGAAGGAGGCGATGGCCTTCTCCACCATCTCGTAGCTGATCCGGTCGCGGCCGAACGCCGCTTTGAAGGCGGCCCGGTAGGTGGGATCGGCCGTCAGCTTTTTCTCCACCGCCTCGAGCGTGTTCGCCATCTCCACCGGATTCTGCACCGGCCCTTCGGCCTGCTTTTCCAGGCTGGGGGCGCGCCCGTCCCAGAACTGCGTGGTGAGGTAGGCAGCGTTGATGACGGTGGGGGCGTTGCGCGTGCCCGTCTGGCCGTTTACGCCTTCGGACACCGGCTTGCCGTCGGAGAAGCCCAAGTAGGGCGCATGGCAACTGGCGCAGGAAACGGTGTTGTCCACCGAGAGGAGGGGGTCGTAGTAGAGCTTGCGCCCCAGGACGATGGTCTCGGCGGTGGGGGGATTATCGGCCGGGATGGGCACCGGCGGCAGACCGACGGGGGCCTTGATCTCAAGCGCGGTTCCGAGGGGGATAGCGGGTGGGGCGGGCTGCGAGCGGCGGTACCACACCGCACCGACGATAACGACAACTACAATGGCCAACCACAAGAGTTTGCGAGCACTCACGGAGCTTCCTCCTTCGAGCGGGGGAATTATCCGGGGCGGTCGAACTTTAGAATTATTCTATTTTTGGGGCGGGGTTGTCAAGGGGGAAACCGGGGGGCTAGCGCAGTTGGGTGCCCTTGGTTTCCGGCAGCAGCCAGGCCAACCCTGCCGCCAGCAGAAAGGCGCCCGAGGTGAGAAAGAAGGCGGCGCCGAGACCATAGCTGGCGGCCAGGACGCCGACGAGGGCCGGGGCGGCAGCGCTCACGGCGCGACCCAGGTTGTAGGTGAGCCCCATGGCGCTGGCGCGAATCTCGGTGGGGAAGAGCTCGCTGGCAATCGCCCCGAAGCCGCTGAAGTAGCCGGTGCCAAAGAAGGCGACCAGAGGGCCCACGGCCAGCAGCGCCCGGGGGGCAGTGAGCGAAGCGAAGATGGGCACCAGGACGGCGGCCGCCACCAGATAGCCGATGTAGGTCTTGCGCCGGCCGACGCTGTCGGCAAAGTAGCCGAAAAGCACGTAGCCGAACCACTTGCCCACCCCCATCAGCAGCAGCCAGAGCATGGTCTGGGTAATCGTCAAGCCGCGCCCGCCCTCGGCCACCGGCAGGGAAAGAAAGGCGGGAATCCAGGTAAAGAGTCCCCAGTAGCCGAACAGCGTGGCCGTGTTCATCAGGGTGGCGAGAATGGCGTTGCGGCGCAGGTCGGGCTGCCAGAGGCGTCTGAGGGTGCCTCGGGCCTGGGCGCCGCCCGCCGGGCGAGACTCCGTGCGCTTGCGGTGCCACAGGGGGGGCTCAGCCACCCGGCGGCGAACCCAGAAGACCAGCAGCGCCGGCAGCACTCCCACCAGGAAGACGGCGCGCCAGGCGGGCAGCTCGACTCCGGGCAGCAGAGCGAGGCTTCCCAGGGCGAGCAAGGCACCCGCCACCACCGCCGCCAGGCCTTCCCCGATTGCCCAGCTCGACTGCATCAAGGCCAGAGCCTTGCCGCGGTGCTCGGCGCGCCAGCTCTCCGCTACGAGCGTGGCTCCGGTTGTCCACTCTCCGCCCATCCCCAGGCCCAGCACGAAGCGAAACAGCCCGAGCTGGAAAATGCTTTGGGCGAAGCCGCAGGCGCCGCTGGCGAGCGAGTAGACCAGGATGCTCAGCGTCAAGGCCCGCGCCCGCCCCACCCGGTCGGCCAGAAAGCCGAAGAGGATGCCGCCGGCGGCCGAGGCCAGCAAGGTGAGCGAGTTCAAGAAGCCCGCCGTGCTCTTGTCCATCCCGAAGTGAGTGATCAGATGGGCAAGCACCATCGAGTAGAGCATGACGTCGAAGGCGTCGAGCAGCCAGCCCAGGCTGCCGGCGAGCAAGGTTTTGCGCTCGTGGGGGCTCGCCTGGCGCAGCCAAGCGAGACGACGGGATGCGCGGGGGGAAGACATCAACGGCTGGCGCACTTATATACGAAGCTTGCTGGGGGGGAAAGAGTTCTCTGCCGGGGGCGGGGGGTTTTAGTCAGGCGGCGGGGCAGCGTCGTTGAGCGACCAGTCGTAGTCGTAGAATTCCACCCGGGGCTTCTCCTGCCGCACTCGCTGGGCGAGCGGCGCCGGGAGGTAGCGCAGCACGTAGTCCACCACACTGGGTTCTTTGATCCCTTCCCGCGCCAGGGTTTTGAGGAAGTCCTCCCGGTACCAGTCGAAGATCTTGGAGAGGAACAACACGTCGCCCCGCATCCAAACATTTTCCTCCCGGCGGATGAAATCGCGGGCGGCGGCGTCCAATTGCGGGTCGAGGGTTTCCGGCCGATAGGGTTCCCGCCGCAAGGGGGGGCAACTGGTGGAGGCGCAGTTGAGCGCAAAGTGGACGCGGGGGTCGGCGTAGCGGGCGCGGAGGATGCCGTGCTCGATGTCGTCCAGGCTGTATTTCTTGCCCCCGGCGACGAAGCGGGCCCGCTTGAAGAACAACAGCCCGAAGCCGAACTTCAGGTCGCGCACGCTTCCGGCGGGATAGCTTTTGACCACCGCGTGGACGACGAAGGCATTGTAGGCGTTGATCCAGTAAGCCATTTGAGCGGCCCGGGTGGGGAAGAGCTCAGGGCTGTTTTCCGGGCTGTGGGCGGCGAGCTGCTGCAGGAAGGCCTCCAGGTCGGCGGGCTGTTGCTTAAGGGCAGCGTAGTGCACCCTGCCCTCCGGGGTCACGTGTTGCTTGAGCACGCGGGCGTAGGCGCTGGCGTCGAAGGCTTCGCTGGCCGCGACCCCACCCCCGGCCCCACTGAGCAGGAGCAGGGCCCCGGCGAGTCCCCCGGGGGCGAGTTTTCGCTTGACAAAAGCAAGCGCGGATGCCATCTCTAATGGCTTTTGCGCGGGGTTAAACCGGGCGACTTTATGAACCTCCGCGACAGGGGCATGGGGAAAAAGGTTCGCGTCTGTTTTCATGATCGGTGTTTCGACGGCACCTCCTCCGCCGCCGTCTTTTCCCGCTTCTACCGCGAGTGTTTTGACCCCCAGGCCGAGTTCCGTTACACCGGCTTGGTGCATCGGCCGGCGAACGCCCTATTTGATGAAGAGACGTTCGATGGGGATGAAAACGTTGTAGTGGATTTCAAGTATTCGAGTTCCCCCAAGCTCGACTGGTGGTTCGACCACCACCAGAGCGCTTTCCTCTCGCCCGAAGACGCCGAGCACTTCCGGCGTGACCGGAGCGGAAAGAAATTCTACGACCCTTCCTACAAATCCTGCACTAAGTTTTTGGCCACGGTGGCGCGGGACAAGTTCCGTTTCCGCCCCGAGCCTCTGGCCGAGCTGATTCACTGGGCCGACATCATTGATGGGGCACAGTACGAAAGCCCGGAAGCCGCGGTCAAGGTGAACGTCGCCGCCACCCAAGTGGCGCTGGTGATTGAAGGATCGATCGACCCCCAGCTGACCACGCGGCTGATCCCCGAACTGGCCTCACGGTCGCTGGAGGAGATCGCCCGGCTGCCCTACGTAGCCGAGGAGTTCGGGGAACTCTACCGGCGGCAGGAGAAGGCGCTGGAGATCTTGCGCCGCCAGGCGGAGTACGACCGCGGGGTGGTCTACTTCGACATCACCGATTGCCCGCTGGAGGGCTACAACAAGTTCATCCCCTACTACCTGTATGCCGATTGCATTTACAGCGTCGGCCTCAGCCGTTCGTCGCAGCGAATCAAGGTGGCGGTGGGTTCGAATCCCTGGAAAAAGCCGGCAAAGGAAAGCAACCTGGCCAGCCTCTGCGAGCGCTACGGGGGCGGGGGCCACGCGCGTGTGGCGGCCATCTCTTTTGCCCCCGAGGAGTTGGAGGTGGCGAGGAAAGCCGGGCGGGAAATCGCCGCTACCTTGCGCCGCTAGCCTCGCGAAAAGCGAAAACCGAAAACCGAAACTCGCCCGTTGCGCCGGGTCTTCTATTCAGTCTCTGCCTTCGCGTTTCGATTTTTGATTTTCGAATTTCGGTTCGCACCCACCGCGGCCTTGCTTTCCCGCAAGTCCTCCGGCAGCAGGTCCCGGCTCCGCAGCGGGCCCGGCAGCGGGCTGTCGGTCGTCATCGCGAAGCCGGTCGATTGGGCGTGGTCCAGTGCCCCGTGGGTGCTGAGGATCTCCACCATCGCCTGAAAGGAGCGGCTGCCGTGGAAATAGCCCGGCCGGAGGCTCACCAGCAAGTCAGCCGGATTGCGCACGTGGTTGGTGGCCCACTGCCAGAGGCGGTAGGCCGGGTCGGGGTAAGCGTGGTGCAGCGTGGCCCGGAACAGGTCGGCGTCTTGGGCCCAGCCCTCCGGGTCAATTTTTCCCTCCTGCCTCAGTCCGGCCAGAATGTCTGCGAGGGCGAGCGGGTCAGCGGTGAGCGGCTGATAGCGGAAGGCGCTGGCGTCTTGATTCCAGTCGAGGCGCGCCTGGCCGCGGGCGTTTTCAATGACTAGGTGGCTGCTATCCGAATAAACAACCAAGTCTGCGCCTTCCATTTGGGCCAGACGGCGAGCCAGCTCGGTGCGTTGTTCAGGCGCGCAATAGACGGCAAGAAATCCCACCAGGCCGTAGGCCGGCACCACCACGTCCCGGGGGCGGCGGCGGCTGGCGGTGAGCCGCCAACCGTGGGCGGCGAGGTGCTCTGTGAGGGGCACGGCGCGGCTGGCCACCAGGCTGTTGCCGTGGTCGGAGAAAACGGTGATGCGCAGTTTCCCTTGGGCGTTGAAGTAGAGCTCGCGCAGGAGGGAGTCGACTTCGAGGAGCAAGCGCCGCATCTCCTTTCGGGGCAGGATGTGGTAGAGGGAATCGCTGGAGGCGATGTGAGCCAGGTAGACGCGCCTGCGGGAGGCAAGGAAGCGCTGGCGGAGGCGGCCGAGGTCGGCGCGGTAGCTCTTGCGGGGTAGCACGTAGGCGAGTGCCTTGAAGAGTCCGCCCATATCATAGTCGAGCCGGCGGAGATACGGCAGGTTCTCTTCGCCCAGTGTGGTCAAGGGGCCGCCAGCGAGCTGGTTGGTGGCGCGGTCGAAGTAGCGGTGCTGGTAACCGGGGACGGGGCCGGTGTGGAACACATCGGTGAGCGCGGTCTCGCTGTCGGAGGGAAAAGGGGAAATCAGCGGGGCGGGGTGGAAGAACTCGCGGAAGTACCCCTCCTCCCATAGTGACAGCAGCACCTTGTAGGGGATACCGTCCAAGCAGACGACCAACCAACGCGCCTCCGGGTCGTCCGGGCGGGGCCGGCTGAAACGTGTAGGCGGGGAGCCTTCGCTTAGCACAAAGTCGATGGTGCCGTCATCGTCCGCGTCCAGTGCGACGGTGCGGCCTGAAGAGTCGCCCAGAGGTTCCCCAGCCGGGCCGAGGCGCACGTAGGTATAGCTGCGCCTGTTTTCTGCGCCGGCAGAAGCAAGGGCCAGGCGGCGATAGGCGAGGGGGACCGGCCGACCCCAGGTGTGGATCCGCCAGGCCAGGAGGCCGCCGAGCCCGACGACTGCGGCGACAACAACCAGGAGGATTTTGGACCGGCGTCGCATTATGAGCTACCCGGTTGGGCGCACCGCGGATACCTCCCAGGTAGTAGAGCATAGGTGAGATGGGCACGGCCAGGGAAGGGTTGCGGGGGACGGGTTGACCGTGGGCGCGGGGCGTTGCTATAAAAGTAGTGTCCCGGTGGGCCGCTAGCTCAATTGGTAGAGCAGCTGACTCTTAATCAGCGGGTTCCAGGTTCGAGTCCTGGGCGGCTCACCATTTTTTCCGGTTAGAGACCTGCCCGGGAAAGGCATCCTTGGTGATGGGGAGAGGTAGGCTGGGTCGCCATCACTACATCAATACATCTTTTGCGGTGCGCGAGGCCGGTCACCGCCCGCGGGGACGAACTGGATGACAACGAAGCCGTTCGAGAAGACGCACTGGGGGCCGACGGAACAGGCTGCTCTCAGACCGAGAAGCCCGCGCCTAGGGGTAAGATGCCCGGGTCGCTAGAATAGGGTTCGTGGGCCGATTCGGCGGCTGGGGGAGGGGTGAAAGAAGTTGACAAACTCCCGCCTCCCGGGGCGAGACTAGGAGCTCACGAATTGGAGATTGAAGGAAAGGTGTAGGGATGCCGAAGGAACCGGGCCTGCCCGTGCAACCGTCGCGAATTCCCCGCAGGGACCCGCGTGCGCCGTTGTACACCAAGGTGGAAAGCCAGACCAGCCACGCGACCGTCATCGGCCTGACGGATAACATCAGCGTGGGCGGCTTGCTGGTTCTCTGCGGCGTCACCTTCGAGCCCAGTACCGAGGTGATCGTTCGATTCGACCTGCCGCCGCGCCACAATGTGGAGACCCAGGGCGTCGTGGTGCATGCGCAGCCGGGTTTGCGGATGGGGATTCAGTTCCATCAGTTGAAGGATGAATATCGGAAAGCCATCGCTCAGTATGTCCAGCAATCCCGGGAGTAAACAACCGCTCATCCTCGGGCTCACGGCGCCAATCCGGAAAAGCGCTTGACAGCCAATCAGGGTTCAGATAACAGGTGCAGGGCCAAGCCATTTCCCCCGGGGGAGGAAAGCCGGCCGTATAACTCAATGGCGTGGAGGAATGGATGGAGAGAAAAGACCGCCGGCGCAGTCCACGGGTTTCTCTTTCCATCCCATTGCGGGTGAAATGGAGTTGCGCGGAAGGCACGATCAAAGAGGAGCAAACCCGGACTGAAGTGCTGAATGGTGCGGGCGCCCGCATCCACCTGATGATCGCCGTGGATAGGGGGACGGAGATGGAAATCGTCAATCTAGAAAACCAGGAGTCGGCCCGGGCGCGGGTGGTATGGGCGAGCGAACACTCACCCCAAGAGGGTCAGCGGGTGGGGATCGAGTTTTTGACCCCCCGCGCGGCCTTCTGGGGCTCACAGTATTCACCCTGAATCAGTGCTCTAGCCTCTCAGGTCTCACCGGCTGGAACCACCAAGACAGCAGCGCGCGGATGGGCAGATCCGAATCCGCATCCACCGAATCCCCCCGCGGCGCGCGTTGACCTGCCTGCGGGCGCGCGACTCCGGCTGGCGGCGGCATTCGTTCTCGTCCCCCGGACCTCCCTCGCCGGTCAGCCTGGGAGGGATTTTGTGAGGCGGTACAGGCTGCGTGCGGCGGGGCAAAGGCAGGCGGTGGCGGTGAATCCGGCGTGCTATAGTAGTGACGATGGAGCGTGATTACGATCGGCGGGCGGGACTACGCCTCCGGGGACAAGAGACTCGGATTGAGTTTTTCGAGCTCCAGCCACGCCTGCGCGACCTCTCCATGTCCGGTGCCTACATTGAGGACCCGCGCCCGCTGCGCCCCGGGCGTATGGTGCGGATGCGAATCTGGCTGGGTGACGACGCCAGCATCACGGTTCGGGGGATGATCCGTCGGGTGGACGAGGGCGCCGGCATGGCGATGGAATTCGTGGAGATCAGCGAAGCCGACCGTACCCGCTTGCGAAATTTCCTCCGGACCGTGGCGCAGCGGGAACAGTTGCAATTTTTCTGAGGCAGGGCCCCGGCTTCGGAAAACTCGACACCGGGGCCGCCGCGCCTGCGAGTCTCCGCATAGCTGGGCTAGCTATCCGGGACCTGAGCCGGTTCGGCCCGGGTATTCGGAGCCGGGTCAGCAAGATTTCGTCGGAAGTTGGCGTCAATGCCCTCGCCAGGTGGTGAAAAAGTCGTTCAAACCGTCATTCTGAGGAGCGGAAGGGGACGAAGAATCTCGTAACCTGTTGAGTTGCTTCATAAGAGAGATTCTTCGCCTGGCTGCCGCAGGCAGGCAGCGCTCAGAATGACACCCAGAATGCTTTTTCAGCACGGTGCTAGCGAGTGTCCGGGCTCGCTCCCAGACTTTCCTTTTCCTGGCCCTGAGCTGTCCTCAAGGACAGGTACCGCTCCCTGTTCCCAAATTGGACTTCCCGCCAGTAGCTTTCCAGTGGCCGCCGTCGTAGTCTCCCCCCAGGTACTGCAGTCACCGGCACGAGAGTGTAACTCCAATGCAGAAAAGCCTGGCTGTGTCAATAATCGTGCTGGTGGTGGGAAGCAGCGACGTAGCCGCGGCGGCGCAACCCCGTCCCCCCCGCGAACGAGTTGCGCTTGCCGCGGCCGCATTTATGGCGGCTCAGGGAAACCTGGAGCGGCCGCCGGCACCCTTATCGACCCTCCGACGCATCCAGCTCCTTCCCGGGATGCTCCCTCGGCTGGAGCTCAGTATCGAGCGAACCCCGTTTTTCCGCCAAGTGCATCTGCCCCTAGTCGAATTCTGGGGCGGGCGGTTGCGGGTGGGTTATTTCAGCCGTATCCGTCCGGCAGACTTTTTCGCCGTGCCCGCGGTTTCCGGGACGGACCCGGAGCTTCGCTCCGTGACGCTGGCGCCGCGCCCGGATGCGAGCTACGGGATGCGCCTCTCCATCCAGTTTGGGCGCGAAGCGGCGGCCGATGACCTGCACACCCCGCGGCGCTGCGCGGAGTTGGCCATCGGCTTTCGATCTGGCTGCCGCCACTAACGCCTGGGCGGCGAAAAGTAGTTTTCCCTGAGGCGAAACTGCTCCGCTTGTCCTGGTTCCTAGGGGGTTATTTCAGTAACGGTGCAGCTTTGGAACCGCACGTCCTGCACCTGGGCGCAATCCTCGTTCTCGCACTTCCTACCCTCGAATTTGTTGGGCCAGTCGTCGAACTCCCCCAGGGCGTGCCGGAAGCTGTGGCTGTGCCCGCAACTGATGCAGTTCCACTCCACCTGATAAAGGCGTTCCGCCATCGCCGTCCTTTCTCGAAAAACGTGGTTCCCTTGGCCGCCTGCCCGCGGCCGGCAGGCCCACGCGGCCTGGGAGCCGGCGAAGGGAAGATAAACTACTCCACGCCCGGGCTACAAACAATCTGCGCTGACTCCAGCCCGGGGCAAAGTCTCTCACAGCCGCACTCGGACCGGCTCGCCCCCTCGACTCCGCTCGGGGCAGGCTCCCAAACCTGGAAGCGGGTTCTACCGGTTTGCCGAGGCAACTGGATCAAAGCAGGCGAGAAAGTTTTTTCCGCAGACACCGCGAGAACCGCAAAAAGCGTGGACATCAGCCGGCGGGACGTGCTATGCGAGGGGGAGGGCCGGGGGTGTTAGGGCAGACGGGAATTTCTGCCCCACCAAGGCCTGAGGTTGAATGGTTGGCAGGCAGGAGGCAGGAGGCAAAACAAAGACTTGCAGGCAATGTTGACCGACTGGCAGAGCAGACTATGAAGTTTTCGCCGCTGCGCTTGGCCTGTCCCAACTGCGGCTCGCGCAGCATCACCTATACCTGCGAGCCCGAGTGCTGCTTCAATCATGTCTGCAACGACTGCCAGGCGAGCTTCATGCTGGGGACTGAGAAAGTGGGCCGGGAGCTGCCCGAGGCCGAGCGGGAGGGTTTGCCCCGGGAGGGGCCGAGCGACCCGCTGGCCCCCTGCGTGGGTTGCGAGCGCTGCGAGTCCACCGCGGTGTACGAAATTGAGGCAGGTCTTGACGCCGCCACCCATGTCTGCGGGAGCTGCTATGCGCTTCTCACCTTTCGCGTAAGCGACGTGGCGCAAAACTAGCCCGCCCAAGCGCAGCCAGTGTTCGTGCTAGAATAACTCCGGCTTCGACGCAAGCGTCTTCGGGCGCTGTTCAGGATTTTACTCCACACCAGGCGAGAGGATGGCCATGAAGATCAGCGAAGGGAAGCGCAAGGGGCTGGAAGCGGTAGCGAATAAAGAGGGCGTCATCGCGGCGGCGGCGATGGACCAGCGGGGCTCCCTGCTCAAGGCGATTGCCCAGAATCGCGGCATCGAGAAGAGCCAGGTCAAGCCGGAGGCGATGACCGAGTTCAAGGCCGCAGTGGCGAATATCCTCACCCCGCACGCCAGCGCCATCCTCTTGGACCCCGAGTACTCACTGCCGGCGCTCAAGCAAGTGGCTCGGGGAACGGGCGTGCTGCTGGCCTACGAGAAGAGCGGTTACGATAACACCCGCCCGGGGCGACGCCCCGACCTGCTGCCCACCTGGTCAGTGCGACGCCTGGTGGAGGCGGGGGCGAACGCCATCAAGGTGCTGATTTACTACACGCCCTTTGACCCGCCGGAGGTGAACGAAGAAAAGCACGCCTTTGTGGAGCGCATCGGGGCCGAGTGCGCCGCGCTGGACGTTCCCTTCTTCCTGGAGTTCATCGGCTACCAGGAAGGGAAAGACGAGAAAGGCCCTGACTACGCCCCCAAGAAGCCCGAGGTGGTGACGAAGTCGATGGAAGAGTTCAGTAAGGAGCGCTACGGGGTGGACGTGCTCAAGGTGGAGGTGCCGGTGAACATGAAGTTCGTCGAAGGCACCCGCGCCTTCAAGGGCTCCAAGGTTTGGACCAAGGCACAGGCGTTGGCCGCTTTCCAGAAGGCCGCCAGCGTGGCTCGCAAGCCCTTCATCTACCTGAGCGCCGGCGTCGGCAACGAGGAGTACACCGAAGCGCTGGAGCTGGCGGCTGAGTCCGGGGTGAAGTGGTGCGGGGTGCTCTGCGGGCGGGCTACCTGGAAGGAGGGCATCCCTGTCTACGCCAAGCACGGCGCCAAGGCGCTGGAGGAGTGGCTCGCCGACCAGGGAGTCAAGAACATCAACGCCGTCAACGAGCGCCTGAAGGCGGCCAAGCCCTGGTACAGCTACTACGAGGTGGTGCCTGCGGCGGCCCGCCGCTAGCCGGGCGCCGCTGGCCACGCCTGCCGGCTCTTCAGCCAGGGCCGGGCCGATGGCGAATTCCAACCGGCGACAAGACTCACAGTCCAACACCTAGAGGGATATAAGAGATGAAGAAATGGCTCTCCGCGGCGGTGGCTCTCCTGCTGGCGGCAGGAAGCCTCCTCGCCCATGACACTTGGTTGGTGCCCGAGAGTTTTCGGGTGGAGGCGGGCCGGGCGGTACGAGTCGCTCTCAACACCAGCGAAGACTTTCCCACCAGCGAGGCAGCGGCCGGCCCCGAGCGCATTGCGCGCTTCGAGGCGGTAAGCGTCGCGGGGCGCATTGAAGTCACCGGTTATCGGGTGGAGGGAAAGTCGCTGGTTGCCGAGCTCACCCCCGGACCGGGGCTGACTCTGGTGGCCGCGACCACGCGCCCGCGCTTGATCGTGCTCAAGCAGGAAGAGTTCAACGCGTACATCGGCGAAGAGGGATTGGAACAGACCGTCGCTGCGCGGGCCACGCGCGGCCAGGCCTACGCCGAGGGGCGTGAGCGCTATAGCAAGATTGCCAAGCTGGCGCTCTGCGCCGGCCAGGCCTCCGACGGCCGCCGCTACCGCCAGCCGCTCGGCCTGCACCTGGAAATCGTGCCCTTGACGAACCCTTGCGGGTTGCGCGCCGGCGATGTGCTTGTCGTGCAGGTGCTCTTTGAGGGACGGCCGCTGCCAAACGTCTGGTTGGGCGCCGGGACCAAGGGCACGCACGGCCACCACTATCCTTTCCGGCAGCGCACCGATGCTGACGGGCGAGTGGTTGTGCCGCTCGAGCACTCGGGAGCTTGGTTCGTGCGCGCGCTGCACATGGTGCCCGCGACCCAGTACCCGGAGGCCGACTGGCAGAGTTGGTTTTCTACCTTCACTTTTTCGGTGGAGTAGCGACCGAGGGTGCGGCGGCTGAGTCGAGCGCCGGTTTTTTTACCTGGTTGTACTGAGCGGCCGATTCTTTTTCTTTTGTTATCAATGGATTAGCGCATTATTTAGGAGCTAGGTCACCCTCGCCGGGTAGGACGGGGGTTGGGATTGTCCAAGAGTCCAGTATCGAAATCCGCACCTCGCAGGCATTGACTGTTTTTGCTTGCAGGAAGAAGATTGACAGGCATACGGGGGAGGAAGCCTGGTAGGGGGTTCTTCCGAGCAAGCCCATTCCTGAGCGGTTTCACCGGAGGGCGCGCCAGGGGCGCGGCTGTTGCCCGAAAGGGCGTCCGATGGGCGAAGCCCTGACAGGGTACTTAATTCCTCTCCGATAACTATTCTCCGGGGGAGCTGGAACCGTTGGCCAAAGGTGCCAGAGGTGTCTTTGGAGCAACTCTGCGGGCGGGTTCTCCGCGTGGGGGGGGTTCCGCGAGCAAGCGTGAGCCCGGCAGAGAGTAGGGCAGCGAGTCATGGCTACCGCGACTAACACCAAAATTCGTCCCTTGGCGGCCTGCCCGACTTGTGGGCGAACTCAGCCCCCCGAGATAGGCCTGTGGTGCCGTTTGTGCGGCACCCCGCTGCTCGCCCCCGGGCACATCTACCGGCGAACCCCGTCGGGAGGGTGGGAGCGACTCGCGGAGTTTGATCCCAGGAGTTTCCTGGCCCCGCTGCCACCCGGGCGTCGCAAACTCCCGATTCGCCGCTGGGCGCTGCTTGTCCTGTTAGCGTTTGTTCCCGGGGGGCTGCTCTGGGGCTGGTCATGGACGTTGCAGCGGGAGGTTGCTCAACAGCAAGCGCAGGCGGAGGTGTATCGGGAGCAAAGCGTCGGCCTGATTCAGGCCCACATGGAGGCGACGGCGGAGCGCGTAGCCGGAGGTAAACTCATTCTCCGCGGGCGCACCAATCTGCCCGACGGGACGATTCTCGGGGCGCGGGTGCGTCGGGGGAACACGGTGTTGGCCCACGACTACCCGATTGTGGTGAGTGGAGGTCTGTTTCACTCCACCGCGTTGGCGAATCGGGGGCGCCCCTTCCGGCCGGGGGAATACGAGATGGATCTGCTGGCACGGTTTGCGCCCACGGCACAGCCGCCGCGGATATTCGACCTAGTCGGGCCCGGGGGAAAGAAGTTGACCGGTCCGCTGGTCGAATCCGCCGAGGAAAGCCCCCGGGTGAAGCGGGTGGCCTTGCGGGGAGCCATCCGAGTGGAATGAGTGACGCTGCCATGACGCACAGCCGGCTCGAGCAGACGAACCAGATAGTCCGCCGGGCATCGCCCGCCAAAGGCTTCTCCCTGCTCGAGATGCTCACCGCATTCTTCATCCTGACCTTCGGCGTCCTGGCTCTGGTGCCGTTGGTGCCGCTGACCACACGGCAGAACGACATCAGCCGCTACCAAACCACCGCCACCATCGTCGGCGAGCGGCTGTTGGAACAGATGGGCCAACAAGCGTTTGCTCCCCCGGGGGGTTTTTTCGACCGGGCAGGAAACTGGATTCAAGTGAGTTGCGCCGCTCCGGCTCAAGAGTCGTGCGGGAATCCTCTGAGCGAAGCTGGCCGGATCGATTTCTCCCTCGCTCCCCTCGCCGGTTTCTCCCTCTCGTATCAGGATCCTCGCGGGGTGAGCTACGACGTTCGTTGGAACGTGCAGCGAACACCGAGCAACACCAAGGAGTTTGTCGTCGGTGTCCGGGCCCGCTCCGGTGCGCTGCTCGTCCCGCCGGTTCAGCTGCGCACCCTCTTTGCTCCGTGAGGTGAGGGTATGAGGCGGAATCGAACCCACAGCTTGGCTCAGGGCCATACGCTGCTTGAGCTCCTGATTGTCCTCGCCATCTTTGGGCTCTTTACCGCGGGCGTCTTTGAGGTTCTGCTCTACATGCAACGGGTCGAGGGACGCCAGGAACGGCAGGTGAACGAGCTGCAAGTGGTTCGCTTTCCTTTCTATCAAACGCTGCGGGAGCTGCGCATGGTCGGCTATCCGCCGGGCAACAATTTTGATCCGCTCACCCGGCTGCAGGCGCCGGGATTGATTGCCACAGGATTCTTGGAGGCAAGCGCGAACGCGGTGGTGTTTGAAACCGATCTTGATTTTGACGGTAGTGTGGAGAGAATCGAATACCGGGTTGCAGCGGACGGGAGAAGCCTGCGGCGCCAGGTTTTTCCCAAGCAGATAGACGGTAGCCTGGGCGCGCCCCTCTCCACCCAGGAAACATTCATCGAGAATCTGGCCAATCAGACCCTGCCGGCCCCCCTGCCGGTGTTTAGCTGGGACGTCGAGCCGGATAGTGCGGAGCCGTTTCCGAACAACATCAGCGTCGTCTATGTTTCTTTGGCCATTGAAGTCAGACTCGATTCGCGGGATCCCGCGAAGAAGGAAATCATTCATCTGGCGGGTGCGGCGCGACGAATCAATCCCCGTCAGTAGAGAGCTTGATGAGTTCACCCAGGTCCCAGCCAAGCCGGCGAGCCGCCGACGCGGGTGTTACCCTCTTTTTTGCCCTCTTCGTCCTGCTCTTACTTTCCGGGATTGCGGCCAGCATGGTTTTCCGCACCATCGCCGAAAACCGGATGAGTGCTTCCTATCAGAACGTGTCCCAGGGCTACTATTCGGCCCTGGCCGGGCTGGAAGAAGGGCGCGGCCGGCTGATGCGCTCTGCTCCCGATGCCCTCCCGGATTCCAGCCTCCCCCAAGGCCACCTGGACAAAGGCCATGCTCACGTTGCCTACATCGTCAATAGCAGCCCCCAGGAGGTCGTCAACCCGGATGATCCCGCATCCCCCTATTTCGATAGGGAGTATCGCCGCGAATTCCCGGCGGGGGAGAAGCGAACCACGGTGCATTCCAGCGACCAGCCGAATGCTCTGACGCCATTTGCCATCCCCTACAAGTGGGTGCGCATCACCCAGAAGACCGAGTACTCCTCGCAGCAGGACGTCAACCGCGACGGCGTCCTCGATCCCAACCAGCCTCTGGTCTACGACAGCTCCCAGCAACGGCTCGCCAGCCAGGCGCCCGCCGGTTGGGTCGTCTACACAGTGACGGCGCTGGCGGTGCAGCCCAACGGCACTCGACGCCTGCTGCAATACGAGGTTGCCAGCCAGTCCTGGATACACCCCAGCGCCGCGGTGACCGCGGCCGGCAGCGTGGAACTCACCGGAAAGTTGACGGTTTCAGGACTGGACAACTGCGGCGCGGCGCCCGACCTCTACGGAATCGTTTCGGGCAATACGGTTACGCTCGTTGCCGGTGCCACGGCCATCGGCCTACCCGAGCCCTATCGCCCCAACAGCGCGCTCTCCTCTCCGGCGGCGAGCGAGCTTCTGGGACAAATGGCTCCCTTCGCGATTCCTATTCAGGAGGCAGACCCCGTCAACATCAGCTATGACGAGGTCAGCCAAACCTATCGGGGGAGTTGGGTGGTGTTGGGCGATTTGACCTCATTCCCGCCGACCAAGGAGAACCCGGCTGCGCCCGCCATTGTCTATTCCGATCACTCGCTCTCCATCACGGCGGGGAAGGGAGCGGGTATCTTGCTTGTGAAAGGCGATCTGCAAATCGAGGGCAGGTTCCAATACTACGGAGTGATTGTCACCACCGGCAGGGTCGACATCGTGGCCGACGGGGGGAGGCCGGTGCAAGTTTATGGGGCCATCCTCCCCGGCGGGCAGTTGAAAGCTGTGAGCGAGGGCGAGCAGGCGCTCGATGTGCGCTACGATAGCTGCGCCCTTTCCCTGGCCGCCGATTACCTCCCCAAAGCCATCCTTGCTTTCAAGGAACTTCAACCGTAGCCCGGGCCCATCCGGGAGACGCATCACCCCCTGGAGATTGGCCTCGCTCCGCCTCTCGGTTAATCCCGCGCATGCCGCACCAGCCTTTTTGCGCTGGCCACAGTCTGGTTGGAACGTCTGAGTTCCCCGACGCTGACTGGTAGAACGGGTTTTCCGTCTTCACCTTTGCGGTGGACGAAGCTCGCGAGTGGCCTTCCCGCCAACTCGCCTGCCCAGGCAGGGCCGGATCGAACCTACAACAACCCTCGACAGTATCGGCTATGGGATGAGGCGAAAGTCTTAACCGGTTCGTGAAGAAGCACTTTTCGCGGTCACTCTGAGCGAAGCGAAGAATCGCGGTTTATCAAGACAACCTACTGGATTCTTCGTCGCCTGCGGCGGCTCAGAATGACACAGTCACGGCTTTCTGGGGAGGCTGTGAATCGGACGGCACAACAAGTGGGAACGGCACTAGCGCCGGGCAAAGAGGTGGCGCTCGATCAAATCGCAGTAGATGTGGCCGAGAGTGATGTGGGCTTCCTGGATGCGTTGGGTATCGCGCGAGGGAACCTTGAGAAGCAGGTCAGCCAGCGGCTCGAGCTTGCGCGGGCGCGCTCCGGTCAGCGCTACGGTGCGCGCCCCGCGGCGCCGCGCGGCCCGCAATCCCCGGAGCACGTTCACGGAGGCGCCGCTGGTGGTGATGCCCACGACCACGTCGCCCGGCGCCACCAGGCCTTCCACCTGACGGGCAAAAATCTCCCCGAAGCCGTAGTCGTTGCCCACGGCTGTCACCACCGAGCTGTTGGTGGTGAGCGCCAGCACCGGCAGGGCCGCCCGGGCGCGGCGCAGGCGGCCTTGGAGTTCGGCGGCGATGTGTTGGGCGTCGGCGGCGCTGCCGCCATTGCCGAAGAGATAGACCCGGCGGCCCCGGGCCAGCGCTTCCAGCGTCAGCCGGGCGAACTCCGCCAGCCGCACGAGCAGCGCCCGGGAGATGCGCTGCTTCACGCGACAGCTTTCCGCCAACTCCGCCCGGGCAAAGCGCACCGCAGCCGCGGGGTCGAATCGACGCGCGCCGCGCATCCTACCGGCGCTCTCCCCGCCGGCGGCTTGTCCGAACCCGGGCGAGCAGTGCCGCGCGCTGTTCGTAGTGGCGCTGGTAGTAGTCGC
>JBHHYS010000010.1:0-41933 GCA_046757645.1 Terriglobia bacterium | reverse complement strand
TCTGTCAAGAAAATGGGCCTCGGGGCGAAGGAGTGTAAGTTTTTATTATACAACAAGTTACGGATTGGAGGCTGGGGGGCATGCCGAACCAAAGCAAGGACAGCCGTGGCCGTAGCGCAACGAGCCAAGGAGGGCCCGGGGCAAACCAGCCTGGCCGCCGGCAGGCTTGACAAAGTCGCCCTTCCTGCATAAATTAGCACTCCCGTCCGAAGAGTGCTAATCAGTTTGGCACTCTCTGGGAGGGACTGACAAGGGCGAGGGTAGGCCCCGGCTGAAGAGGCGGCTGACCCCGCCCGGAACGTTCAGCTTTTCTCGTCCCTGCCCGTTCGGGGCAACCCGGGGGCGGGCGGGACAAACAGTTCTTTTTCGGAGGGAGACAACCGATGGCTACCAATGTACGACCTTTGCACGACCGCATTCTCATCAAGCGCATCGAGGAAGGGGAAACGGTCAAGGGCGGGATCATCATCCCCGACACGGCCAAAGAAAAGCCGCAGGAGGGAGAGGTGATCGCGGTCGGAAACGGCAAGAAGACCGAGGAAGGAAAGCTGGTGCCGCTCGACGTCAAAGCGGGCGACCACATCCTCTTCGGCAAGTATTCCGGCACCGACATCCGCATCGATGACGAGGAGTACCTCATCCTCCGCGAGGAGGAGGTTCTGGCCGTGCTTGTGCCCAAACCTGCCAAGGTAGGCGCCAAAAAGTAGGCTGTCCCGGCGCGCCTGCCCACCGCAGGCGGGCCGACACCATTTCTGATATGAGGGAGGAAATAAACCATGTCAGCTAAGCAAGTCATTCACGGAGAAGAGTCGCGCCAAGCAATTCAGCGCGGCGTGAACATCCTCGCCAACGCCGTCAAGATCACCTTGGGGCCCAAGGGCCGCAACGTGGTGCTGGACAAGAAGTTCGGTCCCCCCACCATCACCAAGGACGGCGTTACCGTTGCCAAGGAAATCGAACTGAAAGACCCGTTGGAGAACATGGGGGCGCAGATGGTGCGCGAAGTCGCCAGCAAAACCAGCGACGTAGCGGGCGACGGCACCACCACCGCTACCGTGCTCGCCCAGTGCATCTACCGCGAAGGCCTGAAGAACGTGGCCGCCGGCGCCAACCCCATGGCCTTGAAGCGGGGCATCGAGAAGGGGGTGGAGGCCGCCGTCGAGGCGATCAAGAAGGGCTCGAAGCCGGTGGCGGGCGAGGCCATCGCCCAGGTGGCCGCCATCAGTGCCAACAACGACAAGACCATCGGCAACATCATCGCCGAGGCGATGAAGAAGGTGGGCAAGGACGGGGTGATCACCGTGGAAGAGTCGAAGACCATGGAGACCACCCTGGACGTGGTCGAAGGGATGCAGTTCGACCGCGGCTACCTCTCCCCCTATTTCGTCACCGACCCGGAGCGCATGGAGGTGAAGCTCGAAGACCCCTACATCCTGATTCACGAAAAGAAGATCAGCTCGATGAAAGACCTGCTGCCACTGCTGGAGCAGATTGCCCGCAGCGCCAAACCGCTGCTGATCATCGCCGAGGACGTAGAGGGCGAGGCGCTGGCCACCCTGGTGGTGAACAAGCTGCGCGGCACCCTACAGTGTTGCGCGGTCAAGGCCCCGGGCTTCGGCGATCGCCGTAAGGCCATGCTGGAGGACATCGCCACCCTCACCGGCGGCAAGATGATTGCCGAGGAGGTAGGCATCAAGCTGGAAAACATCAACCTGCAGGATCTGGGCCGCACCAAGAAGGTGACGGTGGACAAGGACAACACCACCTTGGTGGAGGGCGCCGGCAAACCCGACGCCATCGAAGGCCGGGTCAAGCAAATCCGCACCCAGATCGAGGACACCACCTCGGACTACGACCGGGAGAAGCTCCAGGAGCGCCTGGCCAAGCTGGTGGGGGGCGTGGCGGTCATCAAGGTGGGCGCCGCCACCGAGACCGAGCTGAAGGAAAAGAAGGCTCGGGTCGAAGACGCCATGCACGCCACCCGGGCCGCGGTCGAGGAAGGCATTGTCCCGGGCGGCGGCGTGGTGCTGCTGCACGCGGTCGCTCCCCTGGAGACCCTCAGGCTCAACGGCGATGAGCAGGTGGGCGTGAACATCCTCAAGCGGGCCTTGGAGGAACCCCTGCGGCAGATCGCCTCCAATGCCGGCCACGAAGGCGCCGTGGTCTCCGAAAAGGTCAAGGCTAGCCAGGAGCCCAACTACGGCTTCGACGCCGAACGGGAGGAGTATGCCGACCTGGTCAAGGCGGGCGTCATCGACCCGGCCAAGGTCACCCGCCTGGCGTTGCAGAACGCCGCCTCCATCGCCGCCCTGATGCTGACCACCGAGGCCCTGGTGTCCGAAATCCCCGAGGAGGAGAAGAAGGGCGCCGGCGCCGGTGCTGGCATGCCGCCGGGCGGCATGTACTAACCCGATACCACAACCCCGCCCACTCTCACCAACGAGGTGGCGGGGAGGCTCTCAAGCCAAGGCCCCGGGGACCGAACCCGGGGCCTTCTATTTTTTTTCGGCTCGGGTTGGGTCGGAAAAGATTCTCAAGCATCTATGTATTAGACCTCGGCTGTCGAGAGAGGAGCAAGACAGCATGGAGCGTCGCCGGAACCTATTGGTCCCCGCCAGTTTCCTGGTTACGCTGCTGGCCTTCGCCAGCAACGCGGCAGCGCAACTGCCACGCCCGCCCCTCCCCTCACCCTCGAAGCCGCCTCCTGTGCAAAGGCGTACGCCGCAGGTGGGCGAGATAGCGCCCGACTTCACCTTGCCGGACAAGTCCGGCATCACCGTGAACCTGGTCGAACTCCTGGTCCCGCCGGCCGCCGCCCAGAACGAACAGGCGGGAAACGATCGGTGGGTGCTGCTGGTTTTCTACCGGGGCTACTGGTGCCCCTTCTGCAACTCCGACCTGCGCAGCTTGCAAGAGCACCTGGAGGGGTTCACCGCCCGCGGTGTCCGCATCGTCGCCATCAGCACCGATCCTCCCGACGTCATCCGCAAACACGTCGACAAGCAGGGCTACTCCTTCCTCTTCCTCTCCGATACCCAAACCGAGGTCATCCGCCGCTACGCCCTGCTGCGCAAGGGCGAAGGAACCCGGGGCGCCGACGTGGCCCGTCCGGCCCAGTTTCTCATCGATTCCACCGGCATCGTACGCTGGCGAAATCTGAACGACGACATGCGCGTGCGAGCCCGCCCGGAGAACATCCTGAAGGTGATTGACGAGCTGAGTGTGGCTCCGTCCTCCGCCCCCCAGTAAGGCCTGCCGGCCGCAGGCAGGGATTGCCAGCGCCCCAGCCCTTGAGTATAGTGGTCGGCTCCGCGGGGGGCACGGCAAGCGCAAGCCCCTCGAGCCCACCCGCCAGAGCGAAAGTGAGCGAATCTTAACTGGCTCCGAGGGAATGGGTATGGCCAACCTCCTGAGTCGCCTCCTGCCACGCGAACTGAGTTTCTTCACGATGTTCACCGAGGTGACGGCGAACATCCAGGAAGGCGCCCGCGTGCTGGCGGGCATTTTGCATGATTACCGCGACGTGCAGTCGCGCGTCCGCCACCTCAAGGACCTCGAGCATCGCGGCGACCACCTCACCCACGAGATTTTTACCAAATTGAACCAAACCTTTATCACCCCCTTTGACCGCGAAGATATTCACACCCTGACCAGCAGGCTCGACGATGTCCTCGACCTCACGGATGCCGTGGGCGCCCGCTTGGTGATTTACGGAGTGGACAAGGTGCGCCCGGGCGCCACCGAACTGGCTGGCATCCTGGTGCGTGCCACCGACGAAATCCACTTCGCCGTCGCCTCCCTGGAGAAGCCCGACCGTATCCTCGACCGCTGCATTGAGATCAACCGCTTGGAAGACGAAGCCGACAGCATCGTCCGCAAAGCCATCGGCAGCTTGTTCCGCGACGAACAAAACCCGGTCGAAATCATCAAGTGGAAAGAAATCCTGGAAGTGCTTGAAACCGCCACCGACAAGTGCGAAGACGTCGCCAACATTTTGGAAACCGTCGTCCTCAAAAGCGCCTAGTGCCGTTCCCACTTGATTCGACTACAACCGGTGTCTAGATGACCGTGCACGCTCTTTGGCCATCCAGGTTGGAACCCCACTAGCCGTGCGCGCCCCTTGCCCTCCATCGTCGCTCACCGGGGGCGCCTTTGCCCCGGGGCCGGGCCGCTGAGACGGAGGCGTCGACGTGGACACCTACACGCTCCTGGTTGTCATCGTAGTTGCGGCCTTGCTGTTTGAGTTTGCCAACGGCTGGAACGACGCCGCCAACTCCATCGCCACCATCGTCTCCACCCGGGTGCTCACCCCCCTGCCCGCGGTGGCCTGGGCCGCCTTCTGGAATTTCTTCGCCGCGCTCCTCGGCGTTTACTTCACCGGCTTCTACGAAGTGGCGAGAACCATGGGCAAGGGGCTGGTCCACCTGGAGATGGTCAATGAGTACGTGCTGCTGGCCGGCCTGTTCGGAGCCATTCTGTGGACTGCGGTCTGCACCTGGCTGGGGCTGCCCATCAGCGTCTCGCACTCCCTGATGGGCGGCTACGGAGGCGCGGCCGTGGCCAAGGCGGGCTTTAGCGCCTTGATTACCTCCGGTTGGGTGAAGCCCCTCATCTTCATCTTCCTCGCCCCGCTGATTGGGATGGCCGGAGCCATCGTCTTCTCCATCGTCACCAGTTGGATCGTACGTCGCCAAGCCCCGCAGCGAGTTGACAGATGGTTTCGCCGCCTTCAACTCCTCTCCGCCGCCGGCTACAGTCTGGGCCACGGAACCAACGACGCCCAAAAAGGCATGGGCGTCATCTGGGCGGCCCTGCTGGCGGCAGGCGCTCTCTCCCACGAGGTGCCTCACCCGCCGTGGTGGGTTATAATCAGTTGTCACGGTGCCATTGCCGGCGGTACGCTGGCCGGCGGGTGGCGGGTGATCAAAACGATGGGCCAGCGCATTACCAAGCTCACTCCCTTCAGCGGCTTCTCCGCTGAAACCGCTGGCGGCCTGACCCTGCTCGGGACGGCACAGGCCGGCATCCCGGTGAGCACCACCCACGTCATCACCGGCGCCATCATCGGCGTGGGCGCCTCCCGCCGCTTGACCGCCGTGCGCTGGGGCATCACCCACCGCATCCTCTGGGCGTGGATCCTGACCATTCCCGGGGCAGCCGGTCTGGGAGCGTTGCTCTTTTATTTCTTCGGAGGGCTGGGGGGCTAACGCGCCGGCCGCAGGCCGATGATGGAAACCATCTTCCAGTTCGCCTCCATCGAAGAAGCCATCGAAGACATCCGCGCGGGGCGGATGGTCATCGTGGTGGATGACGAAGACCGCGAAAACGAAGGCGACCTGACCATCGCCGCCGAAAAGATCACCCCCGAGCATATCAACTTCATGGCCCGCTTCGGTCGCGGCCTCATCTGCGTCACCCTCACCGAAGAGCGCTGCGATTACCTCCGCCTGCGGCTGATGACCGAGGAGAATACCTCCCCTTACAGCACCGCCTTCTGCGAGTCCATTGACGCCTCCAGCGGCGTTTCCACCGGAATCTCCGCCGCCGATCGCGCTGCCACCATCCGCACCACCATCGATCCGGCCACCCGGCCCTCTGACCTGGTTCGCCCCGGGCACGTCTTTCCCCTGCGCGCCCGCCGGGGTGGCGTGCTGGTGCGCGCCGGGCAGACCGAGGCCTCGGTGGACCTGGGCCGGCTGGCCGGTCTGGCCCCGGCCGGGGTCATCTGCGAAGTGATGAACGACGACGGCACCATGGCGCGCGTGCCCGACCTGATGAGCTTCTGCCAGCGGCACGGTTTGAAGATGATCACCGTGGCCGACCTGATTCGCTACCGCCTGCGCACGGAGCGCACCGTCCACCGCATCGCCGAGGCCCTCCTCCCCACCCGCCACGGCGACTTCCACATGATCGCCTATGGGTCCGAGCTCGACCGCGAACAGCACATCGCCCTCGTCAAAGGCAACTTCAGCGAGGAGGACACCGTGCTGGTGCGCGTCCACTCTCACTGCTTGGCCGGCGACGTCTTTGGCTCCGCCCGCTGCGACTGCCAGCAGGTGATCGACAAAAGCCTGGAACTGATCAGCCGCGCCGGCCGCGGCGTCTTGGTCTATCTCCACCAAACCGGGCCCGGCTTCGGCATCGAGAAGGTGGAAGACAGGAACGTTATCGCCGTTCACCAGCACGGCCACCCCCGCGAACCCGAAGTCCCGGAATCCCTCCGCTCCCAGCGGCAGATTCAGCGCACCTCCGGCATCGGCGCCCAGATCCTCTCTGACTTAGGCGTGCGCAATATCCGCCTGCTCACCAACCACCCCCGCAAAGTGGCCGCCCTCGAAGGCTTCGACATTCGCATCATCGAGCAGGTGCCCATTGCCGTGGGGACGCACCGGCTCGTGCGGCGCGACGCATGAAGCCGCTTGCTGAGCTGCTCTACAATCTTGCCGCGCTCGCTCTGGTCGCTGCCTTCGCCTATTTTTTCTTCTGGGGATTCGTTGCCGTGGTAGGCCCGTCGCTGCTGATCAGCCTGGCCCTGATGACGGTGGAACGCTTCGTCCGCTAGCCGTCCGCACCCGATTCAGTCTTTCTCTTCTGTCTTCTTTGTCTTCTTCGTCTTCTTTGTCTCCTTTGCTTCTTCTGGTTCCACCGTGACGTAGGGCCGCAGCTCCTCCAGCTTTCTCCGACTGATGCCGCGGATCACCAGCAACTCCTCCACCCGGCGAAACTTTCCGCTCTTCTCCCGGTGGCGCACAATGCGCCGGGCAATCACCTCCCCCACCCCCGGCAACTGCACCAGCTCCGCCACGCTCGCCCTGTTGATATCGAGCGGCTTCTGCGGTTTCTTTTTCGCGGCGCCCGCCGCCGCCCATGCCAGCAGGAACACCACCAGCACCAGCCCGCCCAGCCCGCGGGCATTAAGGCGAGAAAACAGGCGTTGCCGAGTGGTAGCCATCCTCCTGGCCTTACATTTTGAGCAGCCGCTGCAGCTCCTTCGCTGCCCGTGAGCGCTTGGGGCGATAAAGGGTCAGCGCGGCCCGCGCCAGGGTCAGATACACCTCCCGAAACGGCCGGGGCAAGCTTTTGAGCGCCACCAAGTGATGCCAGACCGTCTCCGCGTCACCCCGCTCCAGCGGCCCGGTCCAGGCGCGCTCGCCCCAGCGCGCGTAGCTTGCCAGGGTGGCGAGCACCAGCGGGAGCAGCGCGTGGCGGGCGCGTCCCTGGGGCACACCCGCGCGCACCAGCATGCGCGTGCCCAGGTCAACCAGAGTCATCAAGTGGCCGGCCACCAGCGCCGCGGCTGCGTGGTAGAGCGGCTTTTCTGCGGCGCGAATCTTCACCGGCTCGCCGCCCAGGGCGCGCACCAGCGTTGCCGCCTGCTTCGCCGCCCGCCGGTCGCCCTCTATGCCGAAGACTACGCCGCGAGGAAAGCGCCTCAGCGGGCGGGAGAAAGGATAGAGCGGATGCAGCGAGCCCACGGCGGCGCCCTTTTCCCGCAGGCACGCCAGCTCGCCCGACCCGAGCGCCCCGCTGGTGTGCAGGACTACCCTGCCCCGCCAGTCGCTTCCCTGCTGTCCCAGTTCATGAGCGGCGTGTGCCACGTCTCTATCCGGTGTGGCGATCAAAACAATGTCCGCCTGAGCCACCTCGGCACCCGCACGCCGGCGGGGCTTGCCGGCGCCGATGAAGCGCACCGCGGCGCGCGCCGTGTGCAGCCGCCGCGTCACCACCGCCCCAATGCGGTAGCGGCGACCATGCAGCGCCCGCGCCAGCGTCTGCCCCACCCGTCCTGCGCCCACAATCGCAATGGTCTTCGCCATAGCGGGGATAGGATAACCGGCCCACCGCCCAGCGGCGGAGAAAAATCGCCTCCGGATTCCCTCTGGAGCGCACTCGGCTCAAGGAACTCCGCAAAGGCCTTGTCTAGTTTTGGCGGGGCGGGGTTTTCAACCCCCCAAAAAACCTGCACCAAAAAGGTGGGCTGAGCGCCCAGGATCGCTTTTTCTACGCCCGGGGTTCCCTCTTGGTGGAGCAGGCATTCCTGCCTGCTCGGGCAGACAAGAATGTCTGCCCTACCAACTTCGGCACGACTGAAGTCGTGCCGGATTGTGGGGACGAAGCAAGGCGGAATAGCCCCTGAGGCCGTCCTTCCATACCCTCAGTGGCTAAAGCCGTGGGCAGGGCCGTTGCTTTATTGGCACGCTTGAAAGCGTGCCCTGACGGTGTGGCGGCGGCAACCTCTGGCGGGAGACTTTCTATCCGTTGGAAGAACTGCGAAACGGCCTCGCCTAATCGTCAGGCCAGGCTTTCGTCAGACCGTAGCTTCAGTCGTGGCTATCCGAGCATAACCTATGGCCAAAATATTGTACACACTAACACGCCGGTACCCAAAACCACCGAATAGCGACCGTCGAGCGACCTAGGGTTTGCGGGCCTTTAGAGCGGCCGCGACACCAGAAGTTTCTCCTTTGCTTACGCCGTCAGCGATGCCCTGTCCTACATTGTAAGCAGCGACTATCGCCATGATTACTTCAAGGGTTTTGACTCTGACTTCAGGGGGAACCGTCAACCCATATGCCGTCAGGACGGCAAAGATCAACCCAACTAGGGAAACCCAAAACTTTTTGCTATAGAAAATAGTCATTTTTCGCCCCTTTCGAACTTGAGACCATTATTTGGCAGAAACGCAGAGACCATACTTAGTTACCAAACTGCTTGTCAAGCTCTGCGGGCCTATTTTCGGCGGGAACCACGCCGCGAAAAACGCACTTTGGGTTTCGGGGTCGGCGCGGAGGACGGGGTAAGGACGGTGGCTTCGGCAGCCAAGGGCTCGCGGGGGAGGAAGGCGGGCTGGAAGAGCATGCCGACGTCCTTCTGCTTGAGGGCGCGGAGGCGGTCGCGGAGTTGGGCGGCGCGCTCGAATTCGAAACTCTTCGCGGCGGCGCGCATCTGCTCTTCCAGCTTGAGGATGATTTCCCGCAACTGCTCTTCGTCGGTAATCTCTTCGAACTCGGTTTCCTCCAGGGGCACGGTGGCAAAGTCAGCTTCGACAATCGACGCCAAGGCCATGTCCACCGGCTTCACCACACTTTCTGGGGTAATGCCATTCTCCTCATTGAAGCGCAACTGGATGGCGCGGCGGCGGCTGGTTTCGTCCATCGCCTCCCGCATCGACCGGGTGATGAGGTCGGCATAGAGGATGGCCTTGCCGCGAATGTGCCGGGCCGCCCGCCCCATGGTCTGAATCAGCGCCGTCTTCGAGCGCAGGTAACCCTCCTTGTCGGCGTCGAGCACGGCCACCAACGAGACCTCGGGGAGGTCGAGCCCTTCCCGCAGCAGGTTGATGCCGATGAGGACGTCGAAAGCACCGCGGCGCAGGTCGCGCAGGATGCGTACCCGCTCCAGGGTGTCAATCTCGGAGTGCAGGTAGCGGCAGCGCACCCCGACTTCGCTGTAGTACTGCGCCAGGTCTTCGGCCATGCGCTTGGTCAAAGTGGTGACCAGCACGCGCTCGCCGCGGGCCGTGCGGCGCCGAATCTCCTCCAGCAGGTTATCCACCTGGCCGCGCACCGGCCGCACATCCACTTCGGGGTCAATCAAGCCGGTGGGGCGGACAATCTGCTCCACCACCACCCCGGTGGCTTTAGTCAGCTCGTAGGGGCCGGGGGTGGCGGAGACATAGATCGTTTGGTTGAGGCGATGAAGAAACTCTTCGAAGTTAAGGGGGCGATTGTCGAGCGCCGAGGGCAGGCGAAAGCCGTAGTTCACCAGGGTTTGCTTGCGGGAGCGGTCGCCCTCGAACATGCCGCGCACTTGGGGGATGGTCTGGTGGGACTCGTCCACGAAGAGCAGGAAGTCGCGGGGGAAGTAGTCGAGCAGAGTGGGCGGGGGCTCCCCCGGGGGACGTCGGGAGAGGTGCCGCGAGTAGTTCTCGATGCCGTGGCAGTAGCCGATGGTGCGCATCATTTCAACGTCGAACATCGTCCGCTGCCAGACCCGCTGGGCTTCCACCTGCTTGCCCTGCTTTTCCAACTCCGGCTTCCACCCCTGGAGTTCCGCGAGGATGTCGCGGATGGCGCGCTCCCGCTCCTGGGGAGGCATCACGTAGTGCGTCCGGGGGTAGATGGGCAGGCGGAGATGAGTTTGCTTGCGGGCGCCGGTGAGCGGGTCAATTTCGCTGAGCTGCTCTATCTGGGCGCCCCAAAGCTCAATCCGGTAGGCGGCGTCCGCATAGGTGGGGTAGACCTCGACCATATCCCCGCGCACCCGGAAGCTGCCGCGACGCAGGTCCTCGCTGCGCTCGTACTGGATCTCCACCAGCTTCTTGAGAATGTCCGCCCGGGGTGTGCGCTGGCCTTTCTCCAGCATCAGCAGCATGCCGTAATAGGCCTCCGGCGAGCCGAGCCCGTAGATGCAGGAGACGCTGGCCACGATGACCGAGTCGCGCCGCTCGAAGAGCGCCTTGGTGGCCGACATGCGCAGCTTATCCAGCTCGTCGTTGATGGTGGCTTCTTTTTCGATGTAGACGTCGCTTGCGGGCAGGTAGGCTTCCGGCTGGTAGTAGTCGTAGTAGCTGACGAAATATTCCACTGCGTTGTGGGGGAAGAAGTTGCGGAACTCGTGAAAAAGCTGGGCCGCCAGGGTCTTGTTGTGGGCCAGCACCAGCGTGGGCCGCCCCACCTGCTCGATGACTTTCGCCATCGTGTAGGTCTTGCCCGAGCCGGTAACTCCCAGCAGCACCTGGTGCTGCTCGCCCGAGTGCACACCCCGCACCAGCGCCTCGATGGCTTGCTGCTGGTCGCCCCGGGGCTCGTAGTTGCTGACCAGTTTGAAGTCCATTGCCTCAGCGCACTCCGCGCCTACCGGCCAAACCCTTCATTATAGCGCGCCGGCCGCGTCAGTCCACCACTTGCAGGTGCGACTCAGTGACGGTGCGCGACTCCAGCACCAGCGGCGGGGATGCCTCGGAGGGTTTCTGCGGGCGCCGACGGATTTCAAGGTGAATGGATTCGCGGCTGGTCTGGGACGACTCGCGCAAGCGCCCGGTGCGGTGGTCATAGCAGCTCAACCGGCTGCCCCCGCCCTCCACCCGAGTGTCAACCTGGGCGGGCGTGCCATCGGGCGATTTCACTTCGCGGCGGTCGGCTCCGCTCAGCTCGAAGCGGGTAAGAATGACGGCGCAGGGAGGCCTCCCCCGGGACTCGTCGCGCAAATACTGACTTTCCGAGACCAACCGCTGGCGCGGCAGCCCCGGGACTTCGAACTCGCGCTCAGCGCGCCACTGCTCGCCGGGCTTCACCGGATGCCGCGGCAGTCCGTCGCTGACACCGCTGCCTTGCGCCAGCCAGGCGCGCAGCCAGGCCGACGGTTGGCCGTCTTCCAGCCACTCTTCCGGCGCCTGGATGCTGTCCACGCTGCCGTCGGGCAGCAACCTGTAAGTAACCGCCTTGCCGACAAAATCATCCGCCAGGGCCGATGGCGAGGTCACCCGGGAGGATTCCAGCTGAAGCGCTTCGATGACCGCGCGCAACCTTACCGCCCCCGGGGGTTCCGCCGCCCGTTCCGCCGCGGGCGGGGCCAGGATCTCCACCTGCCAGGTGATGTCAAAGGCGAGCCGCAGGGGCTCCTCGCGGGTGAGCGTCGTGCCTGAGGGATTCAGCGTGGACTCGGTTTCCACGGTCAACTGCATGCGGTAGCGCACCCGCTCCCCGGGAGTAAATCGCGGAACCAGCAAGATGCCTTCAGCGGCGCCCAGCGGCATGGCCAGGACGAGCAGCAGGGCGCTCCCTCGCACGATGCGGCCCCGGGCAGCGTGGATAGTCCACTCTTGGCGGCAGCGGCTCATGCCTATACCTCTTTTCATTTGATGCCGCAGGCATTCCTGCCTGCTCATCAACCAAACTTGTGGGTGCCAGCTCACGGCAACCGCTCCACCCGCACCTGGACGCCCAGCCGTATGCGAAACACCAGCTCCTGCACTTCAGGTTTCTTCACCTTGGCCAGGCTCCAGAAGGTTTCGCTCACCGCGCTGCGTTCGGCGTAGACGAGCGCCGGGCTCTCCTGCGAAACCCATTCCAGGCTTTGGGCGGAAAAATAGCTGCGCGCTTCCACGCCTGCTGCCGCCAGCTCCGCCGACACCGAAGCTGGCGCCGCCGCGACCGGCACTGCCCAGCGCGCTTGCTGCACGTGGCACAATGCCGCAGAGCGGGACCGGAACTCGCTCCGCAGCCACTGCACTTTATAGTCTGCCGCGGGAGGTTCCGGGGTGGGAGCCTGGCCCGAGCCGAATGGAGGAGCACTTTCAGGCGAGGCCGTGGCGAGCGTCACCGGATCCTTCTCGACGCCAGCAAACGTACCTGTTTGCGCCCAGCGGAGCCACGAGGTCAAGCGCCGGGGCGGCGCCTCCCCGAGTGGGATCACGGGCAATTCGGAGATTGCCCCGCTGAATTCCCGGGCGTCGAGCTGCTGCATCCAGGCCAACCCCACCGCCAGGACTTGTGCCACACCGGCGCTTGCCCGACCGGGAGTCTCGGCGTGCGGGGGCTCCACCTCCACCTGGGTGAAGCGCCAAGTGCCCCTCGCGTTGGTGGCTCGGGGTGAACCGCGCCCCGCCGGGTTTTCCTCCCACCGCTGCTCCAGCACGAAGCGCACCCGCCCTTCGACCCCCGTGCTCACCGGCTGGGCGCGCAGGCGTCCGGGCAAGGGTTGGGCTTCGGCTGTGATGGTTTCCAAACGAATGACCTGCTCCACCCGGTAGCGGATAAACGGCTGCGGGGTTTGGCCGCCGGCACCGCCCGTGCCCAGCCAGAGCACCGCTGCGGCCGTGATTATCCGCCCTACCCGTACCATACTCGACTCGTCCACACGAGTGCGGCTCCAACCAGCCCGGAGGGGAGCCGGTCAACGCCGCGCCTGAACCTGCTATTATCCTCAAAAAGTTGGGATGGCACTAGCATACTCCTGCACTCCTCAACCACCTGGCGCGCTGCCATGCCATAATAGACCGCTTCCCGTGCGCCGCTTTGCTGAAACCTGCGAGGCCGTCGCGGCCACCACCAAGAAAACCGAGAAAGTGCGCCTGGTAGGCGACTACCTGCGCTCCCGGCCCCTCGAGGAGGCCGCCCGCGCGGCCGTCTTCCTTACTGGCCAGGCTTTTCCCCGCACGGAAGAAAAAGTTCTGGCGGTGGGAACCTCCTTGGTGTGGGAGGCGGTCCGGCTCTTGGCTCGCACCCCGGCCGACACCATGGAAGCTGTCTATCGCAAGCATGGAGACCTGGGTGGCATGGCGGAAGAACTTCTGAGGGGCCAGACGGCTGCCGAAGAGTTGTCGCTGAGGGCCGTGGCGGCGGGTTTCGAAGAGCTGGCCGCACGCCGTGGCCCGGCACAAAAACTGGCGGTCCTCGACTCGCTGCTGCGCCGGGCGCATCCTCGGGAAGCGAAATACATTGTCAAGATTCTTACCGGGGAGTTGCGCATCGGCCTGCGGGAAAGCCTGGTGAAAGAAGCGATCGCGTACGCTTTCGACAAACCCCTGGCGGAGGTCGAGCGCGCCCACATGCTCGCCGGTGACATCGGCGTCATCCTGCGCCTGGCCGCCACAGACAAACTGGCCGAAGCGCGTCTCTGCCTCTTCCATCCCATCGGTTTTATGCTGGCCAGTGCGGCCGACACCGCGGCCGAAGCCACAGAGTCCTTTCCCCAGGGCGCCTGGGTTGAAGACAAATACGACGGTGTGCGCGCCCAGGCTCACAAGCAGGAGGCGACGGCGAAACTGTTTTCGCGCACCTTCGACGAAAGCGTCGAGTTTCCCGAACTCCTCCCGCCGCTGGCCGCTCTGCCCGGGGAATTCGTCCTCGACGGCGAAGTCGTGGCCTGGGGGGACAATCGGCCCCGGCCCTTCACCACCTTGCAGAAGCGCCTGGGGCGCAAGAAGCCCGGCCGGGGGCTGCGAGAAGAAGTTCCGGTGCGGTTTGTGGTCTTCGACCTGTTTTACGCCAACCAGGAGCTGCTGCTGGATTTGTCTTTGGTCGAGCGTCGCCGACGCTTGGAGCGGCTGCTGGCGAACCAAGCGGCGGGCGTCGAACTGCAACTGGCGCCGGCAAGCTTCTGCCGGTCGGAGGAAGAGCTGCAGCGCGCCTTTGACCAGGCTCTGGTGCGGGGCAACGAAGGGGTGATGGTCAAGGGGCCGGACTCACCCTACACGCCCGGGCGCCGCGGGCGGCATTGGCTGAAGCTGAAGCGTCCTCTGGGGACGCTGGACGTGGTGGTCACCGGGGTCGAGTATGGCCACGGCAAGCGCCGCGGCTGGCTCTCGGATTACACCTTCGCGGTGCGCGCTGGCGACCGCCTGCTCAACATCGGGAAGGCCTATTCCGGGCTCACCGACGCCGAAATCCGCCAGCTCACCAAGTTCTTCCAGCAGCACACCCTCGAAGACCATGGCTTCCAGCGGCGCGTCGAGCCGCTGGTCGTCCTCGAAGTGGCCTTCAACAATATCCAGCGCTCCCGCCGCCACGAAAGCGGCTACGCCCTGCGCTTTCCCCGCATCGTGCGCCTGCGATCCGACAAGCGAGTCGCAGAAATTGATACGCTTGACCGGGTGAAGGAACTCTACGAACGCCAAACCGGTGAGCGGCGGGCGGGCAGCTAGTGCCGTTTCCCGTTGAGGGCACCAGACAGAAAATCTTGTCAACGCCAGGGGGAGTCAACCGTTTTCGCCGCCAACGCTGTAGAAAACAAGTCGAACCGGACTAGCGGGGCGTGGGGACGACCGGCGGCAGCGGCTCAGCCAGTTGCACCTCCGGCCGGCGCAGGGTGCCGCTGGAGCGATAAGAGGCCGAGAGCAAGCGGCGGAGGGCGGGGCACGGTCGTCGGCCCGCGACCCGCAAGGGTTCCCCGCTCAGACGGAGATCGAGGCGTCCATCGAAGCCGACCCGCCCGGAGAGCTCGAGCGCCGCGCCGTTGGCGATCAACCGCGCCTCGTCGAACTCTACCTGCTCCTCGGCGACTCGAAACTCTCCCGCCAGACTTTGCAACTGCGTGGGGGTGCCGGCCTCTTCTTCGCCTTCGCCGAGCCCGGCGGCTGCCGACATCGCCCCCAGCAAATTCAGGTGGGCAATGGTTCCGTCCTGCACCACGCCCACCACCCGGCCCCGCAAGTGACGCAGCAACTCCCGCGGGTTGGTGCCCGCCGTCTGCAAGGCCACGTCGGCTCCCACCAATCCATTGAAAAGCTCGCCCAGCCGGGTGCTGTCGGCCAGCAAGCCCGCCAACTTCACTTGCTTAAGGTTACCCGCCAGCCGGTACTCGGGCGGCGTGGTACGAAAGTCACCCTGCAGGCGTCCGGCAAAGCGGCCGCCGTAGGCGCGAAAGCGGAGGCGGGACAGTTCGAGCCACCCTGACTCCCACTGGCCGCGCGCCGAGAGGCGGCGCAGGCGAAAAGGCCCGGCGGTCAATTCCCCCACACGAATCTCTCCAACGGCCGCCAGCTCCTTCCAGGGCAGCATCGGGGGCGGCTCTGGCCCCACGATGCGCGCCAGCAGTCCGCGCGGCGCAGGGTTGAGGAGCTGATTGAGGTCGCCCAGCCTCACTTGCTTGGCGGCGAGACTCACCTTCCAGCGACCGGCACGGCCCTGCCGCTCCAGGCTTCCCTTGACCGTATTCTCCCCCAGCCGCACCACCAGGGGCTGAGCGGTGAACCGAGAGCCTCGCCATTGCAGCCGGGCTTGCACAATTTCCAGCGGGCGGCTGAACTGAGGAGGCTGGAAGCTTGCTTCTCGCAATCCCACTTGGCCCTGCCAGCGCGGTTCCCCGCCGCGCAGCGCCTCCCCGCGCCATTCCAAATCGAGTCGGGCTTCGCCTTGCCAACGGGTGGGCCCGAACAAATCCCAGCCGAATACAGCCGCCGTTTCGCGCAACGCACCCAGTTCGACGCTCCGGCTCCGCCAGCGCAACCGATACGGAAACCGAGAACCGAAAAGCGGCAGTCGCCCCGTGAGGGTAAGCGTATGGGCGGGCGAGAAGCGGAGAGTCAGCGGCTGGAGTTCCAAGCGGCCCCGCCTCAGCAGCAGCCGCAGCTTGCCCAACTCCACCGAGGGCGAACGCCCGGGGACGTAGAGGGTGGCGCCCTCGGCTGCGGTCAACTCGCCCTCCCAGGTGCTGAGCGGTCCCCGGACTTGCAGGGCCATTTCGGCGGTGGCGTCGAGCCGGGCTTCCATGGAGACGTTGGCTTTCAACCCGGCCCACTGGATCATCAGCTCCCCCAGCGCCAAGCGCTCGGCGCGCGCCTGAAGCCGCCAGCGGCGCCGCCCGAAAGGATCATCCACCCGGCCGACCACCTGGAGCGCGGAGTGCTTGCTGCGCAGCGTGGCGTTCTCGATCTCTACCGCCTGTTCGCGGCCCAGAACTTTCAGACGGAACTCACCCTGCCAGCGGGGACTCCCCGGCGGTGCCACCAAGTCCCAACGGCGCAGGTTGGCGATGGTGAATGTGCCGCCAGCCTTCCATTCCGCCGGCGTCCCCTCCAGAGTGGCGGCAAAGGAGGCCAGGGCGCGCAGGGACGGCTCCCGGCCGGTGAACAGCGTCCAGAGTTGCCCGAGCGACCCGCGCTCCAAACCCATCTCCAGGCGAAACGGGAGCTGAGAAAACTCTGGGGCGCGGCTCACTTCCCCCCGGAGACGCAGCCGGCCGGTCTCGGTGAGGCGGCGGTCGACCCGAATCGGGGTGGCCTCCAACTGGAGTTGCCAGCGGCCCTCCCCGCGCGACTCCACTCGCAGCCGGGCCGCGGTGAGCACATACACCTGCTTGTCCGCACCGAGCTTGAAGTTGATGCGCCCCGCGGTGACCGAGAGGACGGGAATCACCGGGGAAACCGGGGGGGTGGAGGGTGGCGCTGCGCCCTGGCTGAGGAGAAGCGCGCCGAAATTCCACGCGTGGTGGGAATTGCGCACCAGGTTGATGCTGGTCCGCACGAAGTGGATTTCCGAGAACTCCAGCCGGCCCGCCCACAGCGTGCGGGGCGACAAGTAGCAGTGGACCTCTTCTGCATACAGGAAGGGCTCAGCGCCGAACCCCTCCTGCTCATGAACGACCACGCGGCGGCCCACCACTCCCGGCCGGGGCAAGAGGCGGGCGGTGAGGGTGGCGAACTCGATCTCGCGTCCCAGTTGGCGCTCGACGGCCCGCTGCACCGGCTCGTGAAGCACTTCCAGGTTGAACAACAGGGGGAGGAAGAAGACCAGGGCCAGCAACACCAGAGCGGCCCACCAGCGTTTTTTCCGCGGCATTGGACGGGCGTTGGCCTAGCGCACCATATGCAGGAGGCGCTTCCAGCGGGTACGCGAGAAGAAATGGATGAATGTGTCCCAGGCAGCCGCCATCCGGTTGCGGCGGCTGCTCGGGCGGGCGCGGTGCTGCGAGGCGTCGAACGACCAGTAGATCAACAGGGGGCGGCCGATGATGTTCTTCCGGTTGACAAAACCCCAGTAGCGGCTGTCCTGGCTGTTGTCCCGGTTATCTCCAAGGACGAAATATTTGTCGGGGGGAATCAGCAGCTCGTCGCCTGACGTCCAAGCGGCTACCTCGGCGGCCCACTCCGGCTCCAGCGCGTATAGGAAGTCGGTGTCGCGCGAGGGAAAATTGTCCTGGAAATGTCCCGCAAAGGAGCGGCGCCGGTGCACCTTGTAGGGTTCCGCCAGGGGTTCGCCGTTGACATACACTTGCTGGCGGACAATCTTGAGCCGGTCGCCGGGCAGTCCAATCACCCGCTTGACGAAGTGGGTATAGGGGGGGAAAGGGTACTTGAAGACCACAATGTCGCCGCGGCGCACCGCGCGGTAGGGGAGCAAAGACCCGCCGTCGTCGGGGGGGCCAGCAAAAATAAATTTGTTCACCAGCAGGTGGTCACCCACCAACAGGGTTTCCTCCATCGAGCTGGAGGGAATCTTGAAGGCCTGCAGAAGGAAGGTGGTGCCGAACAGAGCCAGGATGACGGTGACCAACAGCGAATCCACGTATTCGCGCAGGGTGGAGGTTTTTGCGCTTCCCGACGTTTGGCTCATTCTAGCTGTGTTCCCCCTCAATGGGCAATTGTTCCAGCCCGCGGCGGGCAGCTTGCTGCTCGGCCGCTTTCCGCGAGGGGCCTTCGCCGCGCCCCAGAAAGCGTTCGCCCACCCAGAGTTCAATGGTAAACGTCTTGCGATGTTCGGGGCCCCGGGCATGCACCATCTGGTAGCGCGGGGCCGGCAGCCGCTTTTCCTGGAGGTACTCCTGCAAGGCTGACTTATAGTCGGCGCGGGTGAGGAACTCCACGTCGCTCTCCCGCAGCTCGGGCACAACGAACTCTTCGACAAAGGCCCGGGCGGGCTCCAGGCCGCCGTCGCGGTAGAGAGCCGCCACCAGCGCCTCCAGGCTGTTGGCCAGGATCACCTGCTTTTGTCGGCCGCCGGTTTTCTCCTCGCCCCGACCCAGCCGCAGGTAGCGCCCCAGTTCGAGCCGCTCCGCCACCTGGCGGAGGTGACGGGCGTTGACGACATTGGCCTTAATGCGGGAGAGCTGGCCCTCACTGAGCGCCGGAAACAGCGTATAGAGGAGATCGCTCACCACAAACCCCAAGATGGCGTCGCCCAAAAACTCCAGCCGCTCGTTATCGACCGCCGTGGTGGCTGAGCCGTCTTTGTTTCGCCGGGAGCGGTGGGTAAGCGCCTGCGCCAGCAGAGCGGGGTCGCGAAACTTGTAGTGGAGCCAGGCTTCCAACTGCTCCAGCGATTCTGGCAGACGTGCCGCGCGCGTCATCGGCCTACCCCGGGGGGCGATTCTCTTTGGGGGTTTGCTGATCCTTCAAGATTTTCTGCACGCGCTCCAGCCGTACCTGGCAGTCGGGCCGGCTGGGGCCGCCCAACTCGACACAGCGCTGGAAGGCCGCCTCCGCCTCCGCATACTTCTGCAGGCGCATTTGGGCGAAGCCCAGGCGCTGGAAATCCACCGGGTCGGGGCGCAATTGGTTCAACTCGGTGGCCTGCTGGAGTTCCTTCTCCGCCTGGGCCGGCTGCATGCGGCGCAGGTAGATGAACCCCAGGGTGCCATGTGCCAGGGACGACATATACGCCTCGCGCAGCTTGTATTGCTCCTCCGGTACCTCCGGGCGTCGCGGGGTGGCGGCGAGCAAGTCGGGTAAAATCTTCAAGGCACGCTGGGCATACCCTTCGGCCTTGATCAGCTTTTCCTGGTAGTCAGGTTGGGTGGGCACCGCGCCGAGTGACAACGCCTCGGCCACCATGATCATCGCGGCGAAATAGCGGGGACTTACTTCCAGGGCGAGTTCTCCGTACTCCGCCGCTTTGGTAAAATTCCCCTGCCTCTGATAGGCGTCCGCCGCCGCCAAATAGGCCTGGCCCCGCAACACACCCTCGGGAAACTGTGCCAGGTAACCCTCCACCAAGCCCAAGCGTTGTTGCGGATCACTCGTCTGCATAATTTGCTGCATGGCCGCCTGCTCTTCGACGCTGGGTCCGCTGGGCCGTGCCGCGGCCGGCGGTTGCGCCGGCGGCTTCTGGGGTTCCTTCCCCGCTTCCTGGGCAACTCCCACGCTCACCGCCACTAGCCCCAACAACAGCACGTGGGCGCTCATGTGGAGGTAGTTTTTCACGGTCGTTCTCCTTCCGGTGGATTGCGCGGCTCGGGCGCCTGCTCCGCTCCAAAGGGTCGCTCCAGCCCCCGCCGGGCTGCCTCCTCCAGCTTGGCCAGGCGCGTGTTCAGAACCAAGGCGGCCCGGTAGTGGGCCACGGCCTGTTCGCGCCTGCCCTCAAGATCATAGATGCGTGCCAGGTAGACGTGTGTCCACCCCACAATCCGGGGGGTGCGCGCCTGCTCCAGCGTGCGCCCGAAATAGTATTTGGCCTGCTCGCGGTTCTGCGCGAGGCTGGCGAGGATGGCGAGGCCATAGAGGGCCCGGGGCTCGTTCGGGTCGGCCTCTTTCAAAACCCGCTCAAAGCGCTTCCGGGCCGAGGCATAGTCGCCCGCCACCAGATCGTTGTCCGCCTCCGCCAACAGCCGCGCGATGGGGTTCTGCGCGGGTGGGGCGGCAGGAGCGGGGGCGACGGGCGCGGGGGCGGCAAATTCCACTCGCTGGAGCCGCGCCCGCTCTCGTTCCACATTGAAGCCCCGGAGCAGCTCGGGAAAGTAGAAGCGGATGGAGGGCTCCGCTTTCTCGAACTGTTCCAATGCCCGGAAGAAATGGCGCACAAAAATGTAACCGGAGCGCTCGAGCGCCTCCAGATCCGTGAGGGCCGCCCCAGGGTCCGGCTGACGCAGGCGCAGCTCCAGCGCCTGAATCAACGACTCGGTGGCCAGCAGCAGCGTGTCCTGCCGAAACGCCAACGGCAGGCCGGCGGCCCGCTCGACCACCGGTTGCAGACGCCCCCAGGAACCCATCGCCCCCGCGTGCTTGGCCGCGATGGGATCCAGGAGAAAGTGCAGATACTGGTGGCGAACCGCGTCCAGGAAATCGCTCCGCTGAGGATGAATCACCAGGAAATAATCGTCCCCATAGTTGCGGGCGCTGGTGAGCCACCTCGGCACCAGCCACTCCAGGTAGATGGTGTAGGTGCGGCCCGGGTAGCGCTCGCCAATCAATCGCAAGTAGCCGCGGGTCTCGAGCAAAACCTGGGCCACGGCCGCCTGGCGCTCGGCGATCGCCTGCTCGTAGAAGGGCAGCACCTGGGACCACAGCCGCTCCAGCTTCGCCTGCGCGGAGAAGGCTTGAATCAGCGGGGGCGACTCCTTGAGCCGCCACACATCCGGGGGAAGCTGGTTGCGGGGAAAAACCGAATTGAACTCCGGCGGTGGCCCGAGCAGCAGGCCCAGGGAAACGTAGGCGCTCACGTCGGCCGGATTCCTGCCCCCATGCTTTTCGGCGAAAAAGGCTCGCACCGGAGCCAGGACGCTGGGGTCCAACTGCGCCAGTGCCTCTTCCACCTGCGAGATCACCGGCTCCGATTGGCCGCGGCCCGGCGGGGGCTCCAAGCCAGCCGCGCGGGCGGCACACAGCACGGTAAAAATCTGCCGGTTGGCATCCAGCTGAACCTCGGAACCCACCTGGGCCGCGAGGGGCGCAGCGGCGACGATGAAAGCAAGGAAAGCCACTAGGGGAGCGGGCCGACCTAGCGAGTGCGAGGACAACTAAGCTTACTTTCCCTCGGGGGGCTGTGTTACTCGAAACCCAAACTCACAGTTTAGCGGAGGGGCAAGACCAAGTCAAGGAACCCGAGTGGCCGGCAGTGTCTTAATTTGCTGGAAGGTCCTACGCCGGATAGATGAGCTCCCCTACAAATGTTCAACCCTGTGGCTCCTGCCACAGGGCCCAGCGGCGGGAGCCGCTGGGTTGAACGAAAATAAGACACTACGCCCTCGCCGGTAATGGGCTAGATTTGTGTTGCTGTTACAACGCACGACGTGGTCAGGGCACGGCTTCTCGGAGTCCGTACGGACGGAGACCCCGCGCCTTTTGCGGAGAGCTTGTCCCGAGCCGAGGGGCCATGCCGAAGCGCAGCAGGTAGGGCAGGGGCTTGCTCCCTGCCGCGGCAAGGCGCAAGGCCTTGCCCTACCCGGTTTGGAGTCTGGGGCAATCTCCGTCAGGGCACGCCTGCCTGCCGCAGGCAGGGCTTAAAGCCCTCCGGAAAGGTAGCGTAGGGGGCGTCGGCTCTCCAATACCCCTATGGAACCAATTCCTCGGATTCGTATTGTTAGTCGAGCGCAGCTAGCTAGAAGGTGAACTTGACCGCGAGCTGCACCTGCAAGGGGTCGCCCACGCCCGTGCGCAAGAAGCCGTCGAAGTTGAATAGCGCAGGGCTGATGAGCGGGTTGATGTTGTTGTCGTTGTCGAAGGAGTTGAACATCTCAAAAATCGGCGTGATGGCGTAGCGCTCACCCCAGCGGAAGGGCCGGGTCAGGCGCCAATCGAGGGAGAAGAACTCGTTGTTCTTGCGCACGGTATTCCGACCGATATCGCCGCCCGTGCTCGCGAAGATGCTCGCGCGATTCTCGTCTGTGATGGGCTGCGCCGAGCGCGCCTGGATGCGCGCGTTAATCTGGAAGCCCGCGGGCAATTCAGCGTAGGTGAAGAAGTTGAACTTGTGGCGGATGTCGCGGTCGGAGTTGCCGAAATTGAGCGATAAATCGAACGGGTCAAGCGTGTTAGAGCGGTCAGTGAAGGGGTCGCGCTCGTTGGAGTCGTCGTCCTCATCTTTCGACCAGGTGTAGTTCCATTCCAGTTGGAAGCCCTGGCTGAACTTCTTCCGCATACCGACGGTGACGCCACGGTAGGTGGACTGGCCGATGCTGGCCGCAACCATCGTTTCGTCCAACGCAGGGGCGAAGGGAGAGCCTCGGTCAGCGCGGTTGATATTAATGAAACGGGTCAGGCGGGTGCCCTCCGCCAGAGTGAAATCCAGGTAAGCGGCCCAGTCGGGATAAATCTCCTGCTCGAAGGCGATATTGCCGGTGTAAATGCGAGGGTTCTCATAATCTCGGCTAAACACCCGGACTCCGCTGAACAGGGGGAAGGTGCCCGGCGGGACCGGCGCGGGCGTGAGTACACCCGGAGGGATTGGGGCAGGGGCGCCAAAGCCGATAATCGCAGTGTTTGTGAAAAGTGTCTGCTGCTGGAGTCCGTTGGTGGTGACCGAACCCACCTGGGTCAGCATGTTTTGCCGGGCGTTGTAGATGCCCCAACTGGCGCGTAGCACCGACTTGCCGTTGTTGAACAAATCCCAGGCCAAACCGATGCGCGGCTGGACCATGTCTTTCTGGTCGGGGATGGTTCCGTTGGAGGGAAATCCGATTCCGAGTACATTCGGCGTGGAGTCGCCCAAGAATTGGGCATAGGCCGTGGTGGTGGGGTCCACGGTATCGGGCATCAACTGGGCCTCATAGCGCAGACCAAAGCTCAAGGTGAAGTTCGGCCGGATTTGCCACTTGTCCTGGATGAAGAAAGTGAACTCTTCGTTGTCAATTCTCGAGGCCCCGGCGGCGTCGCTGGCAACTCCGTCCCTGTCCGCGCCCTGTAGATACAAGACCAGCGGGCCCGGTCCAAAGGTGAAGGGGTTGCTGGCCAGAGTGCACGTGGGGGCGGTACTACTGGTAAAGGTCACGCCGTCAGCGCACGCCGCCACCGTGGGGCCAAAGCCCGCACCCAGCGCCGGGGCTGCCACATAGCGGAGGTAGCCCGCTACGCTGTCGAAAATGTAGCGGCCGGTAAAGAAGCCGCGGAAGATTTGGTCGTTGAAGCTGTGGATCCACTCCCCACCCAACTTGATGGTGTGCTTGCCAGTGATGATGGAGACGTTGTCCCGGACTTGCGTTTTCCAGAACAGCTCGTCGACAGTGGGCTGCAAGAAGAAGGGCTGGCCGAAGCGGAAGGCCACGTCGGAACCAGACGTACCCCCGCCGATTCCTATGTCCGCCGGCACATTGGACTCGATCGCCGCGCGCGGGCGGCTCTCGCGCGAGTAGGTGAAGTGGCCTTCGTTGAACAGGGTGGGCGAGATGGTGCTGAAGAGGTTGACGTTGGCGGTTTGAATCTTTGACGCACCTTCGATGCCGTTGGCGGAGTTGCCGTAGGTGGCCACGTCGAAGGTCTCGTTGGTGTTCTTGGAGCGATCATAGCTGTAGGAAAAGCTGACCTGGTTGCCCGGGGTCATGTTCCAGTCGTACTTCCCCAAGAACGAGACATTCCGAATGGGACGTTGGACCGGGTTCCCGTCATCCTGGCCCAGGTTGGTCTGGAACCATTCCAGCAGCGCCAGCCGCTGGCAATCCGCATTAACGGGTTGCCCGGTGGTGGGATTATCGAGCAGGAGCGCTTCGTCGGCCGGATTGGAGATATCGAACGACGACTGCGGGCAGGCTGTGTCCCCGAGCTGTATGCTCATGCCGGGCCGAGTCAGTTCGGCCGTGATGGCCTCGATCGCCCCGAAGAAGAACATCTTGTCCTGGATGAAGGGCCCGCCGATGGTGCCGCCGAACTGCTCGCGAGAGAAGTCGGTGAGCGGGTTGCCTTGGGAGTCATTGGCGCTCAGCTCCTCATGGCGCTGGAAGTAGAAGAGACTGCCGTGCACCTCGTTGGTGCCGGACTTGGTGATGACGTTCACCACGCCGCCGGCCGTGCGCCCGAACTCGGCGCTGGCGCCGGTGGCGATCACCTGGAATTCCTTGACCGCGTCCAGGGTGATGTCGATTTGGGCGCGCTGGCCGCCCACCTGCTCGCCGAAGAAGCTGTTGTTGTAGTCGCCGCCGTCCAGGCTGATGTTGTTGAAGATTCCGCGCTGGCCGGCGAAGTTGATTTCGTCGCCGTCCGGGCCCTGCACAATGCTCACCCCCGGGGTCAAAGTGAACAGGTCTTCAAACTTCCGTCCCAGCACGGGGGTGTTTTCCACCGAGAGTACGTTCAAGGTGGAGCTGGATTCGGTTTTGACGGTGTCAATGGTGGGGGTGGCGGTGACCACCACTTCCTCGGCCACCGGAGAGACAGTCATGGTCAGCGTCAGGGGGATGGTCTGGCCCACCGTGAGTGTCAAGTTTTCCTGGACGATGGTGGAAAAGCCCTGCTTCGACACCCGGAGCTCGTACGGCCCGGGAGGCAACTGGAGGAAGACAAAGCGGCCGTCGGTGCTGGTTTCCGCGCTTCGTTCCAGGTTGGTGTCCAGATTGCGGATTGTCAGCGCGGCCCCGGGCACGACGGCGCCCGTGGCGTCAAACACCGTGCCCTGGATGACACCGGTGGTGATCTGGGTTTGGGCGGCAGCCGACAAAGTAAACAGCATCACCGCTGCCGACACCAAGAAGAGAATCCCACTCCGATTCTTCAACTGCATGGAGCCCTCCTTTGCAGTTTCAGGCGTCTTCGGGGAAGAGCACACGCGCTTTCTGCTGTGTGTCTTGCCTCCGACCCCCGGATCGATTGGACCGACCGTAAAACCGGGCGCATTGTAGTCGCCTGATAGCAAGCTGTCAAGAGGAGAATGCCAGAAACCGCTTTCCGAAAGAACGCGGCAACCGTCCTCCAGCCCGGGGGCACCGCCAACCCCTCGTCCCTGCTACAATCTCCACCCAATGAGTGCGCAGAGACGCGGCCGGCCCGGTATGGTCGTATTCGGCGACATCAACGTGGATATCTTCGCCCGGGTGGACACCTTTGCCGGTCTCGGCGGCGACTACCTGGTGCCCGCCCTGGAGCTGCATTGTGGCGGCGTGGGGGCCAACACCGCGCTGGCGTTGGCGCGGTGGGGCGTACGGGTGCGACTGCTGGGCGCTACCGGGCGCGACTGGTTCAGTGAATTCGCGCTCGGCCACCTTCGGCGCCAGCGCGTGGATGTCTCCGGCGTGCGGAACACCAGCCGGGCCCTGACCGGCATAATGTTCACCGTCATCGGCCGGGAGGGCGAACGCACCTTCTTCGGGAGTCGCGGAGCCAATGCCGACTTCCGCGCCTCGTTCCTCAACCCGCGCTGGCGGCGCGGGATGCAGGCTCTGCATCTGGTGGGCTATGACTTCCTCAGCCGCTCGGCGGCGCGAGCCGCCAGACGCCTGTTGGCGGATGCGCGCCGGCGGGGGATGAAAGTTTCGCTCGATGTGGGCATGGCGCCGGCAGGAGAGATTCGGCGGACAATCTTGCAAGTGGCCCGCCGGGTGGATATTCTCTTTGTCAGCCGGGGAGAAGTCACCGCATTGACAGGCGAGAGAGATACAATCAGAGCCACGCGCACCCTGGAAGGCTCGGGGGCGGGGCGGGTGATTGTCAAGCTCGGAGACGCTGGTTGTTTGTTTCAGGGGAATGGCAGGCTGCGGAACGCTCCCGCTTTTCCTGTTGCCGCGGCCGACACCACCGGGTGTGGGGATGCTTTTACCGGGGCGTACCTGCGCGCCTGGTATGCCGGCTGGCCCGCGGAGGAAGCGGCGCTGCTGGCCAATGCCAGCGGGGCTGCGGCGGCCGCGGTCTTGGGCGGGGGCGAAGGGATGCCCGAGCCGCGGCAGGTTCTCCGCCGGCTTTCGCAGCACCGTTTAGAGTCCGGCTGGGAGCGGGTGCGGCTGAGTGCGCTCCGGCGCCTGAAGAAAGAGATGAGCCGGGCCGGCGCCGCCCGGTGAGGGGGAGGATGCCGATGGAACCAACACCAGAGTGGAAGCAGGCGAGGGAGCGTCCCCGCCTGAAATCCCTGGCGGATTTGTTCGGCGTCCCCAAACCGGTAATCGGAATGGTTCACCTCTGGCCGTTGCCCGGCGCCCCCGGTTATACCGGCTACGGAATGTCCACCATCATCGAGCACGCTCTGCGGGACGCGGAGGCGTTGGTGGCGGGCGGCGTGGACGGCCTGATTGTGGAGAACATGTGGGACCTTCCCTACTACGTCGGACCCCGGGTCAAGCCGGAGGCGATGACCGCGCAGGCGGTGGCGGCGGCAGAAGTGGCGAAGCGCTTTCCCCTGCCGGTGGGGATCAACGTGATTCACAACGGCGGCGTGGTCTGCCTGGCCATCGCCGTGGCCGCCGGGGCCCGGTTCATTCGGGTATGCATCTTGACCGGCGCACGCCTCTGGGACACGGGCGAGCTCGACCCCGGCTGCGCCGCCGACTTGCTCCGCAAGCGCAAGGAGCTTCACGCGGAGGACATCCACGTTTTCGCCGACGTGGACAAGAAACACTCGCTCTCTTTTCCGGGGCTCGACCTGGCCACCCACATCGAGTGGACCGAGTTCTACGGCGCCGATGCTTTGATCGTTACGGGTCGGATGACCGGGGCGGCCCCCGAGGTCGAGAAAGTCCGCCAGGCCAAGCGGCTGGCCACGCGTCCGGTGCTGGTCGGCAGTGGCGCCGCTCAGGAGAACATCGGGGCATTCCTCCAACACGCCGACGGGGTGATCGTCGGCTCGAGCCTGAAGAAAGACGGGGTAATGGAGAATCCTGTCGATCAAGAGCGGGTGCGGCGATTCCTGGAGGCAGTGCGGGCCGTGCGTGAGTTTACCTCCGCACGACTCTAGGCTGCTTACGCCCGCCGGAGACGCGCAGGCTTCCTTCAAGAACACGAGGGAATCTCCGCTCCCCACCGGCCGGGCAACAGCCGAGCGGCCGAATGGACCCCCGCCAGCGCAGCCATGACTTCCCACCGTCCCGACAATAGCGGGGAGAGTCTCGCGGGCGGGGGTCGCCTTCGCTGGCCGGCGTTGACCGGAAGCCCGGTCCTGGCCAGCATCCGGCCGGTGATTGAAAAGTCGCGCCATGTGCAGACGAACATCGCCAAAGTCATCGAGCATGCGGGCTGGATGGCCTATGAAGAGTTGCCCCTGCCGGAATTCGGGCCGTTGGTGGGTCTGAGGCGCGACCCGGAGCAAGCCATCGACTTTATTCTGGTGGCGACCACAATCAACTTCGCCTTCACCCACTTCCAAACCCAGGAGAAGTTTCAGGTCGACTATGCCGGCCGACACTGGTGGGATGCGGAGGCTTTGTTCGCCTGCATGCAGCGGGCGCTGGAGGAAGGCATTCCCTTCCTCGACGCCCACTATCTCCGCGCCATCAGACGCGCCGACCTCGAGCGCATCTTTCGCGGCAACATCGAACTGCCCCTGCTCGACGAACGGGTCGAGATTCTCCGTTCGGTCGGAGAGGTGCTGGCGCAGGGCTACGCCGGCCGCTTCCACCACTTCGTCGAATCGGCCCCACCCCGCCTCTATGACAACGGCCAGGGTCTGCTCGAGCGGCTAGTCCGGGAGTTCCCCCGCTTCAATGACGTCAGCGAGTACGAGGGCCAGGAAATTAGGTTCTACAAGCTGGCCCAGCTTGGCTGCTGGGTGATGTACAGCGCGCTCGGGCCCTCCGGGGGCTTTCGGCTGGAGGATGCCGAGAAAATGACCGCTTTCGCCGACTACATTGTGCCGGCGGCGTTGCGGGTGATGGACATTCTCACTTATTCACCTGGACTCGAGAAAGCGATTCAGAGTCAGCAGCTGATTCCCCGCGATAGCCCCCAGGAAATCGAGATCCGCGCCCACACCCTCTACGCCACTGCCCTGCTCTGCGACGAAGTGAACCAACGCCGCCCGCCGGAAATCCAGGTGATCATTCCGCAAATCGATGCCCGGCTCTGGTCCCACTACCACACCACTTTTTGGCCTCACCATCTAACCCCAACGATTATGTACTGATTGGAAGCGGGAGCGGCGGCGGCCAGAGAGTCGCGCATTAGTCGGGCTAGGTGTGTCCCCTTGATTCCCCTCCATAGGGATGTGCAAATTCTTTCATCTTGACACGCTGCTTCCTCGAAGCGGAGAATCCCTGCGTAACGCTTCTCTCACGAGGTAAAGCTCCGATATAGATCAGAGAGAGGGAGAGTAATCAGAATTACCCACTCCAACTCCACTAAGACCAGCCCTCACGCAGGGTAGTGCGGCTGTCAACCACCAGCCCGCTCTTCGGAGGGCTACAAGCAGGAGGGTAGAGCCCATGCGCAACTATCGATTTCGCTATCGAACGTTGAGGCACCTGGCGACGACCGTCGTGATGGTGGCTCTCTTCTTCATCGTGATGGCGACCCTGGGGGTCGCGGATGATGACGACGACAACGACGGTTTCCTCACAGACGAGCCCGCCATGCTCACGGCAGTCGCCCCCGGCGGCGACGTGAAGCCGATCATGACGGTGGGCGACACGTTGGCGAACGGCTACCGCTTCGAGGCCATCCCCGACGGCATCGGCATCGACCTGCGCGGGACGGATGACGACAGAGATTCGGATGATGACGCTGATGATGACGGTAATGACGACGGCGAACGGGAGTCGGATGATGACGGTGATGACGACGGCGAACGGGAGTCGGATGAAGAAAACGGTTTCGTCGTCTTCGTTAACCATGAGACTTCGACGGTGCCCTTCTTTGGGGCGGACTTCGACAACGCCCAGGTCAGCCGTCTGGTGCTCAAGCGAGAGAGCGGCGAGGTGGTAGATGGAAGTTTTGCCATCCCCAGCAGCGCCAACTTCCTGCGCTTCTGCTCCAGCTTCCTTGCCGGGGCCGCGGAGGGCTTCGACCCCCCGTTGTACTTTACCAACGAGGAAACCAGCAACATGGTGAACCGGACCGGGCTGGCGTGGCCGCCGGGCGCGGGCTCAGATCCGGAGCAGGCCGGCTTCGTGGTGGCCTTGGATCCCGACACCGGGGAATTCAGGAAAATCCCCGGGATGGGCCGCCACAACCACGAGAACAGCGTGGCCATCCCCGGCTACGACGACGCGGTGATTCTCTCCGGGGACGACACCTTCTCGGCGCCAAGCTCGCAGCTTTACATGTACATTGCCGACGACCGCGATGATGTCTGGGAGGACGAAGGCCATCTGTTTGCCTTCAAGGCCACCGGCGCAAACGACTACGGGGACATCGGGCCAGGGGATTCATTCTCCGGCCTCTTCATCCCCGTTCCTGACGCAATCGCGGACGGGGACCAGAGCGGTCTGGAGACCTGGTCGAACGACAACGATGTCTTTCAGTTCATCCGGGTCGAGGACATCGCCTACGACCGGAACGACCCCACCGTGGTGTACATCGCCGATACCGGCGAGCCGCGGGCCATCGCCGACGCTACGACCGGGCGTCTGAAGAGGGGACCCCGGGGCACTAATGGTCCTTTCCCCAACGGCCGGATCTTCAAGATGGTCCTCAGCCCGAGCGATCCGACCATAGTCCAGAGCCTGTCCATTCTCATCGATGGCGACGCCTGCGTGAACGTGGGCACTGCGTGCCGCGACGACCTGTCACTGATCCACAACCCGGACAATCTGGAGACCACCCCGTACAGTCTGATGATCCAAGAGGATCCGGGAAGCCAGAACCGCTTTGCCTTCGACGATCCCAACGGGACGGCGGCCCGCATCTGGCGCTACAATCTCGCCACGGGGGAACTGAGCGTGGTGGCCGTGGTCGACCAGTCGGCCTTCGATCCGACGGCGGACCTGGGCCGATGGGAGTCGAGCGGCATCGTGGATGCCTCCGCTATGTTCGGCCGCGGGGCCTTTCTCGTGGACGTGCAAGCGCACACAATCTCTATCGAGGATGCCGTGGGAACCGAGATCGACCCCACCACGGGTAACCTCGTCAACCTGAAGCGGGAAGGCGGCCAGCTGCTCCTTCTCCGCATCCCGGGCGCCTGAGTCCCTAAAGCCGGTTGAAGGGAGGCTGGAGGGCACCTCTGGCCTCCCTTAGCCTGTCCTAGCCCGTCTTGAGTTGGCCCGGGCCGACCCCTGGCAGACGAAATCGCCCAGCACTGCCGGACCGAGAAGGATTTATCTGTGCTCTGGCAAGATGCCCACCCCGATATTCCCCTTCCCACTGGCAATCGGCGCCGGTGGCGCGCGCGCAACTGCTAGAAGAGGTTGGTGGACCTGGCGGGATTCGAACCCGCGACCTCCTCGATGCCATCGAGGCGCGCTCCCAACTGCGCCACAGGCCCGCGCGAAGGGAGTCCTATTCTCAGCGATGAGGCACCGGGTTGTCAACGCAGTGCCGGCGGCGAATCCTCTTCTGCGAGCTGCGCCTGGGCGCGCCCAAACACGTCCACGAGATGGGGGTCGAGCAAGCCCGCCTGTGCCTCCTGTTGCATTTTCTCCAGGGTGGCCGCCAGGCTGAGGGCAGGTTTGTACGGTCGCCGGGTACGCAGGGCGTCATAGATGTCCACCAATTGCAGGAGGCGCGCCAGCAGCGGAATGGCTTCGCCCCGCAATCCGTCTGGGTAACCGCTGCCATCCCAGCGCTCGTGGTGGGAGCGGATGATGGGGAGCACCGGGGCCAGGAAGCGCAGCGGCTTGCAGATTTCTTCCCCCATCAAGGGGTGTCGCTGCATGACTTTCCTTTCTTCCGGGGTCAAGCAGGTCGGCTTGAGGAGGATGGAATCGGGGAGGGCCACCTTGCCGATATCGTGCAAGTAGCCGCCGCGGCACAGCGCCAGCAAGGAAGCCTCGGGCAGGTGCAGATACTCGCCCAGCGCCATCGCCAAGCGCGCCAGGCGCTGGCAGTGACCCTCGGTGTAGGGGTCGCGCGCTTCCACGGCCAGGCCGAGGGCGAACAGCGTGGTCTCGGCATACTCCATCTCGTCGGTGTAGCGCTTCAGGCGCAGCAGAGCCTTGGCGCGCGCCATCAGTTCGGTCTTGCTGAAGGGCTTGTTGATAAGGTCGTCAGCGCCGCACTCCAGAGCCCGTACCTTCTCTTGCTCGCCATGCAGGGCGGTAATCATCACTACCGGAATCAATCGTGTCCGCGCCTGCGCCTTCAGGCGGGCGCACACGCTTAGGCCATTCATCTCCGGCATCACCACGTCCAGCAGGATGAGGTCGGGCGGCTGCGCCTCGACCCGCTCCAGGGCCTCGCGCCCGTTGGCGGCGGTGAGAACCTCGCAGCCCAGCGGCGCCAGCAGGCTTTGCAGAAGGCGGATGTTCTCCGGCAGGTCGTCCACAATCAAGATGCGGGCCGGCGGCCCCCAGGTGGCCACGGGGCGGCTCATGGCCCGGCGGCGGGCGTCGGCCGCTTCCAGGGTCACCCGGCGGGAGGGCAACGCAGACGGTGAGACGCTCACCGCGCTTCCTTCACATGTGTCAGCAGTTCGACTTGATAGAGCAGCTGGTTCAAGTTCACCGGCTTGGCCAAAAAGGCAGAACAACCGGCGGCAAAGGCGCGTTGGCGGAATTCCTTCGAGGGGCTGCCCGAGATGGCGATGATGGGCACCTCGCGGCAGGCAGGATTCTGGCGCATCAAGAAGGCTGCTCGCAGTCCATCGACGGGGCCGGGCATGCGGAGATCCATCAAGACCAGATCGAGCGGGACTTTCTCGGAGCACTCCAGGGCGGCTTGGCCGTCGCTGGCTTCGAGCACCTGCCAGCCATGGCGCTCCAGCAGGCGCACCAGCAGACGGCGCGAGCCAGCGTCGTCGTCGGCAACCAGGGCGGTGCGGGGTTGGGTCAACCTTTTCCTCCTCCGCCGGAGCTGGCAGGGAGCGGGGCGCTGGGTAGAGAAAGCAAAAACCGCGACCCCGCGCCCGGCGTGCTCTCCACCCAGATGCTACCGCCATGCAGCTCGACCAGTTGCTTGGTGATGGCCAAACCCAGGCCCGTCCCCCCGCGCATGCCTTCCGCCACCCGGTGGGCCTGATAGAACTTATCGAAGATGTGGGGGAGGTCTTCGGGCTCGATGCCGATTCCGGTGTCCTCCACGCAGAGCTGCACCTGCTGGTCGCCGCCGCGGCCCCAGAGGGCGATGCGGCCTTGGGGAGTGAAGCGGATGGCGTTGGCGATCAGGTTAGTCAAAATCTCCTCCAGGCGGCGGGCGTCGGCGTAGACGGTCAGGTCGGGCGGGTCCACGCTGACGCTGTGCTCGAGCTTCTTCTCGCCCAAGCGGGGGGCAAAAGCATCCAGGGTGCGCAGCATCAAGTCTCTCACCGGGAGGAAGCTGCAATCGAGCAGAACGATGCCGGATTCGATCTGGGCGAGGTCGAGCAGGTCGTTGGCCACCTCGAGCAAGTGCTGCGCCTGCTGGTGAATCATGCTGAGGTCTTCGCGCTGCCCCGGGGTTAAGGAGTTGCCCGTGCTTTCCAGGAGCAGTTCAGAAAAACCGATGACGGAGTTCAGGGGGGTGCGCAATTCGTGGCTCATATCGGCCAAGAATTCCGACTTCATCTGGTCGGCGCGGGCCAGGGCTTCGTTCTCCGCTTGCAGGTGCAAGGCGCGGGCGCGTTCCGTCTCGGCCCGCTTGCGCTCGGTGATGTCCTGGTAGAGGCCATAGCCGCCAATCATTTTTCCGTCCCAGCGCAAGGGGACGCCATGGAATTCCACGTCCACCAGGGTGCCGTCCTTGCGGCGGCGGCGGGTGATGATGTGCACGGTTTCTCCCGCGCACACCCGACGCGTGGATTCATCCGCCTCCGGCCGGAACTCGGGCGGAGCAATGAATTCGTCGATGGTGCGACCCACGGTCTCTGCTTGCCGGTAGAGAAACAGCCGCTCGAAGGCGGGGTTGCACATCTTCACCCGATACTGGGGGTCGATGACCACGATCCCCAGCGGACTGTTCTCAATCAGTGCGGAGAGGTAGGCGGTGCGTTCCTCCAAGCGTTGTTGGGCGCGGCTGCGCTCTTGGCGCAAGGCTTTTTCTTCCAAGGCCCGGCGGACCGCCACCGGCAGCCGGGCCAGCCGGTCCTTGAGAACATAGTCTGTGGCCCCCTTCTTGATGCATTCCACCGCAGTCTCTTCCCCCAACATACCGGTCACCAGGATGAAGGGGATGTCTTTGCCCAGGGCTTGGAGGGCGGCCAGGGCGTCCAAGCCGGTCCACTCGGGGAGCTTGTAGTCGGCCAAAACCACATCATACGGTCGGGAGCGCACCCGGTGGGCAAACTCTTCGGGGGTTTGGACCACATCGGCGCGGGCCTCGAGCCCCGCCTTCTTCAATTCCCGCAGGCAGAGCTCCACGTCCGCGGGGCTATCTTCGACATAGAGAAGGCGCAAGGGCCGTGTTTGGCGGGGAGATTTTTCTGAGCCAGCTTTCGTCATAGGGCGCGGTTCCCCGAATCATTTGATCGCGAAAGCGTTGGCCGGCGGGGGCTGATTGACCAACAACCAGTAGAGCCCCAGCTGCTTGACCGTCTCCCGAAACTGGTTGAAGTCCACGGGTTTCTGGATGTAGCTGTTGACGCCCAAGTGATAGCTGTTGACAAGATCGTTTTCCTCCTTGGAGGCGGTGAGGATGACCACCGGGATGGCTCGGGTGCGGGGATCGCCTTTGATTTGCCGCAGCACTTCCAGTCCGTCCACTTTGGGGAGTTTCAAGTCCAGCAGGAGGAGTTTGGGCGGGTGGACGAAAGAGCGGGCGCGGTAGGGCCCTCGGCAGAAGAGAAAATCCAGGGCTTCTTCGCCGTCCCGGGCGACGTGAATGTAGTTGCGCAGGTTCCCACCGCGGAGCGCCCGCAGGGTCAGCTCCAGGTCGGCCGGGTTGTCGTCGACCAAGAGAATTTCCACCTCGTTTGAGTCCATCACGGCTCTCCCGCTGCTATCTCAGTTCTCTCCTCCCAACCGCGGGGTTCGGTCCCGCCCAGGGTGAAATAGAAGGTGGCGCCCTTGTCCAACTCGGCTTCCGCCCAGACGCGGCCGCCGTGCTTGTGGAGGATGCGCTGCACGGTGGCCAAGCCCACGCCGGTGCCTTCGAAATCTTCCTGGCGATGGAGGCGCTGGAAGACGCCGAAGAGCTTATCGGCGTACTTCATACTGAAGCCAATGCCGTTGTCCCGCACAAAGATCACTGGCTGGCCGTTGGTTGTGGTGCGGGACACCTCAATCACGGCCGGGTGGCGGGGGCGGGTGAACTTGAGCGCGTTGGAGAGCAGATTGGCCAGGACCTGTTTCATCAAGACCGGGTCGCACTCCACAAAGGGCAACTGCCCCACCCGCCATTCGATCGCCCGGCCGTCCATTTCCGGCCGGAGCTCCCGCAGCACTTCGTCCACCAGGGAGCTCAATCCTGTCAGTTGCCGGTTCACTTCTTTGCGCCCCAGCCGCGAGAGGTTGAGCAAATCGTCCACCAAGAGTCCCATGTGCCGGGTTCCCTCCTGGATGCGCGCCAAGTAGTGCCGGGCCGGGGGCGCCAGCCGGGGGCCGAACTCCTCCACCAGGATTTTCGAGAAGCCGTCGATGTGGCGCAGGGGGGCGCGAAGGTCGTGGGAGACGGAATAGGCGAAGGCTTCCAGCTCCTTGTTGGCGGCAGCGAGTTCAGCCGTCCGCTCGGCGACACGCCGCTCCAAGTGCTCGTTTAGTTTTCTGATCTCTTCCTCGGCCCGCTTGCGCTCGGTGAGGTCCCGCACAAAGGCGCTAAAGATATGGGTCTCTCCCAAACGCACGGCCCGCACGGCCAGCTCAACCGGAAACTCGTGGCCATCTCGGTGCAACGCTGTGGCTTCGGTTTGCTTGTTCAAGATCGGGCCTTCGCCCGTGGCCAGGAAGTGTCTAAGACCTTGCTGGTGTGCTTCCCAGTATCGCGGGGGCATGACCAGGGAGGCGAGAGACTGCCCCATTGCTTCCGCGCGGGACCAGCCGAAGATGTTCTCCGCCTGGGCATTCCAAGCGGTGATCACCCCGCGGGCATCGATGGCGATGAAGGCATCGTAGGCGGTCTCAACGATCAAGCGAGTCCGTTCCTCGCTGGCCCGCAGCGCGGCGGTGCGCTCCACCACCCGCTGCTCCAGTTCCGCGTTCAGGGTTTGAACTTCGCGGTTCGCAGCCTCCGTGTGCCGGGCGCGGCGCTGCGCGGTTTGGGCGAGGTGAACGCTCAGGGCGAGCAGTCCGGCCAGGAGGAGTCCGCCCACCAGGGCCAATTCCGCATCGTAGGATTGCATCTCGGCCAGCAGCGCCGGACTCGGAGCGACGCGCACTTTCCAGGCGACGTCCCGAAGCGGGATTTCCGCCTCCTGCATCCATTTCTCTTCGTGCTCCCGGTCGGCGGGGTTGGCCGCGTAGATTTTCTCCTCGGCGTCGAAGATGGTGATCGAGTGCCCGAGCTCAGGGTCGTCACCCAAGACGGTGTCGAGAAACTCCTGAACGCGGAAGACGCCGAGAATGAACCCACCAAAGTTGTCGCCGCGGAAGATGGGGACGTAAACCAGGAACCCCTTGCCCCCCTGCACCAGCTCGACCGTGCGTGTAACCGCAACCTCCCGCCGGTCGCGGGCGGCCTGCAAGGCGACTCGGCGTCGCTCCTCAAAGCTGAGATTCAGGTCTTGGGCCGCCTCGTTTCCCTTCCGGGGCACAACCCAGCGCACATAAAATGAGGGGTCCACCCATTCGATGGCCTGGAAACCGGGATAGTGACTCAGGTGGAGCCGCGCATCAGCCTCCCACTCCTGCCGGGGTGTCTGGCCATGAAACTCCCAGCGCCGGGCCATGCGAACCAGCGCGAGGATTCGAGATTCTATCTGCCCGGCAATCTCGCTTTTCACACTCGCGGCTTGCAACCGAGCCGCCTCCTGAATCAGAGCGTGCTCGGCGGTGGTCAAGGCCTGCCACAGGCAGAGGGTGATGGTGACAACGCCGATGCCCACCGGCAGGGGAAGCCAGCGGGGCATGCCGGTTTCCTCGGCTCTGGCTTCACGCCAGGCGAAGACAATCACCGCCGCACCCAACACCGCAAATCCGAGTGCGGTGTGAACGGACATCTGGATAAGCTGGCCCCAGCCGTAGGCGGTCTCTATCCCGCTCAGGTAGCCGGAGACGGCCAGCGTCCCCAGAGCGACTATCACGGAGCCGAACAGCCCGAGAACCACGGGGCGGTGTTTGGAGGGGGTGGGCGCGGCCATGACGAGCAAGGCCGCCCCGGACAGCCAAAAAGATAGGGTGGTATTGGGGGCCATGCGGCCGGGGTAAGAGGCTTCAACGGTGACGTAGTAGTCCATCAAGAGCTGGTCGATACCGAGGTTTATGCCGGAGATGTACTGCATGAATGTCAGCAGGCCCAGGGCGCTTACCAGGGCGCCGCAAGCGATGGCCAGACGCGGCCGCTGGTAGGCAATCGCGAGAAACCCCACGCCGGAAAGCAGGAATCCCAGTGCGGTGTTGTATTCCATGGGCACAAACCCAGGAACCACCTGCACTAGGGTGAGGTCGCGGGTGTGCCACCCCAGCAGGACCATTGCCCCCAGGGCGGCCGAGAAGCCCCCGGCCGCCAGGATTACGATTCTTGACAGATTACGCCTCACCGTGTGGATCCTCCCCCTTTGCGAGACACCCCGGCGCCCTCCCCGCCGCCGATTTCAAAGCAATTTCCCCGCCAGTGGACTCCGGCGCTAACGGATTGAAGAAACGGGTGGATGGCGGTTGTGTGCCCGGGGACGGAAGGGGGCGGAGTTCCAAAATGGGAGAAGTCCCGCCCAGGGAAGCGCCCGGCGACCCGAAGGCGAATATGCGGCACAGCCTTTCGGATGGCGAAGTGGCAGATGCTCGAGACTCAGGCAGGCGGGAGGCGAACGTGCGAAATCACACCGACATGGCTGCATCTTGTCGTCTTTAATGGAATCCAATCAGGGAAAAGGGAAACCCACTCCCTCGGGGGTAGGAGCGAACACACCCACCGGGCAACCGACCCTTTGCTTTGCTCTTACCCCCTTTCCATTTCTTTCTCTATCGGAGCCCCGGAGCAAGCAGCCCGCCTGCGTCTCCAAGATAGACCCAGAAGCTGGGGTTCGTTGGCGGGGACGCAAAAAAGGTGGGCGGAGCAAGGCGGGAGGGCGGCCGCGGCTTAAGCAGCGGGGCGGGCGCTGACGCCGAAGCGAAACCGAGGTCGAGGCCGGCCGCGGCCCCAGCGGTTGACCTCCCAGCGGGCGCGGATGAACTTCACTTCGGGGTGGAGGCTAAGGTCGAGCACCATTTGGCTTGTGCCGGTGTAGAACCGCTGGGGGAACTTGATCAGCGGCCTCGTGCCCCAGTTCTGGCCGTCGGGCGAGCCCCAGAGGGAGAGCTCGAGCGATTCCTGTTCGATGACCTCGGTGATCTCCAGCCGGCAGACGAAGAGGCGGGGGCCGTCGGTCGGCACCGCGAAGGCCTCGGCGTCGCCGCTCGCCTCCACCAGCGTCCCCGGTGGAACCAGATAGAGTTCAGTCTTGATGTCCACCTCAGCCATTGCTCGGTTACTCAGAGAAATTTGGCAGGTCCCAGCCTAAATCTTGCTGCCTCAGGCCCCGGCCATTCTAGCACGAGGGAACGAGCAATCAAGGGTTGAACCGCAGCCCGCCCCGGCTGACGCCGGTAACGGGCCGGGGAGACGCAGAGGGCACAGAGGTTCGCAGAGAAAACCTCAGGGGCAATGCCCTACGGGTAGCGGCGAGGAATGCTCTTGACCCGCTCTGGCAGGTAGCATTCCTCGTCGGCCTTTATGAGACAAACCGACGACGAAGCCCGGCTTCATCGCCGCTACCAACCCGGAATTAACGGCGGACAGACCCCTTCGGCTTCGCCCCTCGACTTCGCTCCCCTCGACCCAGCTCCCCTCGACGTTGCTCGGGACAAGCGGGGCAGGCGGGGCAAGCTCAGGGCGAGCGGGCGGCCCTCTTTCGCTAAGGCCGGTCGGGCAGGCTCCCACCTGCGCCGAGGCTTCGGTGGGCGAGTCGGAGGGCTGCTCGCCCGATTGCTCACGCTTAAGGTCGGGCAAGCTTTGCCAACCGACGCCCTGCCTCCTCTAAAGTCGCCAGTTGCTTGCAGAAGGCGAAGCGCACCTGGTGGGCGCCGGCGCGCAGCCCTCCGCCCAGCGGAGCCCGTTGGTCCGCAGGCGGATTGTCGTAGAAGCTCGAGCCGGGGACGACCGCAACCCCGATTTCTTTGACCAGATACTGGGTGAAGGCGACGTCGTCGGTCCCGCACTGGGGGAGGAAGGCGGAGATGTCGGTCATAATGTAGTAGGCGCCGCGGGGGACGAAGGCGCGAAAGCCGGCGGCGCGCAGCCCGGCGAGCAGGGAGTCGCGGCGCGCCCGGTAGTCCGCGGCCAGCTTCTGATAGTAGCTTTCGGGCAAGACGAGGGCGACGGTTCCGGCTTCCTGCAAAGGGGCGGGGGCGCCTACGGTGAGGAAGTCGTGCACCTTGCGGATGGCGGCACTGAGGTGGGCTGCGGCGACCGCCCAGCCCACCCGCCAGCCGGTGACGCTGTAGGTCTTCGACATCCCGTTGATGGTGATGGTGCGGTCGCGCATCCCCTCCAGAGTGGCGATGGAGATGTGCCGGGCACCGTCGTAGAGGATGTGCTCGTAGATTTCATCCGTAATGGCCAGGGCATTGAATTCCACACAGAGGTTGCGGATGAATTCCAGCTCCGGCCGGGTGAAGACCTTGCCGGTGGGATTGTTGGGGGTGTTCAGGAGGATGGCCTTGGTGTGGGAGTTGAAGGCCCGGCGGAGTTCGTCGGGATCAAAATGCCACTCGTCTTCGGCTGCCGTTGCGGGGCGCTGGCCAGCGGCGTCCCTCGGCCTCGCTCGGGACAAGCTCCGCTCGTCCGGCTCGAAGCGCCATTCGCCGGACACGTCAAAAGCAGATCCCTCGCCCCGAATGCCTGCCCCCGAACATTCGGGGCTGGCTTTCGGGGCTCGGGATGCCGTAGGGGGTTCTGAGGGGCCTGCCCGCCGGAGCCCTGGCGCCGGCGGGTGCAGCTTCACAAAGCGGGGGTGGGCACCGGCGAGAATCGCATCGGGGCCGTAGTTTTCGTAGAAGGGTTCGAAGATGACGATTTCGTCCCCGGAATTGCAGACCGCGAGCAGCGCCGCAACCATGGCTTCGGTGGCGCCGCAGCAAACGGTGATTTCGGCTTCCGGGTCAACGTCCAAGCCCTGCCAGAGTTTCATCTGGCGGGCAATGGCGTCGCGCAGGGGTTTGGCGCCCCAGGTGATGGCGTACTGGTTGAGGTCGGCGGCGATGGCGTCCTGGGCGGCCCGCTTGACCTCCTCCGGAGCGGCAAAATCGGGAAAGCCCTGGGAGAGATTGATGGCGCCATAGAGCATGGCCTGGCGGGTCATCTCGCGGATCACCGATTCGGTGAAGCGCTCCGCCTTCTCGCTGATCAGGCGCTTCCGGTGGATGACCTCGCCGGCCATAACCGCGCCAGCTTAGCACAAAAGACACACGGAAATGCTGAACCACAGAGCGGGTAGCGGCGAGGAATGCCGCTGCATTCCCGGCTGGTTTTTCTTTGGGACAGACTCGCGGCCAGCCAACGACGATGCCCGGCCGTCGAGTTCGCTCAGGGCAAGCTCGGGACACGGAGCTTCGTCGCCGCTAGCCTCCCTGGCTGCGGTTCGCGGGGGTCGGGGCGGTCGTTGTGTCCGCCCGCCGCCGGCAGGGGACAAGCCCCTGCCCTACCCTTGCGTAGGGGTTAAGCCCTACGCCTGTACCTGAAGCGCGCGCTCGGGAGGGGTGAACTACTGGGTGCACCGACCCGCTACGGCACCGCACTCAACACCCGGAGGGCATTGACGTAGCCGGCTCCGGTAGCATCGCTACCCCACACTTGGGTTCCGCTCAGCACCCGAGTGTCGGACAGCGGCGAATCTTGCCCAGGGGCCGGTATGGAAACAGCGGTCGCCTCCAGAAGCGCTTCCACTTGGGCCTGGGTGAGGTTGGGGTTCTTGTCCAGCATCAAGGCCACCACCGCAGTCACGTGAGGCGCCGAGAAACTAGTTCCGAAATTGAAAGCAAATCCCTGGTGGAGGTTCGGATCGGGTGTGGGTGGCGGCGGCCGGGAGATCCCGGTCCCGGTGGCGAAGGCAAACCAGGGCGCAATGATCCAGCCGCCGGGGGCGATAACGTCCAGGTCCTGCCGCGCGGTGGGCGGCAGCCCGTCGGCGGGCAGCTCGCGGCTGCTGAAGTTGAAGACATAGACGTTGTCGGCGACTTCCGTCTCGTCATTCGGAGCATCATTCACATCGTCGAGCTGGGTCTCTGTATTCGGAATGCCGAAAAGGGCGGGCCGGGGGTCGTCGCTGAAAAGGGGGAAATCGTGGAAGTTGGCCCCGGCGGCGCCGACCGAAATGATTTCCGGAAAGGCGCCCGGGATCCCCATTCCGTTGGGGCCACTGTTGCCGGCCGAGGCCACCAGGATCACCCCCTGGCTGATCGCAAATTGGAAGGGGGCCCGGAAAGGAGCAAAGAGCGGATTGTTAAAGCCGCCCGGGATGAGCCGCGGATCGATGGGGGCGGTGCTCAGCTCATGTTCACCACCACCGGACGGCCGGTACGCTGCTTGACCGCGACGGCGTGGAAAACCCCCGCAAAAATATCAGAGAAGAAAGCGCCGCCCCGGTTGCGAAACACCCGGATCATGAACACCTCCGCATCCGGGGCCACCCCCTCAATGATGGAGGGCAGGCCAGCGGAATTGGCGCGGGTGCCCACACCAATCGAGCTGGCATCGTAGCCGAGAATCACAGAGGTAACTACGCTGCCATGGCCGTTCTGAGTCAGTTCCGCGCCCGGGCGCAAGATATCCGGGGCGTTGACGATTTGGCGACCTCCTTGAGCCACCAGGCCGACACTGAGGTCACGATTGATCTTTCCTGGAATGAACTTTCTTGCATCGGGCATCAAGCCGGTGTCAATAATGCCGACCAACACATTGGAGCCATCAAAAGGGGTAACGCGGTTGGTCGAGCCCGCTTCCCCCACGTCAATCAAATCCAGGTTTTGCAACACGGTATTTTGGTCGAGCTGGATGGGCAAGTCGTCCACTACGCTCTCGACCACATCGAGATCTTCGATGAGGGCGCGATTCTGAGCATGGATGGTCATGGCAATCTGCCGCACCGGGGGAAAGACATGGTGAAACTTTTGGGCGTAGCTTGCCAGCTCCGCTCTGACATCGCTGGTGAGCTCCACCGAAGTCGTGACGATTACCCGCTCGAACTTCGGCGCGGAAGTGGAAAGCTGAACCCCCAAGAAGCACAGGACAAAAAGCGTGGACAAGTACGCGATCTTGCGACTCATAGCCCCCTCCCTCTGCAAGAATTACGTCTCTCGTGGCGGAAATTCCGTATTCGAAGTCCAGTAGACTGCCGTACTCATATACCTTGACCCCTCCCGGCTGTCTGTAAGTTTTCTTCCCATCAGCCCGCCCAAAGCGGCACGCGCCAAGCTTGCTATGGGGGCCGCGCCCCCCGGACGCACACGGGAACTCTTTGTCCGCCCCCAAGGGCGGGTAGCAAATCGGGGGCCAACTGTATTCCCTCCCTAGCCTCTGAGAATTGCAGGCACGACGCGGCTACGGCGAAGCTGTCCAGGAGGGAGAGTGCCGGCGGAGGCAAGCCATTGCAACCAATGGGCAGAAAACGGGAATTGCGGTTTTTGCGGTTTCATTTTTTGGGCCCAAAAACCGCCTCGCAGAAAAAAACACC
>JBHHYS010000009.1:0-42708 GCA_046757645.1 Terriglobia bacterium | reverse complement strand
CCTTTCACCCCTACCCTCAGCTCATCCGAGCTGTTTTCAACCAACACCGGTTCGGACCTCCACCCCGATATTATCGGGGTTTCATCCTGGCCAAGGGTAGATCACTCCGCTTCGCGTCTACTCCCAGCAACTGAACGCCCTGTTCGGACTCGCTTTCGCTGCGGCTGGCTTTCGCTTCGCCTCGCTACTGAGAGTAACTAGCCGGCTCATTATGCAAGAGGCACGCCGTCATCCCGATACAATCGGGACTCCGACTGCTTGTAGGCATACGGTTTCAGGTACTATTTCACTCCCCGAGCAGGGGTGCTTTTCACCTTTCCCTCACGGTACTGGTTCACTATCGGTCGCCAGCGAGTATTTAGCCTTGGAGGAAGGTCCCTCCAGCTTCCCACAGGATTTCTCGTGTCCCGTGGTACTCAGGATCCCGCTTCGAGTCCCGCGCCGTTTCGGGTACAGGGCTATCACCTTCTTTGGCCGACGTTTCCACGCCGTTCCCCTACCGCCGGGATTGGTAACTCTACTCATGCGGTCCTACAACCCCCCGATTCTGCCGGGGAAGCACAAGCCGCTTCTCGCTGCGGGCTGTGCTCCCCAGGCAGAACCGGGGTTTGGGCTGGTCCGGTTTCGCTCGCCGCTACTCCCGGAATCGCGGTTGCTTTCTCTTCCTCCGGGTACTGAGATGGTTCACTTCCCCGGGTTGGCTCGTGCCCGCCTATGGGTTCAGCGGGCCGTTCCCCGATTTTATCGGGGAGGGTTTCCCCATTCGGACATCCCCGGATCAAAGCCTGCTTGCGGCTCCCCGAGGCTTATCGCAGCTGACCACGTCCTTCGTCGCCTGCTGGCGCCAAGGCATCCACCGTACGCCCTTAGTAGCTTGACCACAAAACTTACTCAGCCCCTCTCCGATGTAGGCAACCCGCACCCCCCGCCCACCAAAGTAGGCTGAGGGTCGGCTACGCCTGCACGCGGAGAAACCGAGCAAGCCTGCCCCGACGGCTGTCGGGGCGGGTCGCGCTGAGCTTCTCACCCCGTCCCGCATCCCGAAGTTTCGGGACCGGACGGGGCATGGCAAATTTGCGCCTTTAGCCCTGTCCCTGCGGACAGGGCTCGCTTTGTGCCCGTTTCAGTTGTCAAAGAACAAAAAACCCGGCGCCAAGCGCCGGGCTGTGTCTCGGTGTGCCGCGCTACACAGCGCGAAGCTTGGAGCCTAACTCAGGATGTGTCCCGCCGGGTTGAAACTCGAATCAGTTTCTCCTCCACTGATCTGCAGAACCAGCTTATAGTAGCCCGCCTCCGGCTCTTTGGCAAGCCCTTTTTTGGCCTTTCCGCTCAGCCGCTTTCGGCCTGTCCATACCCCCCGGCCACCGCGGCCCCCCAGGGAGGCTTGCGGGCTTGCCCGACTGAGCCCGCCGGTTTGACATCCTCGCCGCCGGGCGCTAGGCTCAACCCAGTCTTCTCCCCCGGGTGTCCGCCATGAAGGAACGCATCTGTAGAATCGCCTCCGCTGGGGCTGCTCTGCTCCTAGGGGTCATTCTCGCCCTGGCCGCCATCCCGGCGTGGGGCCAGGGCCGGGGGCTGGGCTTCGAGCGCGCCCGGGCCAAGGCGATGCTGAAACGGGTCTCCCGCGAGATCGAGAAAAAGTTCTACGACCCCAACCTGCGCGGGCTCAACTGGAAGCAGCTCACCGCCCAGGCGCGCCAGCGCATCGAGAACGCCGATTCCATCGGAGAGATGCTGACCGCTATCTTTGCCTTGACCGACCGGCTCCAGGACTCCCACACCGTCTTCATTCCCCCCGGACGCGTGGCAAAAACCCTCTACGGCTTCCAGGCCAAGCCCTTCGGGGATGAAATTCGTATCTACGAGCTGAAAAAAAAGGGGGCGGCCGCGGCGGCCGGTTTGCAACGCGGCGATCGCCTCTGGGCGATTAACGGGGTTATGCTCGACGGCCGCAACTTCGATCTTTTTATGCTCTACATTCGTGTGCTCCGCCCGGTGTCGGTGATGGAGATTACCTATTCCCGCGGCAATACGCTGCCCCGCACGGTGCGGGTCGAGGGCAAGATCAAGCAGGGGAAGACCATAACGGATCTGACCAGAGGGAACGATATCTTCCAACTCATCCGCGAGGCGGAATCAGCCAAACAGGTCTTTCGCTACCGAAACCATGAGGGCGGCATCGGTTACCTCGCCCTGCCTTCTTTCACCGCCGACAAACGCTTCATGAACCGACTGGTCAACCGGATCAAAAAGGCCCAGGCGGTCATCATTGACCTGCGGGGCAATCGCGGCGGCGCCGTGGAAATCCTCAAATACGTTTGCGGCTACTTCGAAGCTGAACCCACGGTGATCGCCGAGATGGTGGGGCGAAAAGAGCCCAAGCCGATCAAGGTCAAGCCCCGCCCGCCTGCCCTCCACGGCCCGCTCTTCATCCTGGCGGATAGCCAGAGCGCCAGCGCCGCGGAGATTTTCGCCCGTCACTTCCAGCGCAACGGCCGCGCGGTGGTCATCGGCGACCGCACCGCCGGCAAGGTGACCGTCGCCCGGTTTTTCTCCATGCAGGTCGGTGTTGAAGTGGTTTCCCTCTACGGGTTGTCGGTGGCCACCGCCCGGCTGGTCTTTCCCGACGAGGAGGAACTGGAGAACCGCGGGGTCACCCCCGATCGCCTCTGTATTCCCACCGAGGATGACCTGCGCGAAGACCGCGACCCCTGCCGGAGGCTGGCGGTGGCTTTGGCCCGCAGCGCTCTTGGTCTGAGCGAACCCGGGGACGAGAAGGAAGAGCAGAAGGACAAAGAGAAAAAATATTAGCCGGCCAGCGGCTAACAACCGCGCCGGCCCTGGTTCGGGATAGATGGTCGGACGGTGCCGCCCCCGCCGTCGAACCCACCCGGGAAGAGGGTCCCGCCACGGTGCGCGACCTCAAGATCCACGTGCTCAACGACCGTCTGCGCGCCCACCTGCTCTTCGATTTCTACGGCAAAGACCTCAGCCTCCTCCTTGAAGGTCGTTTGCGGGTGGAGGACGGCTACCTGCGCCCGGAGCCCACCCGCGCCCAACTCGGCTCCCTGCCTGGCCCCCGGGCTGCCCTCGACCCCGCCGTTCGCCGCCTCTTCAACGCACCCGAGAACCGGGAGAAGTTCCGCCTCCCGCCCGACATCCGCGACGTCCACATCGAGAACGGCAAGCTGGTCGTCTCCTACCGCTAGGCAAGAAGGCAAGTCCAGCCTTTCCCTGTCCCGAAACTGTCCCCATGGGCAGTAGACTCCGGGGGCGGCGGTGGGCCATAAGTCTCCTTAACCAGGTTGGCCACTTTCCCAGAGTTCTCTTCGAGGACTTGGGCGCCATCGAAGGGAGGGCTGTGGGCCGCATCCGCCCCACGAGGCAGGCATGAGCCAGACGGAAGCCTTGAGCGAGTTCAAGAAGGGGCTGACGCTACTCCGCAACGACTATCCGGGAAAGGCGCTCACCCACGTGCGCCGGGCGGTGGAGCTCGAGAAGCAGAATCCGCTCTTTATTTCTTATCTAGGGCTGCTGCTGGCATTCGTGCAGAGGAAATACACCGATGCCGAGCAGCTCTGCCACACGGCCCTGAGAATGAAGCGCAACCAGGCGCAACTTTATCTGAACCTGGCCGACGTGTACCTCCGCGCCGGGAAGAAGGAAGACGCGGTGGAGACGCTCACCGTCGGTTTGCAGTACACCAAGCGGGACGTCCGCCTGGCTCGGGCGCTGCGCCGACTGGGGGTGCGGCGGCCGCCGCTGTTCCCCTTCCTGGATCGGAGGAATTTCATCAACCGCCGTCTCGGCAAGCTGCGCCACCGAGTGTTACCGTTGCTGGAACCACAGTAGCCACCCCGCCCAAGCCCCGTGCGCGTTGACTTGCGCGCAGGCGCGGTTTTGGCTTGATCTAGTACAAACTTTGAGATCCCTTTCCAGAATAGAGAGTTAGCGTTTCCTGAGCTTCGTATCTTCTTCGCTGTACCTGGTACAGGATTGACTTTCTCATCTCAACGGGAACAACATTCAGCCAGTTGGGGTCGCTTAAAGCAGAAGTTCCGCCGCCACACCGTGACCGCAAGCACACCTCAGGCAGGACCCCATAGCGCAGGACAAGGAGTCTTCCCCACCCCTGGGGCGGAAATAGGAGGTACTAATGAAGACGCTACTCTCAACGGTAATCCTGGCCGCTGGAACGTTGATCCTACTTCTCGGCTGCGGCGGCGGTGACGAGCCCGGTGCGGGTCCCACTAGAAGGGCGATCTGCTCGGACAGCACCGTAAACGGGATTGCCACCGCTTATGCCGGTGCAGCGGCGTACCCCGAGAGCTTTCCGAACTGGGCGCTTCAGAACAAGGCCGCCCTTGAAAGCCAGGAGTTTCGGACTTGCCTCGAACGCTTCGCTGAGCAGCTAACCATGGCTGCGCTGTCTGCGCCGTCTTCCAGCGATATTTACGCAAAGTCGATGGACATTGCCACCGCAGCCGGGGCGCCAGAACTAGGGCCGAAGGTGGCCGAAGGTATGGCGCAAAACTCAGCAGATTTGCTGCGCCTTGCTAACCAGCTCCGGCAACTCTTGGCTTTCCTACCTGACGTGCTCAACGGTGACTTAACCAGCTTTGAGCAAAGTGACTTCCAACTGATGGCGCTGGCATGGAGAATGTCGCACGGACAACTCGGACCAGAGTATACGAGGCGCCTCCAAAAACTGACGTTCGATCTCAGCTATTGGTACGTTTCGGTGCTGGCTCGACAGGCCACTTAGCCAAAGGAAAGCAGAGCGATCGCCTTATGACCAGTCCAGACATTTCCGAGAAAAGGCGCGTCGAGATTTCCGTTCTCAGGGCACCACACTGGGTGCCAATCTTCGTCGTAGCGGCAGCGGTGATTTCGTTTGTGCCTTTTTTTGTCGGCTTTCTACTGGGACTCAGCGTCTCGTCCGACATCGTCTTTGGCGTCTATGCGCTGATCAGTGGGGTGGCTGCAGACGTTGTTCTGCGCCGAAGATTTGGGCGGACCCTGCTGGTTTGGCAGCGCCCGCGAATCCCGTTCGTTGCTTTTTGGATCGCGCTCTGCAGCTACGTCATTCTGTTCAGCCCGCTCGAGTGAATCGGATGCAGGGTCGGGCGAATAGGTACGGCCATTGCCCTGAAGCAGCGCCGGCGTAGTTCCTGTGGCGATTTTCAGTTCAGCTACATTCGATGCGACAGATGTCGATCCAACGACCGTTGACCACCACCCGCACCTGCCCGGTGTTCAGCTCGTTGAAAAACAGCCGCCCGTCGGGGGCAAACGCCATTGTGACTGGGAAATTCAGGTTGGCCAGGAAGGTCTCCACGCGAAAGCCGCTGGTCGGGGACCCGCCGCCGCTGCCGTCTGCGGGGCTGGTGGTCGGGCTCCTACCGCTGCCACCGCAGGCCAGCAGGCCCGCCCCCAACAGCGCTACCGCGCTGGCGGCGAGTCTCCTTCGCCGAGTGCAGTTCATAGCCGCGCATTCTACCCGAGACTCCTCCGCTTCCACATCGTTTTGACCCCATGTCAGCCCTGCTCCTAGGTTGGCTAGGCAGTTGGATACCTCGGCGCCCTCAGGGTATAATTTGGGCAGGTGGGCGTATAGCTCAGTTGGTTAGAGCGCACCCCTGATAAGGGTGAGGTCGGTGGTTCGAATCCACCTACGCCCACCATAAATTGTGGGCGCGTAGCTCAGCGGGAGAGCATCTGGTTTGCAACCAGGGGGTCGGGGGTTCGAATCCCCCCGCGTCCACCAATTGCCCGAAGCCTCATCGTTTACCCCGGGAAGCGTTCCCTCTCCGATCATTTGGGCGGGGCCTCCCGCTCTCTGTCCCCCCAGCCAGCGTTGCGGAGACCGCTTCCTCACATCGGTAGAGAAAATGCGCTCTCCTGCCGCTCGCTGGTGTGCCGTCGCGCGCCCTCGGGCACGTTGAACAAAACAGCGGGGCGGTGTACACGCTGCGCTTGACTTTGGCCAAAGCGTTGTCCTAGTGTCCCCCGAATAACCTCGATGGGGGGACGAAATGATGAGGCGCCTCTACTGGCTGTTTGCCTATCTGGGCCTCATGAGCGTGTCTGCTGCTTTCTTTTACGGGTTCCGCTATGACCCCGGGGCCCCACCTTCAAACTTTCTCTTCAACACGGTTCTCTACGGGGCGTTCATCGCCATCCACCTGGTGATGACCCGGCCCTGGTTCAAGCGAGCCGTGGTCGGCAAGCCGGAAGGGTCGTTGGAGGAACGGCGGATCTACATCGCGGTCTCGGTGGTGACTTGGTTGCTCATAGTGGCCTTCCACCGCCCGGTTCCGGGCGCGGCATGGAACGCGCCACCCTGGGTGCAGTTGCTGGGCCTCTGCCTTATGTTGTTGGGCGTGTTTGCCTTCTTTGAGTATGCCAACTTCTCAATGATGAACGGGTTCCTGGGGGTGCCGGGCGCGCAAATGACCCACTCAACCGGCTCGGAGACGCCGCTGCTGACCGAGGGATCCTACGCTGATGTGCGGCATCCGATGTACCGGTCCTTCGTCCTGCTGGTGTTTTCCTCGCTGCTGGTGCATGCGAACGCAGCGCAACTCCTGTGGGCGGTGTTCGTGGCGGCTACGTTCCTCGGGTTCATCCCGGTGGAGGAGAGGCAACTGCTGGCTGCCCGGGGCGAAGAATACAGGGCCTATATGCAGCGGACGCCGTATCGCGTCTTCCGGGGCCTCTGGTAGCCTGCCGCGCCACCCGGCATCCCTCGAGAGAGCGCCCGCCCCCACCCGTCCCGTCCCGCCGAGAGTGTTCTCCTCCGCCCCCAGTGTCAGCCAGGCCGCCTACTCCACCCAGGCGGCGATGAAGATGTTGGTCTCGCCGCGGCGGTGGTGATGGCGATTCGAGGCCCAGACCAGTTGGCGGCCGTCGGAGCTGAACATAGGAAAGCCGTCGAACGCGGGATGGAAGGTGACGCGCTCCAGGGCGGTAGCGTCGAGGTTGATCAGGTACAAATCGAAGTTGCGGCCGCGGGGGTCGGCCATGTTGGAGGCAAAGATGATGCGCTGGCCGTCGGGGTGGAAGAAGGGGGCGAAGTTGGCCGCGCCATTCGCGGTCACTTGGCGTTTGTGGGAACCGTCCGCGTCCATCACCCAGATTTCCAGTTGCGTCGGCCGGACCAATCCCGCCTTGAGCAGGGCCTGGTAGTCGGCGATCGCCTCGGGGTCGGTGGGGTGATGCGCCCGGTAGACGATCGTCGTCCCGTCGGGCGAAAAAAAAGCCCCCCCATCGTAGCCCACTTCGTGGGTGAGCCGGCGGACATTGGTGCCGTCCGCATCCATCACGTAGATCTCCAGGTCGCCGTCCCGCGCCGAGGTAAAGATGATTTTCTTCCCGTCGAGCGACACGACGGCTTCGGCGTCGTAGCCGGGAGTGTGAGTGAGGCGGCGGAGGTCGCTCCCGTCCCGCCGCGCGGTGAAGATGTCGTAGCCGGAGTAGACCGGCCAAACGTAGCCGCGGGAGTAGTCGGGCCGCGGCGGACATTCCGGATTCGCCAGATGGGTGGAGGAGTAGAGAATGCGGTCGCTCCGGGGAAAAAAGTAGGCGCAGGTGGTTTTGCCCTGGCCGGTGCTCACCATCCGCCCCGAGGGGCGGTCGGATGAGCGCTTCTCGGAGTCCGCCCCGTCGGAGGCCAGCGAAGGTTTGGCCGGCATAATGAAGATCTGGTCGCAGGGGACGCCGGCGCCCGCGGCCTGGAGGATCAGCCACTGGTTGTCGGGGGAAAAGTAGGCTTCGGCGTTCTCGCCCCCGAAGGTCAACTGGCGCACGTTCCGCAGGTGGGTTTCCTGGGGCAGAGCCAGCGCCGTTGGAGGCGGGGTGGGGAGTTTTTGCGGCGGGGCTGCCAGAAGCGCACTGAGGCCCACGGTCGCCAGCAGCGCTATTCGCATCTCCACCTCGGTCTCATCCCGTTCTCCTTCGGGAGTTCCGCCGCGAGGGCAAAAAAACTATCCTACTCGGCGATTCTTCTCCCGGCAACCTGGTATTGAACCGGTGCCACGGCCGCGCTAGCATCGTTGCGTGAGTGCTTTGCGCCGACGCTTTGGCTCTCGCCCACTCCTTTGCCTCCTCTCCCTGCTGGGCTTCCTCTGCTTCCCGACTCACCGGCAAGCTCCTGGGCAAGAACCTGCCCTCCTGCGCTTCGCCGTCATCGGCGACAGCGGCACCGGCGACGCGCACCAGTACCGCATCGCTCAGCAGATGCTGGCTTGGCATGACCGGCTGCCCTACGAAGTGGTGTTGATGCTGGGGGATAACATCTACGGCGGACTGTTCGGGCTGGGTGGGGGCAACAAGAAGGATTTCGAGAAGAAGTTCGACCAACCCTACGCCGGACTGCGCGCCCGCGGCGTCGTCTTCCGCGCCGCTCTGGGCAACCACGACATGCGCCACCGCGAGGGTGGCGACCTGATTGACGCCTATGACCGGTTCCACATTGAGGGCGAGCAGGGCTACTACAGCTTTACGGCGGGTGAATGGCACCCGGCTGCCCAGGCGGGTGCGGAGCACCTCTTCCGGACTGAGAAAGATTCGGCTTCCCCCGAGCAAGAGGCGGCACCGCTGGTGGAATTCTTCGTGATCAACACGGTGCGCCTGGAGAAGAACAAACAAGACCCTGAGCAGCTCGCTTGGCTGGAGCGGGCGCTGGCGGCCAGCCGGGCGCGCTGGCGCATCGTTTATGGCCACCACCCCTTGTACTCGACCGGCCGCCGCCACGCCAGTGACGTGGGCCTGCGCCAAAAGCTCGAACCGCTCCTCCTGGTCCCATATGCATCTCGATCGTCCAGCCCAGTGGCCCTTTTATCCCGTCGAAGCGGAGCGGAGACCCCGAGCCTGTCGAGGGGAGCGAAGTCGAGGGACGCCACTGGGTCAGGCGCTGGCCGTGCCGCCGAGGCATCCCGCAGAGCGGGATCGGGGCTCGGCGTGGAAGGACGAGGGGCCGGCCCAAGAGCCCAGGTGGTGCTGGCCGGGCACGACCACTTCTACCAGCGCTTCCATCCGCAGAAAGGCATCAGCTATTTCGTCTGCGGCGGGAGCGGCAAGCTCCGCCGGGGCAATGCGCGCCCCCGGCCGCTGGTGGCGGCGATCGAGGACCAGCAGCGCGCCTTTATGCTGTGGGAAGCCACCCCCGACGCGCTGCGCTTCCGGGCCATCAACGAGCAAGGGGAAGCCTTTGACTGCGGTATCATCCCGGCCACCGGCCAGCCCCAAAGTGTCGCTTGCGCGAATTTGGCCAGCCCGGCCGCGGGAAGCGATGCGGCTCGCCCGGCGGCACCCGCCGCGCCCCCAGGAAACCCTTGACAACCCGCATAATTTAGAATAAGTTTAATTAGGGAAAATGGCCATCGAGCCCCGGACTTGCTTGGCTGAGAGAGGCGGGTTGCCCCGCCCGGCGAAAGGAAGACTGAGGGTTTCGAGAGGAGGAGCGTGATGCTGAAAGGTCAACAGATCGTCAAGAACCGCAGCGAGATCATCAAGGAGTTGAACCGGGCCGCCGCCGCTGAGCTGCAGGCCGCCTACCGCTATCTCTACCTTTCCCACTACGCCGCCGGTATGCACGGCCGGGAAGTGGCGGAACGCTTTGCGGAGATGGCGAAGCATGAGTGGGAACACGTGAGCACGTTTATGAAGCGCATCGTGCAGTTGGGGGGCACGCCATTCCAGAAAGTGAGCGAAGCGGAGAAACTCAGCTACGGCCGCTACCTGCTCCCGCCCAAGGACCCGACCGACTGGAAGCGGATGCTCAAAGAGAGCGTGCAGAGCGAGCAAGAAGCCATCCAATTCTATTCCGACCTGATGGAGAAGGTGCATTCCGACCCGGTGACGCTCCACCTGGTGCGCGAGACCCTGGAAGACGAGGTCGAAGACGAGCACGAGCTGGCCAGCCTGCTCGAGTGAGCGAGCTGCGGTGACCGCCAGACAAATCCGGCGCACCAAACAGCGCCAACTGGTGCTGGAAGCGGTGTGCGCCTCCGAAGACCACCCCACCGCCGCTCAAGTCTACCAGCGCGTCCGCCGCCGCTATCCCGGCATCGCCTATGCCACCATTTACAACGCCCTGCGCTGGTGGGTGGAGCGGGGCGAGCTGCGGGAGTTTACCTTCGGCGATGCCGCCACCCGCTACGACCGCAACCGCCAGCGCCCTGACCACGTCATCTGCACCCGTTGCGGGCGGCTGATTGACGTGGAGGTGCGCCTGCCGCGGAAGATTTTTGACGACGTCCGCCGCCGCACCGGGCTCGAGGTTGCCTCCCATCACGTGCAGTTCCTGGGACTCTGCCCGGCCTGCACCTCGCACCGGACGAGCCGTGGGAGCGTGGCCCCTCGAGTTTGAAACCAGGCGGGGGTCTCGCCCCGGCGCCCTCAGCGCCGCCGCCGTTTCTTCGAGCGGCGGATGGCATCCTCACCACCACCGGCGTAGTCGTCTGCCCACACTCCAACGGGCTCGCCGCCGCTGCCGCCCGCCTGCAGGCGGGCGTGCGAGCCTCACCTCTAGCTAGAAGGTTCGGGCGAGCGCTCGAGCCTGCTCCAGGGCAGCCGCCCGGCGCTCCTCCGCGCCGTGGCTGTCGGTGCCCTCGAAGGCCACAACCTTGAGGTCGGTGAGGCCGATAAAGCCCAGGATGGTTTTCAGGTAGGGGTCTTGAAAGTTGGCGGCGGCCAACGGCGAGCCCGGCTGGTAGCGGCCGCCGCGCGAAGCCAGAAGCGCCACCGGCCGGCTCGTGACCAGCCCGTCCGGCTTTCCGGCCACGAACCGGAAGGTGCGGCCGGCCTGGACGATGACGTCAATATAGAGCTTCAGCCGGTAGGGGATGCTGAAGTTCCACATCGGGGCGGTGAAAACGTACTTGTCGGCGGCGAGGAACTGCTCGACGTAGCTCTCAATCTCCTGCCAGCGCTGCGCCACCGCGCCCTGCATGGGCTCCCCGCGTTGATTCTTGAACTTGGCCTCCACGCCCACCTCGTCCATCTCGGGGAGGGCGGCGGCAAAGAGGTCGAGCGTGTCAATCCTGTCGTTGGGGTGGGTCTGATGGTATTCGGCGAAGAAGGCCGCCGCTACGCTGCGCGTCCGCGAGACTCCTTCAGCGCGGGGCGCCGCCACGATGTGCAACAACTTGGCCATGAACTCCTCCTCTGCCAGCGGATTTGGATACGTCGAAATAATAGCAGATGCCTTCGGAGGACAACGGCTTCGCTGGCCGCCGGCCGTGGTACTATCGGCGGCGCTTGGACTCCCTGCGATCAGAACCCGAACCTAGTTTGCCGAGGAGGAATCGATGCCAGCCAATCGGCCTCTGTTTATTCCCGTAATCCTGGGGACGACGCGGCGGGGGCGAATGAGCGGTCATGCCGCGAAGCTGCTGGCCGCCCAAATCGCCCCGCGCCCCGGGGTGGAAAGCGAGTTGATTGACATTGCCCGGCTCCCCTTGCCCACCGACGATGCGGGGGAAGCCATCAAGGACGCCCAGTTCTCGGAGACGATGAACCGCGCCGACGCCCTGGTGATCGTTTCGCCCGAGTACAACCACGGCTACCCCGGCTTGCTCAAACACGTGCTGGACAGTTGTTTGAAGGAGTACATCCACAAAGCCGTGGGGATCGTGGGGGTTTCGGCCGGGCCGTTTGGCGGCACGCGCAGCATTCAGAACCTGCTGCCGGTGATGCGCGAGCTGGGGTTGGTGAATATCTTCTGGGACGTCAACTTTTCCGACATCCACAAGGTGTTCGACGACTCCGGGGCGCTGCGGGATGAAGCCTATCGTCGCCGCATCGACAAGTTCCTGAACGAACTCATCTGGATGGCGCGCACCTTGCGCTACGGCCGGGAAAACATCGCTCTGGACTGAAGCAGGAGGGGTGAATGGCGCAGAAAACCGGCAAGATAATCTGCCCCGAGTGTAACGAGGAGATGAACCACCACGCCGAAAAACTGGTGGACCCGATTGGCCCGGAAGAAGCCGCCCGTGTCGATCCGGCTCTGGGAGGTCTTCTCGAGGAGGTCCACTGCTGCCCGGGGTGCGGTAAAAGCGAATCCCGCCGGGCTTGCTCGCGGGCGCGGCGGGGGCGGGGGCGGCGACCCTGCGGGGTGGCGCCCGAAAAAGCGACCCGCGGCTCGCACTCAGCCGGCTGCCGGATGGGCAGATTCCCCCGTGGGGAGGCGCGGCGTTGCTGGCTTCGGTGGCGGGATTGCCCGCCCGGAAAGTATGAAGCTCCTTAGAGCGGCGCAACTTCGCAGAACACTTTGATGGCTTCTTTGACCTCAGTGAGCGTTCGCATCAGCTCTTCATAGTTTTCCAGACCCTTCACCGGATGCGTCAGCAGTTTCGCCAGCCAGCCGGGATACTGCAGCTCGGCCTGGGAGAGGTCTCGGACGCCCAGCTCAAAATGTTCCCGGTTGGCGTTCACGCTCCCCAGCGCCACCTTGTTGCCCAGCACGAAGGACTGGTTGATTCTGTCGGCGGGAACCTGCGCGGTGCGCTCGCCTCCGGTGACGCTGAGCAGGATGAGCAGCCCGTTTTTCCCCAGCACCTCCATGGCCTCGAACACCAGAGGCGAATAACCTGTCCCTTCGAGAATCAAATCAAAGGGACCGTGCTGGTCCGAGGCCTGCTTGAGCGTCAGGTCCTGCGTGCTCAGGTAGCGGGCTCCGATTTCCTGCAGCAGCTGGGTATTCCGGGAGGGCGGGCGCCGGCGGCCCATCGCCACCACCGCCAGACCGCGTAACCGCAGCAGGAGTGCGGCCAGCAAGCCCAGCGTGCCTGCGCCCAGCACCGCCGCCCGGCGCGGCTGCCACACCCGCAGGCGCCGCTGGACTTCGTAGGCTTGGTCGATGGCCTTTTCGACGATGCTGGTCGGCTCCAGGAGGACGCCCACCGACTTCAATCCCACGGGCACCCGGACAAGATATTCCGGCGCGTCCAGGTAGTATTCGGTGAGGAAGCCGTGGCGGAGATGGATGCCGCGCTCGAAGTAGATGTCGTCGGTGGTCATGTCGTAGGTGCCGATCTGATCGTAGAGGCTGGAGCCGGGCCGGCGCACCGTAGCGGCTACATAGTCGCCGGGCGCCAGTTCGCTGACGTTCGCTCCCACGGCCTCCACTTGACCAAAACTTTCATGACCCAGGATCAAGAAATCGTCGCCCGGAGGCGCGGCGCCGTAGGCGGCGGCGTTGATCTCCGCGTCGGTGGCGTCCACGCCCACTCGCAGCACCCGCACCCCGCGCCGGTTGGGCACATCGTCCAGCGCCGGCTTCGGCACCTCCCGGAGATGGATGCTATTCGCTTTTCCCGGGAAAACAGCGATGGCCTTCATCAGCGCGCTCTCATTTGATTTGATTGCTTCGGCGCCGGGCCGCGAGCGGCGCCCCCCGGCTACTCCCGGGTTCCCAGGGCCCGGTCGAGATTAAAGGCAGCACTGATCAACGCCAGGTGGGTAAAGGCCTGGGGAAAGTTCCCCAAGGCCTCGCCGCAGGGGCCGGTTTCCTCGGCGTAGAGGCCCAGGTGGTTGGCATAGCCGAGCATCTTTTCGAACATCAGCCGGGCCTCATCGAGCCGGGCGCGATCGCTTCGTCCGGCGCGGGTCAGCGCCTCCACCAGCCAAAACGAGCACATATTGAACGTCCCTTCGTCGCCCGCCAGGCCGTCGGCCGTCTCTTCCACGTTGTAGCGATAGACCAGGCTGTTTGAAACCAGCCCACCCTTGGTGGGCGAGCGGTTGATGGCATCCAGGGTCTTCAGCATCCGGGGATCGGTGGGGGAGACAAAGAAAACCAGCGGCATAATCAAGTTGGCGGCGTCGAGTGAGTTGCTGCCATAGTGCTGCACGAACGCCTGGCGTTTCCGACTCCATCCCTGGTTGAGGATCTCCTCGTAGATTTGATCCCGGGATTTGAGCCAGCGGCCGCGGTCGGCCGGAAAGGAACGTTTGTCGGCCAAGCGCACGCCGCGGTCGAGCGCCACCCAGCACATCAGCTTTGAGTAGACGAAGGCTTGCGGCCCGCCCCGCACTTCCCAGATGCCATGATCTTTCCGCTGCCAGTTGTCGCAGACCCAGTTGAGCAGCCGCCGGAGCTCCTTCCACAGGTCATAGGAGATGGGACTGCCATATTTGTTGTAGAGGTAGACCGAATCCATCAGCTCCCCGTAGATGTCCAGTTGCAACTGCTTATGGGCGCCGTTGCCCATCCGCACCGGGCGCGAGCCTCTGTAGCCCTCCAGATGGTTTGCGGTTTCCTCGGTGAGTTCGTGGCGACCGTCGATCCCGTACATGATCTGCAGGGAGCCGTCGGGTTCCAGCTCATGGCAGCGGGCTTCGAGCCACTCCATGAACTTGGCTGCCTCCTGGGTGAAGCCGATGCGGAGGAAACCATAGAGGGTAAAGGCAGCGTCGCGCAGCCAGGTGAAGCGGTAGTCCCAGTTGCGTTCGCCCCCCAGGCTCTCCGGCAGGCTGCAAGTGGGCGCGGCCACGATGGCGCCGGTAGGCTCGTAGGTGAGCAATTTCAGGATCAGGGCGGAGCGGTGCACCATCTCCCGCCACCGCCCCCGGTAGGTGCAGCGGGCGATCCACTGCCGCCAGTAGCGCACCGTATGCGCGAAAAGCGTTTCCGCGTCGGCCTCGGAGAGGGTGCGGCCGCAACCGGTTCCGCTCGGGATCTCCTGCAAAAGAAAAATAGCCGTTTCCCCCTCCCGCAGAGTGAACTCGGCGACCACCCCGGTGCCGTCCTTTCGGAGAGGGATAGGCGTCGCCAGTCCCAGGCTGAGGGTGGGGGAGTGGAAGCTCACCCCCTCTTGGCCGCAGATTTGGGTCTGGTGGTTGTCGCGGGCGTAGTTGAAGGCCGGACGACATTCCAGCCGAAAGGGCATCACCCCACGCACCACGCGGACCTGGCGAATCAGTTGGTGTTCTCCGTGCCAGGGGCCCGGTTCATCCACGGGCATATAGTCGGCAATCTCTCCCACGCCGTCCGGGGAGAGGAACCGCGTAATCAGGACATTGGTGTCCGGCCAATAAAACTGCTTGCGGGTGACCCCGGCCAGGGTGGGAGCGATCCGGAAGCGCCCGCCCTTCCGGTGGTCGAGAATCGCCGCAAAGACGCTGGGGGAATCAAAATGGGGAAAACAGAGCCAGTCGATGGAGCCGTCCATGCCCACCAGGGCCACGGTGTTCATATCCCCAATGATCCCGTAATTTTCAATCGGTTGATAAGCCATGCATTCCCACCGGGTCGATTCGGATCACCGAACTGCTTTCGCCGGATTCTACCCGGCCCGCCGCTGCAGGGCTACTACGGTCTGGTCGTCGCCTGCCGGCCGGCCGGCGCGGAACTGCCCCACTGCCTCGAGCAGGGCTTGGCCGGCGGCTGCGGGTGAGTCCACCGGCAAGCGCCCGGCCAGTTCACGCAGTCCCTCGGGCGTCAACAGCTTGCCTTTCGGGTTGCGGGCCTCGCTGAGCGCGTCGGAGTAGAGTAGAACCAAGTCCCCGGGCTGCAGTTGCACCCGCACCTCGTGGTAGTCGGTGCCGGGAATCACCCCCAGGGGCAGGTCGGCTATTTCGGTCTCGGCGCGCGGCCGTGTCTGTTCGAGAAAACTCCATCTCTTCTTGGCGGCATGGTACCAGAGCGGCGGCGGCTGGCCAGCGTTGGTGAAGACCAGCTCGCCGTTCTTGCCGTAGACGCCCAGCAAGACCACCGTGGCGAATCCCCGGCACACACACTCTTCCTGGAACGACTGGTTCAGCTCGCGGGCGAATTCCGTTTGGTCGAAGGTGTTGATGTGTTTCTGCATCAACCCCCGCAGGCATTGAGCGGCGCGGCTGACCGTCTCGCCGTGGCCGCTGATGTCGGCGAGGCTCACCCGGGTCAGTTCCCCGTGGCTGCAGAGGGAGAGGTAGTAGACGTCGCCGCCGGCCAGGCTGCCGGGCAGCGGCTCCGAGTAGATCCAGCCGGCCAGCCCGGGCAGGAGCACTTCCCGCGCCGCCTGACGATTGCCGCCCCAGATTTCCATGCAGGCAAGCCCGTAGGATTCCTGGCTCGTCATCGGGGGCTCCTCAATCCGGCTGCGAGGATTAGACTCCCTCACGCCGTGAAAGGATTCGCTCATCATAGTTGGCTTACCCACACTTTGCCACCCCAGCCGCCCCGCAGCGCCGCGCTTTGCCCTCCCCTCGAAACCACGGCTTTCGAATCCCCGCGACCGGCGTGGCTTCGCTTTGCTTCGGGGTCTTCTCCAGCCGGGATGCTGGCGGCCGGGCTCAGAGCCAGAGTGCGAACCTATTGGTCCGCCGAGAGCAGGATATTGTGGAGCTCGGCTGCCCGGCGCCTGCGGGGAAGAAACGGAGAGGCGGCCAGCTGTCGCTCGAAGCTCGCTGCCCACCGCCCGGGAATCTTCTTTCCGCATGAGGGGCAAGAACCCGAAGAGGTGAGCTGGTAGCGGCGAATCAGATAGCCATAGCGTTCAATCAACAGGGCGCGGCAATCGGGGCAGCGAGTGTTCTCCCAATCGTCCACCTGACCGGGTAAATTCCCGGCATAAACGTAGCGCAACCCCGCTTTCTTCCCGATGGCCGCGGCCCGGAGCAAGGTTTCCGGCGTTGTGTTTTCCGGGTCCCTCATTTTGTAATCTTGGTGAAACGCGGTGACGTGCCAGGGGATGTCGAGCGAGACGCTCGCCAGGAACGCGGTCAGCCGCTTCAGTTCCTCGTCGGAGTCGTTGAAGCCCGGAATCACCAGGGTGACGACCTCCACCCAGAACTCCATTTCGTGCAGGCGGCGAATCGTCTCCAGGATGGGCTGCAAGCGCCCGCCCAGTTGACGGTAGTGGCGGTCGTCGAAGCTCTTCAGGTCTACTTTGTAGAGGTCCACCCAGGGGCGCAGGTATTCGAGCACCTGCGGGGTGCCGTTGCCGTTCGAGACAAAACCGGTCATCAACCCGGCGGCGCGGGCTTCCTTAAAGACAGCCACCGCCCATTCGCTGGTAATCAGCGGCTCATTGTAGGTGCTGACGACAGCTTTGGCTCCCTGGCTCAGGGCTTCGCGAACCAGGCTCTCGGGCGTGACACCCAGCGGGGGGGCCACCGCGGCGGGATCGCGTAGCGCCTGGGAGGTCACCCAGTTCTGGCAATAGCTGCAGTGCAGGTCGCAGCCGAGCATGCCGAAGCTGTAGGCCAGCGCCCCCGGGTAAGCGTGGAAGAAAGGTTTTTTCTCGATGGGGTCGCACTGCATGCCGCCCACGTAGCCCCAGGGAACGTAGAGCGTTCCGCCCCGGTTGTAGCGAACCTTGCAGACACCGGGTTGGCCGTCGGGGATGGGGCAGCAATGCCCGCAGGCGAAGCAGCGCACGCGATTGTGGTCGAGGGTTTCGTAGAGCACACCCTCGCGAACGTTTCGATGGACGATGTCTCGCAGGTTAGCCATCTCCAGCGTTCCCCACCGCCTTGCCCGAGCCCCTGCACGCCTCGGTTGCCTATTATTTTACTACTCTCGCACGCCTCTTGCGGCACCTTTTTTGGCGGTGCGGCGAAGAGAGCTCCAGATTTCCCCGACCGTGTTCCGCAACTGGTCGGCGGCAGCGGCGTAGTGCGCCTCGGCTTGCGCGAGTGAGGCGGTGGAGGGCAGCGGAGCGGGGGGCGGCACCAGCGGCCCGAACCGCATCTGCACGCCGGCCAGGCGCTGCGGAGCGCGCCCGCGCGGCCAGACACAGAAGACGCCATCGAAGGCCACGGGCACGATGGGGGCGCGCAGGTGCAGAGAGAGAATCGAAGCCCCCTTCTTGAATCTTTTGATCTGACCGTCGATGCTCCGCTCGCCTTCCGGGAATAGGATCAGGACTTTGCCGTGGTGCAGCCCGAAGGCGCCGGCCTGCATGGCGCGGAGCAGGTTGGTATCCGGGTCCACCGGAACCAGATTGATTCTCCGGGCGACCCAGCGCATCAGCGGAGTGGCAAAGTATTCGCTGGCGCCGACGAAAAACAGTTTGCGGAAAACGCCGAACGGCAGGGCGCTGACCAGCAGGAAGGCGTCCAGGTGGCTTTGATGGTTGGGGCAGAGCAGGAACGGCCCCGGCGGCAGGTGCTCGCCGCCGGTGACGCGGAAGCGCAGCAGCAGCCGCGCGATCAGATAGAAGAGCCTCATCGCCAGGAACAGTAGGAGGGCGAGCCAGCGTTTGGGCTTCTGCAATTCGGCCAGGAGAGGATCGTCTTCGAGCGAAGCGGAGGTGTGGAGCAGCTTCGCCCAGGCATCGCCGCCGCGGGCGCCCGCCGCAGCGGCGGCTCCCGCGTGGTGGGGCCGCACCGCCTCCACCAATTCCCGCACCGTATAGATCTGGCTGGCACGCTCCTCCGGCACCTGGGTTCCGAAGAGCGCTTCGAGGTGGGTGAGCAACTCGACCCGTTCCATCGAATCGAGGCCGAGTTCGAGTTCGATGTTAGCGTCAGGGCGGATGGGGGTTTTGTGCTGGGACGCTTCCCCGATCACTGCCAGGGCGCCTGCCACCTCAGGGTCGGCCGCCCAGGCGAGGTCTGCTTCGCGCATCGGGGGCGGTGGCGCCGCCGCGGCTTCCTCCCCGGGCGCCCGCCGCGCGGCCCTCACCCGACGCTCGACTTCGAATCGCTTCAGCTTGCGGGTGGTGGTGCGCGGCAGCTCCTCCGTCCAGATTTCATAGCTCAGGACGCGCTTGTGGCTGGGCAAGAGAATGGAGAGGCTGTCGAGCTCGAAGCGGAGAATTTCCCGGGTGTTGACCACCTTGCGCGCCCGCATCACCTCGAAGTCAGGCACCACCACGGCGTGCAAGCGCTCGCCGGCGGGCTCCTCCGGGCGCGCCCGCCCCAGCACGCAGAGCTCTTTGATGTAGGGCGACTGCAAGTAGTGCGCCTCAATCTCCTCCGGGTAGATGTTTTTGCCCGAACTGAGAACGATAACCTCCTTCTTTCGTCCGGTGATGTGCAGGCAGCCGTGCGCGTCCAGATAGCCGAGGTCGCCGGTGTGCAGCCAGCCCCTCTGGAGCGCGGCGGCGTTCGCATCCGGCCGGTTGAAATAGCCCTGCATCACGATGGGGCCACGAATGGCCACCTCGGCATCGTGCGCCTCGGCTTCCGCGGTGGCCTGGGGAGGAAGGATTTTGACCTCAACGCCCGGAAGCGCTTGGCCGACCGAATCAAACCAGGCGGCGTCCGGCCGGGTGAGGGTGGCGGCGCCGGCGCATTCGGTGAGCCCATAGGCTTGGAGGATGGTTAGGCCCAGGGAGTAGAGCTCCCGGCCGATCTCCGGGTCGAAGCGCGAGCCCCCGGTGACCAGCAGACGCATCTTATCGCCGAGAATGTGGTGGACGCGGCCGAAGAAGTACGGTCCCAGGTTGACCCCGAATCCCTTGCGGAGGGCGCCGTTCGCCCGCAGCAGGGCGCGGACGGCGAGCCGCTTCAGCCATCCCGCGCCAGCCAATTCCTGCCGGATGCGCTGGTGGATCAGGTAGAAGAATTGGGGTACGCAGCAGAAGGCGGTGACGCCGCGCTCCCGGATGGCACGGAGCAGCTCGGTGGTGTTCACCGATTCGAGAAACACCACCCGGGCGCCCACGGCAAACGGCAGCAGCAGATTGGCCAGTTGCGCCAGGGCGTGAAAGAGCGGCAGGACGCCCAGCACGCAATCACGCTCGCCCAGGGAAACCCGTTTGAGCGCCGCCTCAATCTCCGCCAGCAGGTTGCCGTGGGTGAGCACCACGCCCTTCGGGTCGCTGGTGGTTCCCGAGGTGTAGAGAATCACCGCCGGGTCGTCCCGCCGGGCCGGGCCGGGAGGCTGCTGAGCCACCGGGGCGGTTTTCTGGAGCGCGGCGAAATTCGCCCGCCCGGCTGCGCTCCCCGGCAAGAGAACAATCTCGCCGGCGGCGCCCCCGGCTTTGGCTGCCTCTTCAGCGGCAGCAAGATAGCGCTCGGTCGTGAACAGGATCTTCGCTTCGCTGTCGCGCATCAGGGCGGCAATTTGTTTTGGTTTGTAGGCGGTATCGAGAGGAACGGCGACCCCGCCCCGCCGCAGGATGCCCAGGTAGGCCGCGCACCAATGCGCGTCGTTGTCGGCCAGCAGGGCGCAGCGGTCACCCGGCTCGATGTCGCGGGTGGCGAGCCAGGCGGCTACCTGCTCGGCGAGGCGTCGAAGTTCGGCGTAGGTGAAGGAGTCGAGTCCATCCCGCCGCTGCACTTCGACCGCCGGGCGAGCCGGAAGCCGCTCTGCGGTAGCCGCGAAACGCTTGTAGAAATTGCTCATCCCGCCGCGAAGCCTAGCCTCTCTTGCTGAATAAACCGCCTGAGCAGCGGTGTCAACCCGGAAGGACGATTTCAGCGGGTGTCGGAGCGGGCCGCCGCCTGGCGAGCGGGGAGGAGCGACCCCATCCAGGGATTTTCAGGTTTAGGGGAAGCGCGGGGAGGTCTAGGGGGGCAGGGGCGGGCACGGCCTTCGGGGGAGAAATAGCTGCCCGGCTAGCCGCGGGGCGCGCCCGGGCTGCGTCCGGCTTGACCTCGTCGCTCCGGAAAGGAAATCCCCCAAAAACTTTCGCTGGGCACGGAGAGTTCGATGCCCACCGGGAAGAGCTCGTCTTGCTTCCCGGGCTGTCCCACCCAGACAACGCGACCGGAGATGGATTGCCGGGTGCGCTGGTGGGTGATTTCAACGCGGGTGTCCTGGGCCAGGGCCTGGCGCAGCCGGATGAGGGCGCCGTGGGCACTCACCACTTCAGTTTCGGTGGACTCCTTTATGGCGGCGGGGCCGGCGGGGAGCGCACAACAAACGCTGATGGGAATGCGAAGCAGGACACGCTCGCTGCGACGGTGTTCGCTGTAGGGCAGCATCGCTCGAGCTCTCCGGCGGACTACTTTCGGCCGCGGGGACGACGCGGGGGCAGGAGCGGAGCCGTCAGTCGCGGGAACAAGTACAGCAGGGCCGCTAGGCCGACAATAGCGAACAAGAGCGCCAGGATTTCGCGTAGCATCGCCACACTCCTCATCCAGGGTTATCGCTCACTTCGCCCCCGGAGGTCTACTGGCCTTGAGGACGGTTTCGGGACAGGCCCAAGGAGGCGAGCGGGGCAGAAATGCGCTCAACTTGTCGGCGAGATTCGAAAGAGCTGAGCGCAGCCTGTGGCTGGCCGGGGCAGGTTGAATCGGGGGAAGCGGTGGGCGGTGGCGGAAGAATCAACAGGTTAGGGACGGCCGCTATATCTGCTCTGTTAGCGAAGCATTTGAGAGCAGCCACCCAGTGGGTGCGCTCCGGACGCGGGCCGCTCAGCTCTTTCCTTCAATCTTGACGACGTACATGTGCGTCTGCACGGGCGCTTTTCCTTTCCCGAAGCAGTAGCCGGCCAAGTGGCAGCCACAGAGTCCGCATTCGCCCACGCAGCGGGGGCACTGCACCTCCCACACCCCCGGCTCCAGGCGAATGCAGGGCACGTGCTTCTTGCACTCCTCACAGAAGAAGTAATCCATGTTGGGCTTCAGGTCATTTCGGGTCATAAACGTCTCCTCGCCGGTAGCCGCCGGGCTACCAACCTTCCTCCTTGCCCGCGCCGGCTTCCACCAAGAAGCGCCCTCGGAGCCGGGGATGTTCGGGGCTGCACACCTGCCAGCAGAGAAACGTCAGCACCCCGGTGCGCTCGGCGTCGAACTCCAACTCTACGGTGTGGCCGGCGGGGACGTCCACGGGTCCGAGTCGCAGGATCGGAATGGCAAAGCTGTGCAGCACGTCCACGCTGTGCAGGCGCAGGACCACGTGGTCTCCCTGGTTGAGGGGAATTTCCTCCACCCGAGCCGGCGTGCCCCGCCAGTAGTTGTAGCCAACGATTTCTTCCTGGGTCCAAATGCCCCCGTCGGCGATGGCCGTGAGGGTGAAGAGCTTGGTCCCCGGCGGGTAGCGATGCGCGGGCACCACCGCCCGCCAATACCAGAGCAGCACGGGCAGGCCCACCAGCACCAGCAGGACGGCCAGAACCCCCGCGACTTCCTCCCCGCTTATTCTCAGCTTCATGGCCTCACCCGATAAAGAGTTTCAAGAAAACCAGAGTCACGCCCAGCAGCAGAGCCGTGGGGGGAACCAGGCTGCGATGGAGCTGGGCCGGGTCAGTGAAAAGTTGGCGGCCCACCTTGTGCAGGCCGCGCAACCCATAGTAGAAGCCGGCCAGCAGGACGGGAACCTGGATGACGGGCACCCACTCCGGCCAGAGCGGCGTCCAGGGAAACTCCGCCGTCCCAAACAAATCCATCCCCCAACCCAGTGGGTCGGACACCACGGAGATGATGTAGGAGCCATTGACCATGATCAAGGGGACGCTGAAGGCGATCCACGCCAGCAACCCCATGGGCACCAGCATGTAAGCGTACTTCAGGAAGAGCTCTTTGGTGGGGAGCTGATCCGCGTGCGCGTACCATTTTGCCAGGCGAATCGAGAGGTAATACAGCCCGGGGAAGAGCACCAACGCCAGCAGGGCTTGACCCGTCCCGAACAGGGCAAAACCGCCCCAGTCGCCCACTTCGGAGATGTTGGCCCAATCTTTGGGCCGCCCCCAGGGACCCAGAAGCAAGACCGAGTAAGTAAGGGCCAGCACCAGCATGATGGAGGCCTTCCAGACCTCATCGTAGCCGCGCAGCAGGAGGTCGCTGGTGGAGAAGCGTCGGAGAAACAAGGAGATGTTGTCGTTGGGGCAGCTCTTCACGCATTCAAAACAGAGCCCGCAGTAGTTGTTGCGGTCGAGTTTTCCCATATAGACGTTCCAGGGGCAGGCCCAGCCTTTCTCGCTGCCGCGGATGCAGGCCTTCGACTTGCACTTCAGGCACTCGTTTTTGTCAACGGAGCGCAGCTCCACCGTGGAGGTCATCGCGTAGAGACTGAGGAAGCCGCTGATGGGGCAGACATAATTGCAGAAGGTGCGCAGGCGGTAAATCAGCGCCAAGCCGGTGGCCACCAGAATCAGGATGCCAAACACCACCACGCTCACCATAGGGCGGGTCACCAGCAAGGCGCTGAAGGTGGCCAGGAGGAGGAAGCCGAAGTTTTGCAGCCAGATGTTGCTCAGGCGTTTGGGCCAGCGCCGGTGCAGGCCGAAGAAGGCGTTTTCCGTCCCCGGGCTCTTGCCGGGACGCACTGTGACGACCGCCCGGCGTTGGACCCAATCGCCGAAGAAAGGCAGCGGGCAGATGGTGCACCAGATGCGGGAGCCGAAGGGCACCATCCCCGCAATCAGCACGAACCACCAGAGAATCCACACGAAGACAATGATGATGTTCCGGTTGCCCACCGGGGTGCCAAACACCCCCGCGATCAGAAACAGGTAGAACATAAACAGGTTGGGAAGGATGACCAGGAACTGGAAGCTGCGCATCCGCACCAGGCGCTTCAAGCCGGGCCAGCGGGCAAACAGGTCGAGCCGCCAGGGTTTTTCCCGAGCCTCTGCGGCCAGGTTGGCTTGGGTGGTGGGGCTGGCAGTGGCCATCAGCTCACCTCGAAGCCGAATCCCGCGGGCGCCGCCTCTCCGCCAGCTTCTCTTGGAGCCGGCGCACGTGAGTCTCCTCGAATTCGCCCAGCTCCCGGTAGAGCTTTTGCAGTTCCGCATCAGTGGTGCGGGAGACCTGGCGGCGGTAGAATTCCCGTGCGGTTTCTTCTGCGTGCAAGCCTACCTCGAGCGCCTGCTCGATGGTCATGGAGTCGAAAACCAGCGCCTCGGGATCCTCCAGGTCGGGGGCCTCGATCACTTCCTTCGGCTCTTCGGCCTGTGAGGGCACCGGGCCGAAGCGTTCCCGGTAGCGCTGCTCCAGCTCGGCGCCATGCTGGTGCTCTTCGGCGGCCATCTCGCGAAAGATGGCGGTCACCGCATCGTCGTATCCCTGGAAGAGTTGGGCCAGCGCGTCGTACACCCCGGTGTTGCGGGCTTCGATTTGGATGGCGCGGAACAAGGTGGCGCGCACAGCATTCGCCGGGGTGGGGCTCAGGGCCGGCCTCCCAGGGGTGAGCGGTGAAAGATGATGAGCATGCCCACGGCCAACCCCAGCGCCAGCCCGATGGACGAGGAGTAAAGGTAGTTGGGCCGGACGATCAGTTCGCCTTGCATGAACGGGTGCATGTAGCCGCAGGTGATGGAGCAGCGGTAGCGGAATTTGCCGGTGCGGTTGGCCACGAAGCTGATTTCTTCCACTTCCTGGTAGTCTTCTCCCTGGGACGGACGCCGGACCCAGAAGGTGGGATTTTCCGGCCGCACCTTGGCGTCCCGGTCGTATCCTTCCAGATAGAAGCCGTGGGTTACGTCCTTGGCCACCAGGCGGATGCGCACCCGGTCGCCTCGATTCACCCGCAGCACCGGCGGATCGTAGGCGTACTTATGGGCGGTGAGGGTAAAGGTGCGCTCCCCCGGGGCCTCCCGGCCCAAGTGGGCGAAGAGCCCGCCCGCCCCCCCACCGAACAGCAGGAACAGCCCCACCAAAACATAGTTGGGAATCCGTAAGCGTCTCATCTCCACTCCTGGGTTCCGGGAGTTGGCCGGGCGCCGATGGCTAGAAGGAGACCGTCACGCTGCCGCTTGCCGGCACCTTCACCTTCTGTTTCTTGGTCTTGCCCCGGTACCAGGTTTTGATCACGTACTCGCCCGCGGGCACGTCGGCGATGCGAAACTGGCCGTTGCTGTCCGGCCGGGCAAAATAGGGGTTCTCCAGAACCAGAACATAGGCTTCCATCTCCGGATGGACGTTGCAGAGGATGACGACTTCGCCGGGCTTGTTGAAGGTGTGCTCGCGGACGATTCCCTTCGTCCAGTTGCCCAGGTCGAACTCGTCGGCGCCGACGCCGAAGACGTTGTGCTGCAGGCTATCGCTGTTGTGGAACTCCACTGTGGTGCCTTTGACCACGGGGAGCACATAAGGGATGAACACCTTGTTTTGCTGGTCCATCTTGGCGCGCTCGCCGGCGAACTTTCCTGGGACCTTTTCCACATAGATAATCACCTTTGAGTTGTCCGGAGCGTTCACTCTCCCTTCGATGGTGCCAGCCGAGAGCACCGGCGCCATTGCCAGGACCACCGCGACGAGCAGGGGGAGGATGGTTTCGAGTTTCCGCGCTCCTTTTTTCATGGTCGCTCTCCTCATCTCGTTTCGCTTCACAACTCCGCCCCTAGAACAGGAACCGGAGTTGCGCCTTGAACCGGTCGTCAAACGGCGGCAGTATCGGGGCGTCGCTCCGAGACAGTGAGCCTTCCAGGGCGAGGATTACGTTGGCGCGGATTAGAAAGGTGGAGGAGAGCGTCGTCCGGTTGAAGCCAGAGCCAAAGTCCGGGTTGACTGCCTCAAAGCGAACCCCGGGCTGGATCCACGGCCAGGGGGTTACGTAGTTGGCCTCAATGGTGGTGATGCCCACGTCGAAGGTGCGGCCGTCTCTAAGAGTGTCGTGGTTGAACTGGTAGCCGCCAAACAGGTTCAGGTCCTTGAACCACCAGTCGAAGGTGACCCCGGTGCGGTAGAACGTATTGCCGGTGTTGCTGAACTCCTCCGGGTTCAAGGGATCCCCGGTCTCCAGGAAGGCCCCGGCGGTGCCCCGGTAGAGGTATCCGCCGATGGTGAGCGAATCGTCCCGCCAGTTGTTGGTTTGCTGGAGGGTAGCCTCGGCCCCCGAGCCGAACACCCCCAGGCCGCCGATCTTGTAGGACGCCTGGAAGTAGACGTCTTTGCCGGAGTTGACATCGAACTCACCGCCCGCTTCCTCGGCATGTTCTTCCAGCTCTTCAATCAGGGGGGCCAAGCCTGATTCTTCCAGGGCTTCGGCGGCCCCGCCAAACTGGCCGTTGACCACCCCGAAGGACCACAGCACCCCCCCGTTGCCTCCGGGTCCCTCTCGCCCGCCCCAGAACTCGATCCCGCGCTGGTTCGGCGAGAAACCGAAGAAGTTGCCGGCGGGAATGGTGGGGAACACGTTGGCTAGGTAGTTGGTCTGGCGAATCAAGCGGAGGTGATTGGAGAACGGCACAGCCCGGGGTTCAAACTGTCCGAGCCTGACGTTGATCAGGTGGCTGGGGTTGTTGTACCCGAAAAACAGCCGTCCGATTTCGCCCGGCTCCCCTTCTTCGAAGAGGTCGACGTCGCCGAAGAAGGAAAAACTCTCGCCGACGGTGCCGCCCAGTAGCAACCCGATCTCTTCGATGCCGTCGAACTCGTTGTTCACCGCGGCGCTGCGGTTGATGGTGTAACTGGACTCGAGGGTGAAACCCAGCATGGTGCCGCCGGGGATGTCGGCGGGCCAGATGCCTTCGGGCCACACCCGCTTCCACCCCGGTGCTCCCAAGGGGGTCTTTTCTTGCTTGACCAGGTCCTCGTCCCCGGCGGGCATGCGATAGCCGGAATTCCTGAAGGCGCGCCCGAAGGCGTTCAGCTTCGGCGGGGCCACATGGCAAGTCATGCAGCTGGTCTTGTACTTGCGCGCGAACGAGGGAACCGCTGAGGCCGGCGGGGAGACCCAAAAAAGCACCCCCACTCCCGCCAAGCCAATCGCGGCGCATCCCATGCGGTGCCACTTTCTCATTTTCCTGCCTCCCAGGAGGTCCCGGGGTCCCGGGCCTCGGTTTTTCTCTTTTCTTGCTTCACAACTTCAGCGCGAAAATCACCTTCACGGTGCCCTTGGCGGGGACCTCAATCTCTTGCTCATGCGCGGCCAGGCGTTCGTGCCAGCCGCGCAGCCGGTGCCGGCCCGGGGGTACCCCGGCGATGCGGAACCGCCCATCGGCTCCGGTGCGGGCAAAGTAGGGGTTCTTCACCACCACGATGTAGGCGGACATCTCCAGGTGGACGTTGCAGAGCAACTCCACGATGCCCGGCTGGTCGAATTTCACCCGGCGAACGGTGCCCCGCTGATAGAGCCCCAGGTTGAAGCGCTTGGCGTCGGAAATCGAAAATACGTTGTGCGCCACCGGGTCGCTGTTGGGGAATTCCACCTGGGTGCCGACCTGAATCACCAGCACGTGGGGGAGGAAGCGCAAATCCTTCTGGTCCATCACCGCCGGCTCCGGGGGAGCGGGGAAGGAACCCTCGATGTCTTCGACGGAGATGACAAAGTTGGACAGGTCCGCCGCCGGGTCCGCCCGGCGCACCCGCCCCTCGATGGTGCCCGCCAGAGCCGCCTGCCCGGCCAGGAGTCCCACACCCAAGAGCAGCAGCGTTTTGTCTACGCGGGAGCGCCTCATCGGATGTCTTGTGAGCGCCCGGTTCGAGAGCAGTTCGCCTTCCTAACTTTTGTGGGGCGGTGGCGCTCTGGGCGTATCTTCTTTTCTGTCAGTTAGTTGTCTGGGAAAGAGCGTTCGGGGGGGACGGTTGTGCGCAGGCGCTTCCTGTTACCCGCAGGTTACGCTCGCAGGGTGGTGGCGTTACGGGTGGGTAACAACGGAAGAGGGGCTCTGTTCGAACGCCGGATGGAACGGCCGGGCATCGATGTCGAACCGCCGCAGCAGCTCATAGACTGACTTGCGCGAGATCTGGGCCTCGCGGGCGACCGCGGAGATGTTGCCGTGGTGCCGGCGGAGCAGGCCGGTCAGGTACTGTTTTCCCTGGGATTCGACCCAGCGCTCCCGTGCGGCTTTGTAGCCGATCGCGGCGCGAATCTGCTTGCTCATCCGGGCTTGCTCGCGAATGTAGTCGGGGAGGTCGCGCACCCGCACGGTGTCGGTGTCGCACAGCACCACGGCACGTTCCACCACGTTGTGCAGTTCCCGGATGTTGCCCGGCCACTGATACTGCTCGAGCAGCCGCAAGGCCTCCGGGGTGATCCGCAGGCACGCCTTGTTGGTGGCGCGGGCGAATCCCTCCAAGAAGTGGTGGACCAGCAGGGCCACGTCGCCCCCGCGCTCGCGCAAGGGGGGGAGGTGGATGTTCACCACGTTCAAGCGGTAAAGCAGATCCGCGCGGAAGCGTCCCTGTTGGACCTCGGCGTCCAGATCGCGATTCGTGGAGGAGATGACCCGGATGTCCACGCTTACCAGGCGCTCGCCGCCCAGGCGGCGGAAGGTGCGCTCTTGCAAGGTGCGCAACAGCTTGGCCTGCAACTCCAAACTCAGCTCACCAATCTCGTCGAGGAAAACCGTACCGCCGTGGGCCAACTGCAGCAGGCCCCGCTTGGCTTGGTTGGCTCCGGTGAAAGCGCCTTTCTCATGCCCGAACAGCTCGCTTTCCAGCAGATTGGAGGGCAAGGCAGCGCAGTCCACCGCCACGAACGGCGCCTGGGCGCGGGCGCTGTTGGCGTGCAGCGCCCGGGCAATCAACTCCTTGCCTGTCCCGCTCTCCCCGCTCACCAGCACGTTGGCCTCCGAGGGAGCCACCTTGGCGAGCGTGGCCAGCACCATCTGCAGCGGGGCACTGTGGCCGATAATTGCGTGCACGGGGCAGCACTGCTTCAACTCCTGGCGCAGCCGCACGTTGTCCCGCAGCAGCCGGCCGTGTTCGAGCCCCTTGGACACTGCGGCGGCGAGCTGAGCGGCGGTAAAAGGCTTGGTGATGTAATTGAAGGCGCCTTCTTTGACCGCCTCCACGGCGGACTCGATGGTTCCATAGGCGGTGAAGATGATGGACACCAGATCCGGGTCAATGCTTCCCGCCTGTTCGAGGGTTTCGAGCCCGTTCAGCCCCGGCATTTTCAGGTCGATCAAAGCCAAGTCAAACGATTTCTGGCGCAGGCGGGCCAAACCTGTGCTGCCGTCGGGAGCGACCTCGACTTTGTGGCCCTGGTCTTCGAGGATGGTTCGGCAACTTTGCAGAATCGCTTCATCGTCGTCGATCACCAGGATGAATCCGGTCATCTCAACTTCCCTCCTTTGGCAGGGTCACCACCAGGGTGGTGCCGGCGGACGGCTGGCTCTCGGCCCAGATCTGGCCGCCGTGATCCTTGACAATGCCGTGACTGATCGACAAGCCCAGCCCGGTGCCGCGCCCCGGTTCCTTGGTGGTGAAAAAGGGATCAAAGATGCGGGAGAGTTGCTCGGGAGGAATTCCTCCGCCCGTATCTTTCACTTCCACGCGCACCCCGCCCTTCGCGTTCGGGTTCCGCGAGGCGCGCAGGGTCAACGTGCCGCCGGCGGGCATGGCGTCAATGGCGTTGTTGAGTAGGTTGACAATCACTTCTGTCAGTCGGCCAGCATCCCCCAGAACCACGGGCAGACGCGAATCAATCTCCCGCCGGAGACGAATCCTTCTCTCCCGGAGCCGGTACTGCACCAGGGTCACGGCGGTGTCGATCAGCTCCGGTACCTCCACCCGGCTCAACTCCAAGCGGGTTTGGCGGGAGAAGGTCAGCAGGTTTCCCACAATCTTCGACACCCGCTGGGCCTGCTGGGCGATCACCTGCAAGCTGTGGCGCTGGCGGGCGGTCAGTGTGCCAGCGCCTTTGTCCTCTCCCATGTGACTGGCGAGTGAGAGGATGCTGGTGATGGGGTTGTTGATTTCGTGCGCCATGCCTCCGGCCAGTTGCCCCACCGAGGCCAGCTTGGCCGCCTGGGCGAGTTGCTGGTGGGTATCCTGCAATTGGGCATACTGTCGGCGGAGTCGCCGATCCGTGTCGCGGACGATAATCCCGATGATTCCGGTCGCCAAGCCCACCATGATGGTGAACAAGAAGTAAATCAGGATGATGTACTTGCCGATGTATTCGTTGATGTAGTCCATCGTCCCCCAGAACTCGATCCGGCTGCCGGAATCCCTCCCCGCTTCGATGGGCAAGTGAATCATCTGGAAGCTGTTCGCCAGCCCCTCTGCGGGATCGGCCCCGGCGATGGCCGAGAGGGGCGCGATCTCCTCCCGGATTTCCCAATCTTGGGTGTAGTGGAAGCTGGCGCGCTGGCCATCCAGATAGACTCTGACTTCGCGGAGCTCGGGCAGGGTGCCAAACTCCACCACCACTCGCCGCAGGACTTCCGGATGCTTGAAAATGCTTTCCAGATTCTCCCCCCGCACCCGGTAGTAGACGATGTGGCCGCGGAGAAACTCCGCCAGGTTCATGGAGCGCTCTTCGGCCAGGTGCAAATACTGGTACTTTTCCATGCCGGCGGTGATCAGCATGATCAGGCTGGCAAGAACGATGAGGGTCAAATTCAAGCGCACAAACACGCGATCGAGCAGATTGCGGGAGCGCTCGCCGGTCGCCCAGGCGAAAGCGAACAAGGCCACCGAGAGCATATGCTGTTCCGCATTCCAGACGAGAATTGCTGCCGGCCGCGGCAGGAAAACCGGAGCGGCGTGCAAGAAAAGAGCCGCACCCACGGCGAAGAGGGCAGCCAGGCTGGCCCGCTTCCCCTCTCTTTCCCCCCGCAGGAGTGCCTGGATTCCGAGCCCGACGGCGAGAAAGGTTAGGAGATCGATAAGGAACATGGCCGCCGAATGGGAGCGCTCACCCGAGGCCCACAGGGGGAAGGACAGCAAGAGGTCGAACACCACCGCCCCGGCCACCACCCCGCAGCCGCGCAGCGGCCAGCGCGCCAGACGAGCATGCACGTCGCCCTCGGCCTTCAGGTAGGCGGCCACCACCACCAGCAACCCCCAGGCCAGCAGAGCGTGGGCGATCGGTTCGAAGCCGGCCCAGCCCCACTCCTTGTGCAGGAAAAAGGCGGCGCCGAAATACAGGGTGAGAAGGGCGAAGTGCAGGACCAGAAGCAGGAAGCCCAGCGGAAGCAGCCGGTCGGGCGCCGGGTGGGCGGCTTCGCGACTCGCCCGGAGTTGATGCAGCAAAACCAGCAGCGTCAATCCGGCCAGCAACAAGTGGAAGAGGTTGAAGATGAACTGGGTCTCGGCGGTGCGATTGGCCAGATGCCAAAAGAAAGATTCCACCTGCGGGTTGCCTCCTCAAGAGCCTGCTTGGCGGAGAGCACGGGACCTTCCCCCGCAGAAGAGGAGCCCACTTATTCGCTAGCACCATTTAAGTCAACGAGTTAGGCGGGTGAACGCCCTAGGGGTCTGTTTAGGAGGAGTAACACTCACTGGGGAATATTTCGCCCCTCCTCGCCAAATCACTCAGAGGCCGCCTCCGGGTTCGACCCCAAAAGCCGACGGCGGTTCCGGCGTATCAGCTAATTCCTTGCGGGTCAATCAGTTGCGAGCTTCGGGCGGGGCGGACATTTTGTCGCTGCCTGGCAGTCATATTGCTGTCTCGCTCCAGGGGGCGAGTTGCACCCCCAATCGGGAGCGTCGGTGAAAGCAGCCGTCTTACATTCCGGGGGCCGGCTGGAACTGAGCCAAGTTCCCACGCCTGAACCGGCCGCCGGGGAAATCCTGGTTCGCGTCGCCGCTTGCGGCATCTGCCATACCGACCTGCACTACCTTGACCACGGCGTCCCCACCTTCAAGTCCCCGGTCATCCTGGGGCACGAGGTCTCGGGCACGGTGGCCGGGCTGGGGCCGGCGGTGGCGCGTTTCCGCGAGGGCGACCGCGTCCTGTTGCCGGCTGTCTTTACCTGCGGAACTTGCCGCGCCTGCCGCACCGGGAGAGAGAACATCTGCGAGCAGATGAAGATGTTGGGGAATCACGTTGACGGCGCCTACGCCGAGTACGTGGTGGCCCCGGCCAAGGATTGCTTCCCCCTGCCCCCCGACATACCCCTCGCTGAAGCCTGCTTGATCGGCGACGCCATGTCCACGCCCTACCACGCGGTCAAGCATCGCGCCCGGGTGCAGGTGGGCGAGACGGTCGCCATCTTCGGCTGCGGGGGTGTGGGCATCAACGCGGTGCAGTTCGCCGCCCTGGCTGGCGGGCACGTCATCGGGGTGGACATCGACGCCCACAAGCTGGAGCTGGCCCGCCACTTCGGGGCTCGCGATACACTCAACTCCCGCTCGGTCGCGCGGGTGGACAAGGAATTGAAGCAGCGAACCGGCGGTGGCGTGGACGTCGCCATGGAAGTCATTGGCAAGCCGGAGACCATCCGCGCCGCCTACGACTCCTTGCGTCCCGGCGGACGGCTGTGTGTGGTGGGCTACAGCGCCGAGCCGGTTACCCTGCCCTTTTCGAAGATGATGTTCTTCGAACTCCAAATCCTCGGCAGCCTGGGCTGCCGGCCCACCGACTACCCCGAGTTGATCGAGCTGGTGCGCGCCGGGCGGGTGAAGCTGGGTCCGCTGGTCACCGGGCGCTACGCCCTGGACGATCTCTTCCGGGGCTTGGAGGCGCTCCGCCGAGGGGAAGGGCTGCGCGGAATCGTGTTACCCGCCGGAAAGCAAGCTGCCTGAAGGAAGGAGGCGCCGGTGCGCTATTTTGAGAGCCGAGCCGCTGACGACTTGAAGTTCCGCTTCCTTGAGTACGCCAAAAGCGACCTGGTGGCGCGCATCACCATCAACCGCCCCGAGGTCTACAACGCCTACAACACCCCTTGTTTGGTCGAGCTGCGGGAGGCCTTCCGGGCCGCGACCTTCGACGACCAGGTCGGCGTCATCGTGCTCACCGGCGCCGGCGAGAAGGCCTTCTGCACGGGCGGCGACGTCAAGGAGTACGCTGAGGTCTACACCCGCACGCCCCGCGACTATTGGAAGTATATGACCTGCTTCCAGGAAGCGCTCGACGCCATCCGCAACAGCGGCAAGCCGGTGATCGCCCGCATTAACGGCATGGTGGTGGGTGGCGGCAATGAGATGAACCTGGCCTGCGACCTGGCGGTCGCCGCCGAGCACGCCATCTTCCGCCAGGTGGGCACGCGGGTAGGCTCGGTGGCTGCCGGGGGCGCCACCCAGTGGCTGCCCATCACCATCGGTGACCGTCGCGCCCGCGAGATGCTCTTCTTGAGCGAGTCTATTTCCGCCCCCCAGGCGTTGGCGTGGGGCTTGGTCAACCAAGTGGTGCCCCAGGGGCAGCTGGACGAGGCGGTCAACACCCTGGCACAGAAGCTGCTGGATAAGTTCCCCGAGTGCCTGCGCTACACCAAGCAGCAGGTCAACTTTTGGAAGGACCTGGTCTGGTATCTCTCCATCGGGCACGCTCGCGACTGGCTGACGCTTCACTTCACCGGCGCGGAGCCGTACGAGGGCATGTCCGCCTTTGTCGAGAAGCGTCCGCCCGACTACCGGGGCCTGCGGGAGCGCGCCGCCCAGGGCGGCTCCAGCGAGTACCTCTTCGGACCCCCGACCAAGACCTGTGCAAAGTGCCGGGCCAAGGGCTTGCCGGAGGCTTTCACGCACTGCGGCCTCTGCGGAGCCCGGCTGGAGTGAATGGATGCCGCGCGTGGTCTTGGTCACCGGCGGTATGTCCGGCATCGGGCTGGCCACCGCCGAGGCCTTCCAGCAGGCGGGCGAAAAAGTTTGCCTGGTGGACAGGCAGGAAACCCCGGCGGGGCAACGCGTGGTTGCCGCCAGCGGCGGCCGCTTCTTTCGGACGGATGTGCGCGACTTCTCAGCCGCGCAAAACATCCTAAATGAAGTGGTGGGGGCGGACGGCAGCCTGGATGTGCTCATCAACAATGCCGGCATCAGCCGCGACCACGTGCTCTGGAAAATGAGTGACGCCGACTGGGATGAGGTGATCGACATCAACTTGAAGGGCGCCTTCAACTATTTGCGCGCCGCCGCCCCGGTGCTGCGCCGGCAGAAGCGCGGCAAGGTGGTGAACGTCAGCTCGGTGAACGCCCTCCGCGGCAAGGCGGGCCTGGCCAACTACAGCGCCGCCAAGGCCGGCTTGATCGCCTTGACACGCACGGCAGCGCGGGAGCTGGGTCCCGCCAACGTCAATGTGAACGCCGTGGCTCCCGGGATGGTGAAGACCCCGCTGACCGAACGCCTGGCCCCGGAGGTGCTCAACCAGGCGCTGCGGGAGAGCGCCCTGGGGCGGCTCACCCAGCCGGAGGAGATCGCCGCAGTGATTTTTTTTCTCTGCTCGGAGCAAGCCCGCCAGATCACCGGCCAGGTGATTGTGGTGGACGCCGGGCAGACCGCCTGAGAGGTGAGGCGCGTGAGTGAAACTGAGCGGTTCTGGGAGCCGGCCCGGCGCTGGGACGAACTGGTGGAGAAGTGTCGCGCCCTTCTCCTCGACCTCAGCTTTCCCACCGTGCGCGCCTGGAAGCAGCGCCCGGGGAAGCCCAAGAAGGTGGTGGGCTGCTTTCCCGTCTACACCCCGCAGGCGCTGATCGCCGCTGCCGGCGCCTTGCCAGTGAGTTTGTTCGGCGGCCGCGGCCAACTGGAGATTGACCACGCCGATTCCCGCATCCAGTCCTTCGTCTGTTCGATTGCCCGCAGCACCTTGGAGCTGGCCCTGGCCGGCCACCTGGACTGGCTCGACGCTTTCGTGGTGCCGTCAATCTGTGATGTGGCCCGCAATCTCTCCGGCGTCTGGCAGCACAACTTCCCCCACGGCTTGGTTTTCTACCTTCACCTCCCCCAGAACGTGGACTCTCCCGCGGCCAGCGTCTACTACCGCGGCGAACTCGAGCGCCTGCGGCGCGGCCTCGCCGAGCTAACCAGCCAGGCGGTTTCCGACGCGGCCCTGCAACAGGCCATCCGCACCTACAACCGTAATCGTGCCCTGCTGACCGAGCTCTACCAGCGCCGGGCGGCCCGACCCGAGCAGTGGCCCGCGTCGGACGTCTACACGCTGGCCGCCGCCGGCAACGTGCTGCCGCGCGAAGACCACAACCGGTTGCTGGAGCGGGCGCTGGCTTTGGGCGAAACCAACCCGCGCCCCAAGCGCGACCTGGTGCGGGTGGTGCTGCGCGGGGCCTTCTGCGAGCAGCCCCCGCTGGAGCTCCTCACGGTGTTGGAAGAGGCTGGCTGCGTGGTGGTGGACGACGATCTGCAAATCGGGATGCGGTTTTTCCTGGTCCCGGTGGCTGAAGACGGCGACCCGCTGGCAGCGCTGGTGGATGCCTACCGGCAGCGCACCGTGCTCACCTCGGTGAACAATCCCGGCCAGCGCTCCCGCACGGACGACCTGCTGCACCGCTGCCAGGAAAAAGCGGTTCAAGGGGTGATTTTCGCCAGCCCCAAGTTCTGCGAACCGGCGCTCTACGACGCCGTGCGCCTGAAGCGGGCCGTGGAACACAGCGGCTTGCCCACCCTGGAGTTCGAGTACGAAGAAAAGATGAGCGTCTTCGAGACGGTGCGCATGCAGGCGGAGACTTTCGTCGAATCCATCCTCTTCTTTTCCTGAGGGAGTGTAATGGCCCGCGGCTACCAATATCAGGGCATCGGACGCGACCTGCAGAAAAAGCTGTTGGGGGAGTGGTATCAGCGCCTGGAGAACGCCCCCCGGGCGGGCACCCCGGTGGCCTATCTCTTCATCAGCGGCAACATCGCCGAATTGCTGCGCAGCTTCGGCTTCGAGCTGGTCTTCCCCGAGGTCAATGCCCTGCAGTGTGGGATCAAGAAAGTGGCGGGCGACTTCATCCTCAAGGCCGAAGACCTGGGCTACTCCTCCGACGTTTGCGGCTACGTCAAGAATGACATCGGCCTGGCCACCAGCGGCAACCGCGGCCCCTTCGGCACCCTGCCCAAACCCGACCTGCTGGTCTGCACCTACTCGGGCTGCAACACCTACATCAAGTGGTTCGAGGCGCTGGCGGAACTCTACGGGGCGCGGCTCTTCCTGCTGGACGTCCCCTATCGACGCACCGGCGAAACCCAGCGCCCGGAGGACCTCCACTACGTCGTGGCGCAACTCGAGCAACTGGCCACGGTTTGCGCGGAGATCACCGGCCAGCCCTTCGACCTCGACCGCCTCAGCCAGTCGCTCATCCACTCGCGCGCCGCCGAAGACTTCTGGGTGCGCATCCTGCAGTCCGCCCAACACTGCCCCTCGCCTTTCGATGCCTTCTTCGAAGCCGTCTTCTTCATGGCCCCCATCTACGTGCTGCGGGGCACGCGCGAGTGCGTGGACTACTACGAAGCCGCCTGGAAGGAAATCGCGGAGCGGATCGAGTACAAAATCGGCCCGGTGAGCGAAGAGCGTTTCCGGGTGGTGCTGGAAGGGCCGCCGCCCTGGCCGCACTTCCGCAACTTTTGGGAGCTGTTCAAACGCTGGGGCGTGTGCTGCGTGGCCTCCACCTACTCCAAGGTGGGGGGCATCTGGGACTTCGGCCTGCGCCACGACCCCACCCGACCCCTGGAAAGCTTGGCCGAGTACGCGGTGAACTGCTACACGAACTGGGACTGGACACTGCGGCGGCGGATGCTGGAACGCTACGTCAACGACTATCACGCCGACGCGCTGGTGATCCACTCGGTGAAGAGCTGCCGGGCCTTCTCCGTCGGCCAGGCCGACGTGCGCGAGTACTTCACCAAGGACCTCAACCTCCCCACCCTGTTCGTGGAATCCGACCTGGCGGACCCGCGCTACTTTTCCGAAGCCCAGATCCGCAACCGCATCGACGCCTTTTTTGAGTCGCTCGAACATCGCCGCTTGGCCTCGACCCGTTCGGGCCCCGCGGCCTAGAGGAGGAAACCCCGCATGCTGGTAGCTGGCGTGGACGTCGGGTCCACCACCACCAAGGCCGTCCTCCTGGACGAGAACCGGCAAGTGCGCGGGCGGAGTTTGATGGACACCGGCGCCAACGTAGTGCGCGCCGCCGAATGCGCCTTCAAGGAAGCGCTGGGGCAGGCGGGGCTGGAGGCATGGGACGTCAGCTTCACCGTGGGCACCGGCTACGGGCGCTACCGGGTGCCATTCGGGGACGTGCAGATCACCGAGATCAGTTGCCACGCCAAAGGCGCCTGCTTTCTCTTTCCTCGCACCCATACCATCCTGGACATGGGCGGGCAGGACACCAAGGCCATCCGAGTGAGCGAAAGCGCTGAGGTCAAAGATTTCGCCATGAACGACAAATGCGCCGCCGGTACCGGGCGCTTTCTGGTGGCGGCGGCTCAAGTGCTGGGGCTGGAACTGGAGGAGCTGGGCAGCGTATCGGCGGAAGCCAAGAAGCCCCTGAAAATCACCAATGTCTGCACGGTCTTCGTCGAGCAAGAGATTGTGATGCACTTGGCCCGGGGGTGCCGGGTGGAAGACATCCTGGCCGGGGTGCACACCGCCATCGCCGGGCGCAGCGTGGCGCTGTTGCGCCGCGTGGGCCTGGAAGAAGAAATCACCTTCACCGGCGGCGTGGCGCGCAACCCCGGGATGGTCCGGGCGCTCGAAGAACGACTCAAGCTCAAGCTGAACGTGGCCCCGGAGTCACAGTACACGGGCGCCATCGGCGCGGCCCTGTTCGCCTGGGAGCGCGCCGCCCACGGCGAGGTGGGAAATCGAAGAAACAACTCTGGCGCCGGCGCCCGCCCACTCGGGGGAGGGAGCTGAGGTGAGCTACGTGGTGGGGATTGACGTGGGCGCGCGCACCACCCGCGCCCTGTTGCTGGACGAGCACGGCCGGGTGCAGCGCCGGGCCCGGCGGGAAACCGGGGCGCGGTTGGAGCAAGCCGCCGAGAGCACCCTGCAGGAGCTCTGCGAGCGCCACCGAGTGAAGCCCGAGCAGATTGTCTATATCGCCAGCACCGGCTACGGCCGCTACCGGGTTCTCTTCCGGCAGATTCAGATCACCGAGATGACCTGTCATGCGATGGGGGCGCGGTGGCTGTTTCCGGGGACGCGCACCGTGCTCGACATCGGGGCGATGAACTCCCGCGCCCTGCGCATCGCCGCCAGCGGCCGGGTGGTGGCCTTTCGAATGAATGACCGCTGCGCCTCGGGCGCGGGGCGCTTCCTGGAGCGCGTGGCGAGGTCGCTCGAAATCGACCTGGAACAGGTGGGCGAACTCTCGCTGCGCTCCCGTGACCCGCAGCCCATCTCCAGCATCTGCGCGGTGCTGGCGGAAAGCGAGGTCATCAACCACGTCACCGCCGGCAAAGCGGTGGAAGACATCCTGCGGGGTGCGCACAACTCCATCAGCGAGCGCCTGGTGGCGCTGGTGCGCCAAGTGGGGGCGCAGCCCGAGATTACTCTCACCGGTGGCGTCACCAAGAACCGCGGCATGGTGCGCGCTCTCGAGGAACGCCTGGGCACTCGCTTGAACGTCAGTGCGCACTCGGAGTACGCCGGGGCGCTGGGGGCCGCCCTGCTGGCCCGGCAGCGGTGGCAGCGCCTGCAAAAGAGCGCCGTCAGCCTCCCCCGGGAGAGCCGCGAGGGTGCCGAGGCGTAGCCAACTGTCCTCCGGGAAGTTGTGCGCAAGGATTCGATTCAGCATCTGCGTCTTCAGCCCATTGGCGACGGGCTGACCTCATCCAGGAAGCGAGGCTTCGCTGCCCGGCCCTTCCGCTGGCCTATTTCCGCTCCACCCCCACCTGAGCTGGGCCGCGCCTTGCTCACGCCGAGCCGCAGCGGGTTGGGCCGGGTTGTCCGCCGGAAAAAGTTGCATCAAACCCACCGCGTCGAACATCGAAACCACCATTAGGGAACTCTCTGAAGTCTGAAATGGTTGGGGGGAAATTGGCCAGAACCGCTCCCGACTCTTGGAAGCCTCCCGCGGAGGTTCACCGAATCCCCCCGGCAGACCGGGGGCGCCACCGGCACTCTCAAGGAGAACAAAATTATCTCCGACAGGCTGGGACGGCAGCCGGGCAATTCCTGGGAAGAAATCCCGATGAGGGGCATGGCTTAGACCTCCCCGATCGAGCTGCAAAGAGGTGAGGCGCGGATACAAAGTCATTGGGATCGCTTTGCTGGGGGGCGCCGCACTGGTGGCCGGGGGGCTGCTGGCACTCACCCGCGGCCCTTCGGGCCCGCCGGCGCAACCCATCGCGTTCAACCACCGCACCCATGTTGAAGAGCGCGCCCGCCTCGACTGCCTTTTCTGCCACACCACCGCCAACCGCAGCACCCGGGCGGGGATACCCTCCGCCCAAGGGTGCCTGCTCTGCCATATGGGTATTCTTCCCGATCACCCGGAAATCCGGAAACTGCGTAGCTATCGGGAACAAGGCCGGCCGGTCCCCTGGCAGCAGGTCTATCGGCTCCCGGCGTTCGTCTACTTCAGCCACAAGCGCCACGTCCGGGCAGGCATCGAGTGTCAGGAATGCCACGGCGACCTGACCCGGATGGCCGCGGCGCGGCTGGAGGTCAACCACACCATGGGCAGTTGCCTGGCCTGCCACCAACAGCGGGGCGCGCCCACCGATTGCCTGACCTGTCACAAGTGAACGGATGAGCGATTCACTCACGCGCCGGGATTTCGTGAAGTTGAGCGCGCTGGTGGGCGGCGGCGCGGCGGCGTTGGCCGCCTGCGGCCGCTCGGCCCGGCAGACGGTCACCTCCATCGTCAACGACCCCAAGCAGCCGCCGTGGGAGGAACAGTGGCACGCCAGCGTGTGCGTACTCTGCCCGGGGGGCTGCGGGGTGCTGGTTCGCACCGTGGGCGGCGATGCCAAGAAGCTCGAGGGCAATCCCGCCCATCCCGTCAACCGCGGCCGCCTCTGCGCGCGCGGCCCGGCGGGCGTGCAGGTGCTCTACCACCCCGATCGCGTGCGCACGCCCCTGCGACGCACCGGCACCCGCGGGCGGGGAGAATTTACCGCCATCTCTTGGGAGGAGGCGCTCGCGGAGCTGGCCGAAAAGCTGGGCGGCCTGGGCGCCGCCGGCCAAGCGCACACAGTGCTGGGCTGGACGCGGCCGCTGCGCGGCAGCCTGGCCGTTCTGTTCGAGCACTTCTTCCGGGCCTACCGCTCACCGAACCTGTTCTCTTACCAGCCGTTCTCCGACGAAGTGCTCCTCGAAGCGAACCGGCGCACCACCGGCCACCGGGCGTTTGTGGGGGTCGATCTCGAAAACGCCAACTACCTGCTCAGCTTCAGCGCCGCTTTCCTGGAAGCGGGGCGTTCGCCGGTGCGCATGGCCCGCGGCTTCGGGCACTTCCGCCAGGGCCGCCCCGGCATGCGCGGCCGGTTCGTGCAGGTGGAGCCGCGGCTCTCGCTCACCGCCGCGAATGCCGACGAGTGGGTGTACGTCCCGCCCGGCACCGAAGCGCACCTGGCATTGGCCTTCGCGCACGTGATTCTCCGCGAAGAGCTCCAGGATCGCGACTTCATTGCCCGGCACACGCGCGGCTTCGAAGCATTCCAGCGCTGGGTGTTGTCCGAGTTTTCCCCCGCGCAGGTCAGCGAGCCAACCGGAGTTCCAACTAGGCGCATCGAGCGGCTGGCGCGGGAGTTCGCCCGGCAGCGCCCGGCGCTCGCGCTGGCGGGTGACGCCGCCACGGCTCACACCCACGGACTCTTTGCCGCGTTGGCGGTGAATGCCTTGAACGCTCTCGTAGGCGCGTACGGGAATTCCGGCGGGCTTTTCTTCGACCCGGCCCCGCCGTTCACGCCTCTGGCGGCGGTGCGCCCGGCGTCGCGGCGGCCGCCGCTGGCCCCGCACCCCGCTGACCTGCCGGAGGCGATTCTCCACGGCGAGCCCTATTCCGTCGAGGCGCTCCTGCTTTATGGCGCCAACCCGGCCTATGAGTTGCCCGGAAGGACCACGCGGCAAGCGCTGGAAAAAGTTCCCTTCATCGCTAGCTTCTCCTCTTTCCTCGACGACACCACCGCGTACGCCGACCTGGTGCTGCCCGACTCCAGTTTTCTCGAACGGTGGAGCGACGACGTCCCCGCACCCGGTAGCGGCGTGGCCACCGCCACCCTGGGTCCGCCGGTGGTCGCCCCGCTCGACCACACCCGGGCGAGCGGCAACGTCTTGCTGGAGCTGGCGCGCCGTCTGGGCGGTCGGGTCGCCAAGAGCCTGCCCTGGCAAAATTTCGAATCGTTCTTGCAGACGCGCTGGCGCGGGCTTCAGCAAGCCCGCCGGGGCTCGATCCGGGCCGATTCTTTCGGCGAGTTCTGGAGCCGGGCGGTCGAGGCCGGCGGCTGGTGGGACGACAAGCACCCGGCGTTTGCTTTCGCCACCGCCTCGGGCAAGTTCGAATTCCCGCGGGCCGCGGGAGGAGCCGGGGCGCGCGAATCCGCGCAGGCCGCCTTCGCCGGCGAACCCGCAGAGTTCCCCTTTCATCTGCACGTCTTCGCGCATCTGGCTCTGGGGGACGGCGCGAGCGCTCATTTGCCCTGGCTGCAAGAGCTGACGGAGCCGATGAGCGGCACGGTGTGGACCTCGTGGGTGGAATTGAACCCCAAGACGGCGATTGAGCTGGGCATCCGCGACGGGGAGCTCGTCTGGGTGGAGTCGCCCCAGGGCAAGCTGCGCCTGCGCGCCAAGCTCCTCCCCGGGGCGGCGCCTACGGTGGTCAGCATCCCGGCGGGTCAGGGGCACGAGTTCTCCGGGCGGTATGCGCGCCAGCGCGGCGCCAACGTTTTCTCGATTGTGGTCCCCCAGCGCCAAGCGGCCATGCGCACGCTCGCCTGGGCGGCGACGCGCGTGAAGGTCTATCGAGCGTAGGAGGCAGCCATGCCCCAGTGGGGAATGGTGATTGACATCGATCGCTGCACCGGCTGCAGCGCCTGTGTGGTGGCTTGTCGCGCGGAAAACAACCTCCCCGTGGTGGGCGAAGAGGAGAGCAACAAAGGCCGGGCGTTCAACTGGATTCGCATCGAGCGCTACTACGAAGGCGAGTTCCCCAACGTGCGCACGCGGTTCATGCCGGTGCTCTGCCAGCACTGCCAGGAGGCGCCCTGCGAACCGGTCTGCCCGGTCTATGCGACCTACCACACCCCCGAGGGCTTGAACGCCCAGATTTATAACCGCTGCATCGGCACCCGCTTTTGCGCCAACGCCTGCCCCTACACGGTGCGCTACTTCAACTGGTTCGACCCGGTTTGGGAGCCGCCGCTGGAGCGGCAACTGAACCCCGACGTCAGCCTGCGCAGCAAGGGCGTGATGGAGAAGTGCTCCTTCTGCGTGCAGCGCATTCGCCGCGCCCGGGATGTCGCCCAGGACGCCGCCAGTGCGGAGGGCAAGCCGACCGGGGAGTACCAAATCCCCGATGGGGCGATCCAACCGGCCTGTGTGCAGTCCTGCCCGAGCGAAGCGCTGGTGTTCGGCGACCTGGAGGACACGGAGAGCCGGGTGGCGCGCCTGAAGGAGAGCCGGCGGGCTTTCCACCTGCTCGAAGAGCTCGGCACCCAGCCGCACGTCATCTACCTGAAACCGGAAGACTGAAATGGCAGACCCTCAGCCCCGAGCGAACGACGAACAGTTGGAGCGCGACCTGCTGCGCCCCATCCGGGTGACAGGCCCGCGCTTCAAGCTGGCCCTGGCGGGGCTGGGGTTGCTGATGGGCGGGGCGCTGTTCGCCTGGGGCTGGCAGGTCTATCGCGGCATGGGGGTAGCCGGGATCAACCAGCCGCAATACTGGGGCGTCTACATCATCAATTTTGTCTTCTGGATCGGCATCAGCCACGCCGGCACTCTCATCTCCGCCATCCTGCGGGTGACCCACGCCCGCTGGCGCTATCCCATCACCCGGGCCGCCGAAGCCATCACCGTCTTCGCCCTGATGATCGGCCCGGTGTTCATCCTCATCCACCTGGGGCGCTCCTGGCTCTTCTACTGGATCATTCCCTACCCGAACGAGCGCGGCGTCTGGCCCAACTTCCGCTCGCCGCTGCTCTGGGACTTCACCTGCATCACCGCCTACCTGCTCGGGAGCCTCACCTACCTCTACCTGCCGATGATTCCCGACCTGGCGTTGCTCCGCGACCGCACGCGCGGCGGGCGCCGCCGCCTCTACCGCTGGCTGGCGCTGGGCTGGCAAGGCACCGAGCGCCAGTGGGCGCGGCTGGAGAAAGCCATCTCGG
>JBHHYS010000008.1:0-43275 GCA_046757645.1 Terriglobia bacterium | reverse complement strand
AGGGAGAGGTCTGCAAAACCTCCATTCGTGGGTTCGAATCCCACCCGCGCCTCCACCCTTCTTCATTTCCGTGTAGGCTCCCCCTCGCGGCCAGACTCAGTGCGCAGCAGGGGGTCTTGCTGTGCACGGGCTGCGTATCCGCCACCGGGCACACGCCTTGCCCAGCCGCGCTCCAATGCCGCCCTTCATCTCATCTCTGCGCGGAGCGGCTGAAAGATGGTTCTTTTGCTGGAACCTGAATGACTTGCTAGTGGGGACTCGGTTCGCTTGACAATCTCCCCGGGGCGCTGCTTTTCAGCCCGGGAAAGCCCTCTGGGGAGTCGCGGTTGCCGGGAGAGAAAGCCCTTGCCGGGAGGCTCGCTAAGAAATCCCACTCACTTAAACGCGTCGCAGCGAGTCGGACAGGGAAAAGGGAGCTTAGAAAATTATCTTCAAGCCGAACTGAATTTGCCGCGACTCGTTGACGGTACGGAAGATTTCGCCCGCGTTGGCCAACGGTAACGGTGAGCCCGCGGCAAAGACAGCATCTCCGTTGCCGCCCGACCCGTTGGGGTTCTGGGTGTTGATCGGAGGGCCGAAGTTGGGATGGTTGGTGAGATTGAAGAACTCGACCCGGAACTGGATGTTTACCCGCTCGCTGACCTGGGTGTTCTTCAGAATGGAAAAGTCAAGATTCTTGAAATCCGGACCCCGGCAGATATTCCGGCCCGCGGTGCCGAAGAAGCCCGTCTGCGCCGGCTGAAAGGCGCTGGGGTCAAACCACTGAAGCGGGTCGCCGGTGGCCTCGCACGTCCGGCCCGGGACCAGGTCCGGCCGGTCGGCGAAGAAAACCGCTCCGGTTTGAGAGGGATTGTCAGCATGGCGCACCGTAAACGGAAAGGCAGAATTCAGGGTCAGGATGCTGCCAATCTGCCAGCCTTCCACCAGCCGCGCGGCGGCGCCGGTCACGTCAGAGCTGAAGCTCTTCCCGGGACCGAAGGGCAGTTCGTAGAGGATATTGAAGACGAAGTTGTGGCGGGCGTCATAAGCGGAAAGACCCCGATTGTTTTTCCGATCAAAGAGATCCTGAGTCACACCAATTTCGGAGAGAAAATCGCTCAGGAAGGGGCCCGAGGCATCGTCAATCGACTTCGACAGGGTGTAGGAAGCCTGGAAGAAGAGCCCCTGGCTGAAGCGCCGCTCCAAGCCCAACTGGAACGAGTTGTAGAATGACTGGGCATCGGTCACGATCTGGAGGATGGAACCGAAGTTGGGATTCAAGAGCCCCAAGGCGGGGTCGTGAGCTCCGGTGGCCGGGTCTATCCGGCTTGGATTTGCTTCTCCACTCCGCGTCAAGTGGTTGCCGCGCGAACCCACGTAACCAACCGTCAGCAAGGTGTTTGGCGTGAGCTCCTGCTGGATTTGGACGTTATAGGCAAGGGCGTAAGGCTGATCGATGTCGAACTGAATCGGTACGCTGATTCCGAAGGGCAGGATCACCCCCAGGTTGCGAAATGTTCCAGGACCAAAGCCACCCAGAACGAGGTCAAAGAAGGGCGGCAGCCAGCGCACGTCGCCGTAGATATCCTGCTTGATTAAGTCGTAGAACATTCCAATCCCTCCCCGGATCACCGTCCTTCCGTGGCCAAAGGGAGACCAGGCCACCCCCAAGCGCGGCGCAAACAGGGCAGCCGGGGGATCGAAGATCTTGCCCACGGTGGTGGAGGTGTCGTTGAGGGGATCCCGGATGTTGGCATTTCGGCCATGCTGTTCTGAGGGGCTGCTATTGTACTCATAGCGCAGCCCCAGATTCAGCGTCAGGTTCGGAGTCACTCGAAACTCATCCTGGAAGAAAGCCGCGAAGTTGGTTTGCCGGTAGCCTCGGTTGGAATCGGGGCTGGTCGGGGAGGTGCCGAGGAAGAATCCCACATTGCCCGCCACAAAGTCAGCCGGAGAAAAGAAAGTGTAGCTCCCGTTGACCCCTAGATCGAAAGGTCCATTCACCTGAAAGCGGCGGACATCCACCCCCGCCTTAACAACGTGCTTCCCCACGCTATAGGTGAGATTGTCCAGGAAGTGGAAGATGTTGGCTTGTTGGCCCACAGGAATGGTGAGCGCATGCCCCAGGGGCGGGAGGCCCCCCACGCTGATCTGGCCGATGGGCTTTTCCTCTAGGCCGAGAGCAATCGACAACCCGGGGTCCACCCGGGCTGGTGCCTGGGTGTAATTGAGGCGATTGAACGAGGCCCGGAATACGTTGAGCAGGCTAGGGCTGAAAGTGTGCTGCTCGGTGATGACCAAAAACTGGTTGCGGTTATCTACTAGACCTTCAAAGCCTGGCACCGGAGTGCTCATAAAGGGTTGCAGCGAGTCTCCCTCGTCAAACAAGTACCGCACGGTCAGGGAGTCATTGGAGCCTAACTGATGGTCCACCCGGATCACAAAATAGTCCTCGTCCGTTTCCCGCACGGCGGAAGTCCGGTGCGTCGAGCTCCCTGGGACATTAGGAAGCGGGTAAAAGTTCAGGAAGGGTACAATCTCCGGAGCGGCGCCCACCCGCTGCGCTGCGGTGAAAGTAGTGAATGATTGCGTCTCGCCCTTGCGCTCTCGGAAACCCTCGTAGTTGAAGAAGAAAAAGGTTCGGTCCTTGGCAATCGGACCGCCCAGGCTAAAGCCAAACTGATTCCGGCGCAGCTTGGGTATGGGGGCAGTAGGGTCGTCAAAGAAATTCCGCGCATCGAGCGTATCGTTGCGGATGAACTCATAGACGGACCCGTGCACCGTATTGGATCCTGAACTGGTCACCGCCTGCACCACCGCACCCCCATTCCGGCCGAACTCGGCGGTGTACATATTGGTGAGCACCCGGAACTCGCGCGTGCCGTCTACCCCAAAAGCGGCCCCCGAAACTCCGCCCAACGGCTGGTTGTGACCCGGGTCGCTGACTTCCGAGCCGTCCAGAACCGTAGTGTTCATCGTGGGGCGCATGCCGTTGGCGGCAAATTTGCCGTTGGTGGTGTTCTGCCAGGGGCTTTGGAAAGCATTGGTGGCGATGGAAGCCACGCCGGGTTCGAGCAAGGCGAGTTGGTAGAAATCCCGCGCGTTCAACGGCAGTTCCTTAATTTGCTTCTCTTCGACCACGCCGCTGATGGTGGCCCCTTCGGTTTCGACCAAGGAGACACCTTCCCGCACCACCACCTCCTGGGCGATCGTCCCCAGCGCCAGGCTGAGGTCAGCTACCCCCTCTTGGTTGACCATCAGGACAATGCCCTCCCGAACCAGTCGCTGGAACCCTTCTTTCTCGGCGGTCACGGTGTAGCTTCCGGGCGGGAGTCCCGGTATGAAATACACACCCAAGTCGTTGGTTTCCGTGGTGTAGGTTCGGCCGGTATCGACGTTACGCACGGTAATCGTCGCTCCGGGGACGACTGCTCCGGCCGGATCTGTGACCGTGCCCCGGAGAGCCGCCGTGGTGGTTTGCCCCTGCACCGGGAGAGAACTCACCAGGATCAGCAGGGGAGCAACAATCCAAACTAGCCGCGCCAAAGCCCTCTTGCCCATCTCTTTTTCTCCTCAGTTCGGATCTGGGAATGCCCTCGGCGTTGGTATGAGTTCGGCCCCCAACCGGGAGCAGAGCACTGGCCGAAAGACCGCATTTTTACTTCGTGAAACCTAAATTTCATAAATCCTACTTCCTGCCCCTGCGGTTGTCAAGCAAAATAACCGTTTCGCAACCTCTTCCCCGCCTCCCCCGAGCGCAGCTCCGGGCAAGGAGTGGCCGCAGAAGCGCCTCGACTGCTGCCCCCACCCCCACGGCCAAGCAGATTTTTCTTGCATTTTTCCTGGGATTCAGTATCAGTCCGAGGCCACAAGGACAGAGCGGTCGTGAGCGGCGAACGGTCCCGGACCGCCTCACAGCTCATACAGAGCGATGCACGATAAACCCACGGTTTTTGTGGATGATTTTGCCTTGGAGCGGGTTCCGCCCGCCTCCCGGCGACCTATGCGTGACGTCCTCTGGGTTCGCCTGGGCGTGCTCACCGCGATGTCCCAGTTCGTGCTCGGCGCGGCCTTGGGCTACGGGATGACGTTTTGGACGGCTTTTTGGGCCATCATCATTGGCAGCGTCTTGCTGGAGATCGTCTCTCTCCTCATCGGGATTGCCGGAGCTTGGGAAGGCTTGCCCACGGGTGTGCTGGCTCGCTGGAGCGGCTTTGGCAAATTCGGTTCTGGTCTGATGAGCTTGGTCGTGGCGGTCGGCTCCACGGCGTGGTTCGGGGTCCAGAACTCGATCTTCGCCGACGCGGTCAATCGGGCCACCGGGGGCCATCTCGGTTTGCCGCTCTGTTCCCTCCTCACCGGTTTTTTTGTCACCCTGATTGCCATCTTTGGATTCCGTTGGCTCGCCTGGACGGCCAGCGTCACGGTGCCAGCCTTTGTCGCCGTGGTGGGCTATGGCCTCTACCGCGTGCTGGCCACGGAGTCCCTGGGCGAATTGGTGCGCCTGCCGGCGCCCGGGCCCGAGCTGGCCCTGGCGACCGGAGCCACCATGGTGGCGGGCGGCTACATGCTGGGGGCTGTCGTCACCCCTGATATTGCGCGTTTCTGCCGCACGGGCAAGGATGTTTTTTGGATGACGCTGATTTCCACCTTCCTGGGTGAGCTGGGAATCGGTCTGGCGGCGGTGCTGCTCGCCCATGCGGTTCGAACCCAGAACGTAATCAGCATCATCTTCAACGTCGCGGGTTGGCTGGGGGTCACGGTGGTCAGCCTGGCTACGGTCAAGATCAACGACGTGAATCTCTACGGCTCCTCTCTCCACCTCACCAATGCCCTCCAAGCGCTTTTCCGGTGGCGGGTCAACCGCGGCGTGGTCACCGCGCTGCTGGGGGGAATCGGCACCGGGTTTTCGATTATTGGAATTCTGGAGCACTTCGTAGATTTTCTGCTCGTTCTGGGGGTGGCCATTCCCCCCATCGGCGGCATCCTGATTGTCGACTATTTCATCCTGAAGCGCGATCGGGCCGCGCTGGCGGCGGGTCGCCCGATGCTTTCGCTTCCCCATTCCTGTGAATGGATCAACCCGGTGGGAGTTCTTGCCTGGCTGGCGGGTTTCCTGGCTGCTTATGTAATCCCGGACGGGATCGCCTCCCTCAATTCGATTCTCGTCAGTGGACTGCTCTATTTTGCCGGGATGAAACTGCTCGCCTACCGGGCCAAGCGCCCCACCAAGCGCTTTGCTCTTGTCCGCAACTAGGTGCGCCGCCCGGGTCTGCTCGGAGCCGGCGGGCTCGACGCGGAAACCTACACTGATCCGCGAGTCCGCAATCAGTTCGCCGAGAAAAGAAATTGTCTGACGTTTCGGATTACTTCTTCAAAATTCATACCGGGGATTTCAAATGCCACCGGCGAAGTCAATCCCGCCTCGAGCAGCCGATGCAAACTCTCCTGGCATTCTTCCGGGGTTCCCGAAATTGTGAACGTGTCCAGCATCCAATCAGACACCAGCGGGCTGACGTCGCCCCCTTTCAGAGCCACTTCGGTCAACGGCTTGATCTCTTCGGGGCGCAGTCCGGTAGAAGTCAAGAGGGGGTCGGGACCGAAGAATCCGGCCATACCGATTAAGGTCCCGATAAAAGGCTTAATGGCGTCTCGGGCGCGCTTTCGGTCTTTGTCAATCGAAATAAGCAAGTAGGCCTGGAGGTCAAAGTCATCCATAGTCCGCCCCCGCTTGCGGGCGCCGTTGCGAATCTGTTCCAGAGCGTACCGCACGTATTGCGGACTGGTCATCACACTCAGAAGCACGCCGTCAGCAATCTCCCCCGCCAATTCGAGGTTTTTGGGTCCGACCACTCCCAGATAGATGGGCACCGCTGCGGAGACCGGGGAAAAGGCAAATTTGATACCCGAGACCTGGAATTGCTGCCCGGCATAAGTGAGGGCTTCGCCCCGCAGCATCGGCCTGATGATTTCCACTGCTTCTTGGAGCGAGCGTCTCGGTCTCGAATACGGTATGTTCATTTTTTCGATCCAGGATTTGACGGAAGCGCCCAGACCGAGAATCACCCGCTCCGCACCGGCTGCCTCGGCCAACCCGGCCACCTCCATGGCGGTCAGTGCCGGATGTCGGGTGTAGGGGTTGATGACCCCAATGCCGATTCGGATTGACTTTGTCTGAGCCGCGCACGTAGCGGCCAGGGAAAAAGCCCCCCGGTAAAAATAATCTTCCGCAAGCCAACAAGTTCCGAAGTTCTGTTCTTCGGCCAACCGGGTGAGACGGACGATCTCTTTCACCCCAATATCAATCCCCAGAAAGCCTACCCCGAATTCGCGCATGTTCTTGCGGCTTGACACGATAGAAAACTGTTCAGCGAGCTGCCATTTAGCCTAACACCGGGATCAGCCTCGTGGCTATGGGCAATTCTCTCCCCGCCCGTTCTCGGAAATGTGATTCCGCCCGAGCGGGAGTGTCGACTTGCCTGCCCGAGTCGGAGCTATGCACGGTGGAGACTAGCTCCGGCCAAATCATACGGCCATAAGGCAGAATGATCAGAAAAGAAACTTGAGGGCGAATTGAATCTGTCGCGAAGTGTTTACCGTACGAAAGACTCGCCCGGCGCTGGCCACCGGGATTCCACTTAGATCGTTGAAGATAATTTCCCCGTTGCCGCCCCGCCCGTTGAAGCCGGTTGAGTTGATGGGCGGCGCGAAGTTAGGATGGTTTGTGAGATTGAAAAATTCAGTGCGAAATTGTACCCGCAGTCTTTCGTTGATTGAAGTCTCCTTGGTGATCACGAAATCAATATTTTTGAAGTCCGGTCCAGTGAGGATATTTCGTCCTGCGTTACCATACGTACGTGGCGGTGGCAGTCGGAAGCAACTGGGATCGAACCATTGTGCCGGGTCGCCAGTGATCCTACATGGCCCCACGACATCGGGCCGATCGGCGAAAAAGATCGAGCCGTCCGCTGAATTATTGAAGCCCAAGATAGGCGTAAAGGGCAGTCCGGAGCGGAGGCTCAGGATGCCACCGACACTCCATCCTTCCACCAGCTTGCCTAGGCCTCCGCTGACCTGGGAAAGGAAGTTCTTGCCGGACCCCAGAGGCAGATCATAGGTCCAGTTGAAGACAAAGCTATGCCGCGCATCCCAGGCGGAGCGAGCCCGATCGCACTTGCGGCAAAAGTAGTCTTGCACAGGGCCTGCACCCGTAACAAAGTCGCTCAAGAAGGGCCCCGAGGCATCATCGATGGATTTGGAAAGCGTATAGGAACCCTGAAATTGCAGGCCCTGGGTCATCCTCCTTTGCATGCTCAGCTGAAGCGAATGGTAGAACGATTGCACGTCATTGCCGATGAAAAGCATGGGGCCGAAAGCGGGATTCCGAAGAGGTGCGCCGGGGGGGAAGAACGTCCGCCCGTCAGGCAAAATCCGGGGAACCGGCGTATTGATATTGCCCGACCGTAGCAGGTGGTACCCACGGCTCCCCACGTAAGCTACTTGCACGGAGGTGTTCGCATCCACTGCCCGCTGGATGGTTAAGTTAAAATGGTGGACGGTAGGCTGATTGTAGTTGAATTCACTCGGGATGGTAATCCCAAAGGGCCGGAGGACGATGGGACCGCCCAGAGGATTCAAGAAAGGAGGCAAGATGGACAAGGCGAGTTCATAGAACGGCGGCAAGAAACGGGTGTCACCGTATTCATTGATGTTGAGGAAGGTGTAGAAAATACCAAAACCTGCTCGGACAGCCGTCTTCGGATCCGGACTCCAGGCCAATCCAATGCGCGGTCCGAAAAGATCCTTCGGCGAGTTGAGCAAGACGCCCGCGGTGGGCGCCGTATCCGTCAGGGGATTGACGATATTGGCGATTCGGCCGTTGTCCTCCGTGGGGTTGCTGCTTCCTTCGTACCGAAGCCCCAGGTTCAGGGTCAGGTTCGAGGCCAGGCGGAAATTGTCCTGAACGTAGATTCCCCAATCCGTAACCCGGTAGCCCCGAACCGAGTCGGCGTTTTCCGGCACTGTACCCAAGAAGATGGTGGGCTGAGCCGTCAAGAAACTTTGCAAGTTCTGAAACTGGTACTGCCCCAAAAAACCCAGCGCGAAGGGCCCATTGTTCTGCACCCGCCGGATGTCAACCCCAAACTTCAAGAAGTGTCTACCTCTGGCCACCGAGAGGTTGTCGGTGATTTGAAAGATGTTGTTGAACTGTCCAATCGGCAGGATGAAATTGTGCCCGAGCGCGGGCAACCCGAACGTGATCAGCTGGCCCAATGCTTGGGCGGGAGTCAGCGAGGTTTCAAGACCGGGGTTGGCTTTGATGGGCAGGGCGATGGCTTTCTGCCGGTTGAAGGAAAACTGGAATTCGTTGACGATGGTCGGGGAGAAGGATTTTTGTTCACTAACCGTAAAGAACTGGTTTCGCAGATCGGCCTCGCCGGGAAAGCCCGGGACGACCGTGCTTTCGAAAGGATCTTGAAAACGGCTGTCGTCGATCAGGTAGCGTCCGAAGATCCGATCATTCTTTCCCAATTGATGGTCGATGCGGACGACGAAGTAATCCTCATCAATGGGCTCGGTGGCGGAGGTGTTGACAATCCCGGTACCGTCACCTAGATCGGGACCATTGGGCAGGGGATAAAGGGCCAAGAAGGGCGCAATGCGCGGATCAACCACCACGGAGCCGGTGGGGAGGACCCCTTGCCGCGCCGCCAGGTTCGGCGCGACAAAGCTTTGGGTGACGCCCAGGTCTTCCCGCAGGCCTTCGTAGTTGGCAAAGAAGAAAGTCCGCTCCCGCTTGATGGGGCCACCGAGAGAAAAACCAAATTGGTTTCTCTTGAATTCCGGGATGCGGCGATCTGGATCGTCAAAAAAGTTTTTGGCATCCAGATTGTCGTTCCGATGGAAAATAAAAGCACTTCCGTGGAATTGGTTCGTGCCACTGGTGATGATTGCCTCAATGACGCCACCGGCCTCCCGGCCATACTCCGCGGTGTAGTTGGTCGTAATGATGCGAAACTCTTTGATGGCTTCAACGCCGAGCGCCGCACCGGTCGCGCCGCCAAGGGTGGGGATGATTCCGTGGGGATCGGTCACATCCGAGCCGTCAATCAGATAGGTGATGTTCTTCGAAGGGAGGCCGTTGACCGCGAATTTGCCCCCGTTGGTGTTCCCGCTGGGACCCGTGGTGACTTGGGACACCCCGCTGATGCCGCCAATATCGGTTACACCGGGTTGCAGCAGCGCCAGTTGAACAAAGTCTCTTCCGTTCAGGGGCAGATCGCGCATCTTTCGGTCATCCACCAAGTAGGAGATGTCGGAAGTCGACGTATCCACCAAAGGAGTTGCGCTGGTTACGGTAACTGTTTCGACACGTTTGCCTAGTTGCAGGGTGAGATCCATGACCGCTTGCTGACCGACGGTCAGAACAATACCCGTGTAGGTTTGCGTCTTGAATCCACTCCCGGCAGCGGTTAGCGAGTACGGTCCCGGAATCAGAAAATGCACCTCATACCGCCCGAGATCGTCCGTCGTGGTGGTTTGCGAGATTCCTGTGTCTGTATTCGTCACAGTTATTTGGACCCCGGGGACCACGGCTCCCTCGGGGTCGGTTACCGTCCCGATGATGGACGCCCGGGCAGCCGATTCACCTTGGCTGGCGGCCGCGATGGGTCCAAAAAGGATCAGCAAGAATACCCATCCCCACCTCCACACCTGGAAATATCTCCCTTTTGTCATGACCTTCTCCCTTGGCGAAAAGATGGTCGGACTCGTTCCGTTGTGCCCGGACCGGGCAAATTCCAGGAAAGCGCCGGACGATTTCCACCCCAGCCCCGCCGCGATTACAGCGCCGGGGGTGGGGAAATAGATCCCTCGGAACCATTGGGAATCAGAGCCGGCATCCGCTGGGCAACCCCCAAGCCCGACTTTCATATCGCGCAAAGCAACTTTCATTTATACTAGGCAAGAGAAGGGGGCTTGTCTGTAAGAAAATATACAATCAGCCCCCAGCGGGAAAACCGCCGGCAACCATGCCAAACGATTCTTACTCCTCAGAACAAGCAGGAAACACGTTGGTGCTGGAGCGAACCCCAGGGGGGGAATCACCTGAGGCTACCAAGGAGGAAAACAACATGAACGCAGGAGAGAGAGCGATCCGGGCTGCCATCTACACGTTGATCCAGGGCCTGCAAAACAACGACATGCGGCGGGTGGAACGCGTGTACGCGCACAATCGGAACCTTCTTGTCTTCATGGAAGGGCCGAAAATGAAGGTGGTGGGTTGGAGGCCGATGAGAAAAGCCGTCGCCGACTTCCTACGCACCCATAAAGATATTCAGAGCCGGTTGAACAGGGACTGCCGCTTTGTCGCCAGTGGTCGGCTCGGGGTATTTTATGGAACGTATCGTTTCAAGGCGGTGAATCGAAAAACCGGGAAGCGAATTCGGTGGACGGCGCGAAACACCTTCATTTTTAAGAAGATGGGAAAGCGGTGGAAGGTGATTCACGAGCACGACTCTTTTCCTGTGCCCACCCCGGGGAGCTGAGCGCAGCGCCGGGTAAGCCCGCTGGGGTTCGGCAAGCAGGGCGCTTCCAAGTCCTGCTGAAGGCAAAGAAAGAGGGGAGAGGAGTGCCCTTCTACCCGGCGGGGACGACTCGGAGGCCTTCGAGGGGAAGCCGGGAGAGAGCCAAACCTTTCTCCTGCCTGTTCATCCTCAGGGCTTCCTCCCTCCTCGTTTCTTGCGTTTGTGGTTAGCCGCCAGCCCATCACTGGGCTCGGCGCTTGCGGCCGCCGGGGTGTATCCGTGTCCGAGGCGAGTAGAGATTTTCTGTGCCGCTTCTTTGACCGCCTCGATCAGCTCCGGTAGGCGGGCGGGTGTAATGCGCGTCGTGGGTCCGGCTGTGCTAATGGAGGCAACGACCTTGCCGATATGATTCCGAATCGGGGCGGCCACGCAGCGGATGTGGGGTTCGTGTTCCTCATTGTCCAGTGCGAACCCCTCAGCTCGAATGCGGCTTAGCTCTCGCTTCAGAGCGCCTACCTGGGTGATCGTGCTCGATGTGAAGCGCTTGAGAGGGTAGCGCCGCAAGAGCTCAGCCAGCTCCTTCCCGGACAGGGCTGCCATCAGCACTTTGCCGACCCCGGTGCAGTGAAGCGGCGCCGCCTTGCCAACTTCGGAATAGACCCGCAAAGGTGTCGGGCTCTCAATCTTCTCAATGTAGATGGCCGCATCGCGGTCGTACACCGTCATGTGAACCATCTCCCGCGTCTTCTCGTTCAGTTCGCGCAGAAAGGGAAGAGCATCGCGTCGGAGATCCATCTGGCGCAGCACCTGCATGCCCCACGCCAGGGGTTTCAAACCCAGCCGGTACTTCCCGGTCCCGGGATTCTGTTCGACCACCCCGCTCTGGGCTAAGGTTTGCAGGAAGCGAAACACGGTGCTGATGTGGAGTCCCAACGTCCGGCTGATTTGCTGGGTACCGACCTCCTCCTCGGCCTCGGCAATCGTGTCCACGATCTTGAAACTGCGCGTTACACTCTGAATCAAATAATCGCGTTCGAGTGCAGACTTCGAGTTAGCCACTTCCACCTCCAGCGGCTGCCGCCGGGCGGGGGATGCCCTGAAGTTCTCGCGGCGAGATGGGAAACGGATGACACAATTAGCGCTCGGTTCTTGCCTTACACCCTTGACAACTTCACCCCGCTCCCTAATTATATAGTAATTCTAGTAGTGAAAACTAATTTGCACAATGCAAAACTCAAGCCACTCGACCCCACCCGAGCCGATGGCGGCGGCCGAGTGATGGGGGGTTTTCCATCATGACCCTGGCCCCCCTCGGCAAAGCGGCTGGGGCAGTGCGGCCTAACGGGGGGAAGCGCGCTTGTGCCTCCGATTGGGGATCAGGGCTACGGCATCAATTTCCACTTTGATGCCGCGCAGCAGCTTGCCCGCCTGGAGCGTCGTCCGGGCAGGGCAGTGGGCGGGAAAGAAGCGACCATAGACTTGGTTCATCGCCTCGAAATCGGCCAGGTCACCTAGGTAGACGGTACACTGGACAACGTTCGCCAGCGTGGTTCCACTCGCTTTCAAGATGGCTTCGAGGTTCTTCAGCGTCAGTTCACATTCCTCCCGGATGTCGCCGAGGATGAAGCGGCCGCTCTGGGGATCGACCGGTCCCTGCCCGGCCACAAAAACAAGATCCCCGGCGATGATGCCTTGGGAGTACGGGCCTTTGGGTTCCGGTGCCAGTTGCGTCCTGACAATCTTTTTCGCGCGCATGGACTTTCCTCCTCTAGTCGGGCCGAGGCTTTGTTGCTGCGTTGCGTCTGGTTGTCGGTGCGGCTGAGGATATCGTTTGGGGAATTTCCGGTAAAGAAAAAATTCCATGCCCACGACGGTGGATTCGCTCTGGGAGGTGCCCGCCCCGCGGCGAAACATCCGGTCTGCCTCCCGGCAAGCACAAAAATCTCATGAAGCCGCCACCATTTGACTATTTCGCTCCGAGCACGACGGAAGAAGCCATCTCCCTGCTGGGTGAATATGCGGAGAGGGCCAAGATTCTCGCCGGGGGCCAAAGTTTGGTCCCCCTGCTCAACTTTCGCCTGGCACGCCCCCAGGTGCTGGTGGATATCAATCGCATCCAGCAGCTTTCCTACATTGTGGAGTCCGAGGAAGGGCTCCGCATTGGTGCCTTGACCCGCCATCGGGCTTTGGAAACCTCCCCGCTCGTCCAGGCAAAGTGCCCTATTCTTGCTTTTGCCGCGCGCTTCATCGGGCACTTGGCCATTCGCAACCGGGGAACCTTCGGGGGCAGCCTGGCGCATGCGGATCCCGCGGCCGAATTCCCGGTGGTGTTAGCCGCCTTGGGGAGCCGGATTTCTCTCCGCAGCCCCCGGGGGGAACGCTCTCTCAGCCCGGAGGAATTTTTTCTCAGCTATCTGACCACCGCCCTCCAACCCCCAGAAATTCTGGTGGAGGCTTGGGTGCCCACCCTGGGGCCGCGGACGGGCTGGGGATTTCAGGAGTTGGCCCTGCAGCAGGGAGCGTTTGCGCTGGTTGCCGTAGCCGCCCTGATCACTCTGGACGAGCGCGGCGTGTGTAGGGAGGCGCGGATTGCTCTCGGCAGCGTGGCTCCGGTTCCGGTGCGTGCCAAAGCGGCCGAGAATCTTTTGCGCGGCGAAAAGCCCAACCCAAAACTGCTGGCTGAGGCAGCGCGATTGGTCACTGAGGTCACCGAGCCCACCACCGACATCCATGCCTCGGCGGAATACCGAACCGCGATGGCGGAAGTCTATGCCCGACGCGCACTGCAGGACGCCTGGACGCGTGCGCGTCCAGAAGGTTAAAGCTGGCCATGCAGCGCACGATTCAGTTCCGCGTGAACGGCGTCGGCTACCAGCGCACCGTGGAAGTGCGCAAATTGCTGGTGGATTTTCTCCGACAGGATCTGTACCTGACCGGAACGCGGGTCGGCTGCGAACACGGCGTCTGTGGCGCCTGCACCATCCTTCTCAACGGTGAAAGCGTGCGTTCCTGTCTGATGTTCGCGGTGCAAGCAGATGGGGCGGACTTGCTCACCGTGGAGGGATTGGCCAAGCACGATGAACTGAGTGCTTTGCAAAGGTCTTTCTGGGAGCACCACGGCTTGCAGTGCGGCTTCTGCACTTCAGGATTTTTGATGACCGCGCATGAACTGATGCAAGGCACCCCACCCGCGACAAAAGAGGAGATCCGGGAGATCCTCTCCGGCAACTTGTGCCGCTGCACGGGTTATCAGACGATTGTGGACGCAGTGTTCAGCACCATCGCCCCGGGGCAAGAAACAACGGGGCGAAAAATAAGAATCGGTGAGGGAGATGATGGTTGTTGGCCCGGCCAAGTTGATGGGGGCACGGGTAAAGCGGGTCGAGGACCCGAGACTACTGACCGGCCGAGGGCGCTTTCTCGATGACATCACCTTGCCGGGCATGGTGGAAGCGGCCTTTGTCCGGAGCCCATACGCCCACGCAAAGATACGCTCCATTGGGGTCGAGGAGGCCCTCCGCTCCCCCGGTGTGCTGGCGATTCTGACCGGCGAGGAAGCAGCGCGCCAAGCCCGCCCCCTGCAAGCCAAGTTGCACGAGGCGGCCGGCCTGGAACGGCTCGCCCGGGCCTACAAAATCGCCAACTGGTATCCCTTGGCCCTCGGACGGGTTCGCTACGTGGGGGAGGCGGTCGTCGCCCTGGTGGCGGAAAATCGTTACCTGGCCGAAGATGCCGCCCAAAAAGTTTTTGTTGACTATGAAGCCCTGCCGGTGGTGACCGAGGTGGAAAGAGCGCTCGCCCCCGACGCCCCGTTGCTCTATGAGCACTGGGGCGACAACATCATGCTGAAGGCCGATTTCCGCAGTGGCGATCCCGAGCGGGCCTTTCGGGAAGCGAGCAGCGTAGTCCAGGAGACCTTCCGCACCAATCGGTGCACGGGATTGTCGATTGAGACCCGCGGCGGCATTGCCCACTACGACCCGGCCAGCGGAAGCCTAGTGTTGTGGACCTCCTCGCAGATCCCGCACGTAGTGCGGATGACGGTGGCGGAATTAATCGGCATCTCGGAGAACAAATTTCAAGTGATTGTCCCCGACATCGGAGGGGGCTTCGGCATCAAGAGCCACGTTTTTCCCGATGAAATCGTGCTTTGCCTGCTGGCCCGGCAGGTGGGTCGTCCGGTGAAATGGATCGAAGACCGTCTGGAGAATTTGCAGGCGGCCATTCACGCCCGCCAGGGCGTATTCACTGTCGAACTGGCCGCCCGCCAGGACGGAACGATTCTCGGCATGCGGGCCAAATTGCTCAGCGATGCGGGTGCCTACCCCGCCTACCCGGGAACCTCGAACGAACCCCTCCATATGTCTGCGGTGCTTCCCGGACCCTATCGCATCCAGAATTACGAGTACGAGATGTACAACGTGGTGACAAACAAGTCACCCCTGGGGCCCTATCGCGCCGTGGGAGCGCCGATGGCCACCTATATCGTGGAGCACTTGATTGACTGCCTCGCCCGGGAGTTGGGGATGGACCCGGCGGCGGTGCGGCGCAAGAACTTGATTCGCCGCCAGGACTTCCCCTACACCACCGCCACCGGGCTGGTCTACGACAGTGGGAGCTACATTGAGGCGCTGGAGAAAGCCCTCAAGATGGCCGACTACGAGAATTTTCGCCGGGAACAGCAGCGGCTGCGGGCTCAGGGGCGCTTCTTGGGTGTGGGTCTCTCCTGCTATGTGGAGCTGACGGCGCCCGGCTCGATGTTCTATGCCATCTGGGATGCGAGTGGATTCGACACGGTCACGGTGCGGCTCACCCCTTCCGGCAAGATCATTGTGGAGTCGGGGATGTCCTGTCCCGGGCAGGGCTATGGGACCACACTGGCGCAGATTCTGGGGGACGAATTCGGCGTGGGCCTGGACGAGGTTACGGTTTTTATGGGCGACACCGCCGCCACCCCATTCAGTTGGGGAAGCCACAGCAGCCGGTTCACCGTGGTGTGCGGAGGCGCGACTCTGCTGGCCGCCCGCCAGGTAAAGAAAAAGCTCTTTGAGGTTGCCGCCCGACACTTCGGGGTCAGCCCCGAGCGAATGGAGATTCGAAACGGGCGTGTCGGCGTGCAATGCTCCCCGGACCGGGAGCTGCCGCTGGGGGAAGTGTGCAAGCTGGCGATGGTGCGTCCCGACCGGGTGCCCGGGAGCGTCCCGGTGGCGTTGGAAGCCACGCAAAGTTACGAGCCGCCGCCGCTCTCCACCCCCAATGCCACTCATTTGGCGATTGTGGAAGTGAATCCCGAGACCGGCCAGACCCAGATTCTCCGATACATCGTGGTGCACGACTGCGGGAAGATGATCAACCCGATGATCGTCGAGGGCCAGATTCGAGGCGGGACCGCCCAAGGCATCGGGAACGCGCTCTACGAAGACCTGGTGTACAACGAGGACGGGCAACTGCTGACCGGCTCGCTGATGGACTACACCATTCCCACGGCGGCGGAGATCCCCCCGATTGAGATTGCTCACCTGGAGACGCCCTCGCCCCATACGCCCGGGGGCGTGAAGGGGATGGGCGAAGGCGGCGCCATCGCCCCCCCGGGTGCCCTGGCGAACGCCGTGGCCGATGCGCTGTCCCCCTTTGGCGTCAAGGTCACGGAGCTGCCGATTCGCGTTGAACGAGTGTGGCGACAATTGCAGCAGGCGCGGCGTAAAGAAAAAAAACCCTAGCCCGCGCCCGTGCTACACGACCCCCGAGTGCGGGGAAGCATCTGCTGAGAAAGGGAGCTGGTGGGAGATACACAATTCCTGCTCGGCATCGGGTTGGCGCTCCTGGGGGGAATTTTGCAAGGAGCGATGCTGTGGCCGATGAAGTTTATGGACAAGTGGGATTGGGAGAATACCTGGTTGGGGTTTTCGGTCGCCGCCTTTTTGCTGGCCCCCTGGGTGCTAGCCTTTTGGAGCGTGCCGTCTCTGCTGGAGGCGTTGACTCGCGTAACCCCGCGCACCCTCGGAATCACCCTTCTGTTTGGGTTGGGTTGGGGGCTGGGGACCGTGATGTTCGGCCTGGGCATCGCCATCGTGGGGCTCGGCCTGGGCTACGCGATCATTATGGGTCTGACGGTTTCGGTGGGAACCTTTGTGCCATTGGTGGCGCTGACGCCCGAGCAAGCCTTCTCCCGCCGCGGGTTGATTCTCCTGGTGGGAGTGGCGGCGATCATCGCCGGCACCGCCCTGTCTTCCTACGCTGGCCGGTTACGGGAGAAGAAGCTGGGGGTGGCGGCTCCCCAGCGGGGCAGTATGCTTCCCTGGTCCTACGCGGCGGGGGTGGGGGTGTGCGTTTTGGCGGGACTATTGATTCCGGGCGGCAACCTGGCGTTGGCCTTCGGCGCAGAGATTCCTCAGCAGGCCCGCACCCTTGGCGCCAGCGCCCTGCGCTCGGTGAACGCGCTCTGGGCGGTCACCACCTTTCCCCTCTTCCTTTGCAGCGGCGCCTATTGCCTGTTCTTGCTGCGGCGAAACCAAACCTTCAAGAAGTTTCGCCGCTCCGGCACCGGCCACTACTGGCTGTTGGCGGGGGTAATGGGTGCGGTGCAGATGGCCGGGATTGCCCTCTACGGGTTTGGGGCGGCCAGCCTGGGAGAACTGGGGACGTCAATTGGGTTTTCCATTTTAATGTCATCGATGATTATCACCGCGAACGTCTTGGGCCTGCTCACCGGCGAATGGCGCGACGCTGGTCGCAAACCCCAAGCATTGATGGCAGTGGGACTGGGGATTCTCACCGGGGCCATATTCCTTATCGGGTATGCGAATCGCCCGGTGGGATAGAAACAAGTGAGGGAAGGCCAGCGCCCAGGAAGCAGAGGCTCAGCATCGATGCCCCGAAACCGTCTGGCGATTGATGTGGGTGGCACCTTTGTCGATTTCGTTCTCCTGGACGAGACGACCGGCAAGCTCACGATTGAGAAAGAGCCCTCCATTCGGATGAGTCTGACCGACCGCCTCTTCGAGGGCATCAAGCGTCTTCGAGTCGATCCGGCTGCCCTGGAGATGATCACCCATGGCTCCACGCTCGTCATCAACACGATTTTGCAGGAAGGCGGGGCCCCGGTCGGTCTCATCACCACCCGAGGGTTTCGCGACGTGCTCGAGCTGGGGCGCGGCAACCGCCCGGAAGTCTACAACCTGGCCTACAAGCCACCCAAGCCGCTGGTGCCGCGCTACCTGCGCTTCGAGGTGCCGGAGCGGCTCAACCACAAGGGTGAAGTGATCCTTCCATTGGATGAAGAGGCCACCCGCGAAGTGATCCAAAAACTGAAGCTGCGTGGCGTAAAGGGAATTGCCGTCTGCTTTTTGCACGCCTACGCCAACCCTGCCCATGAGCGGCGGGTTCGCGAGATTTGCCGCGAGCTCTACCCGGAAGCCCAGGTTGCCCTATCGTCTGACATCACCGGCGAATTCCGCGAGTTTGAGCGGACGTCAACCGTAGTGCTTAGCACATACGTGATGCCCCGCATGGCCTCCTACATGGCGGAGGTCGAAGCACGGCTGTCCACCCTGGGCTTCCGGGGGGGGCTCAACGTTATGCAATCCACCGGGGGAACGATGTCCTCCCATACGGCGCGCCGCGTGCCGATCCGGACCCTGGAATCCGGGCCAGCGGGCGGGGTCATCGGCGCAGTGGCGCTCGGCAAACAGATTGGGCGTCCGAACCTGATCGCGGCTGACGTCGGGGGCACCAGCTTCGACGTGGCGCTGATCGTGGACAACCGCCCGTTTGAGAAGGCCGAAACCCATGTCGGCCGACGACCGGTGTTGCAACCCACGATTGACATCGTGTCCGTGGGCGCGGGAGGGGGCAGCATCGCTTGGATCGATAGGCAAGGAAGTTTTCGCGTCGGCCCGCAGAGCGCTGAGGCCGATCCCGGTCCGGCCTGCTTTGGAAAGGGCGGCAGGGAACCCACAGTGACCGATGCGCATCTGGTGCTGGGCCGTATCAATCCGGACTACTTCCTGGGCCAGCGCATGAAACTGGGTGTCGAGCTGGCTGCCCAGGCCATCCAGCAAAAGATCGCCAGTCCGCTGGGCCTCTCCCTGCAAGAAGCTGCTCATGGCATCACCCGCCTGGCCGATACCAATATGATCAATGCCATCCGTCAGGTGACCATCGAGCGGGGGCATGACCCGCGGGATTTTTCACTTTTGTGCTACGGCGGTGGTGGAGGCTTGTTTGCCGCGGCGCTCGCCCAGGAGCTCAAGGTCCCTCACGCCATTATTCCGGTCGGCCCAGCGGTGTTCTCGGCATGGGGGATTCTGAATGCGGACTTTCGCGAAGATGTAGTGCGCACCTCGGTGGTGCCCACGGCCCGTCTGAGCGTCGAGGAGTTATTGAAGAGGTTCGATGAGTTGGCCGAAGTGACTCTCGAGTTGTTGCAACGGAGCGGGGTATCCGGCGATGGCGTCCGTTTCGTGCGCATGATTGACATGCGCTACGACGGCCAAGAGCACACCGTCAGGGTACCGGTTCCCTCCGATAGTGAGTTACGCGAGAAAGGGATGGCGATATTGCAGCAGCGGTTCGATCGGTTGCATGAGCAAGCCTATGCGCACGCATCACCCGGCACCCCGACGGAGGCGGTCCACCTGCGCCTCTCGGCCATCCGCGAGTCCAGCAAGCCGGTGATGAGAAAGGTTCCCCAAGGCACGGGCGACGCCTCTGGGGCCATCAAGGCGCGCCGCAAGGTCTACTTCAAGGAAGCGGAGGGGTGGGTGAGCTGTCCCGTCTATGACCGGGAAAAGCTGGGTGGAGGGGACCGGTTCAAGGGGCCGGCTATCGTCGAGGAGTGGAGTTCGACGATTATCATCTTGCCGGGGCAAAGTCTGGAGGTGGATGCCTACGGCAACCTGATCATCAACACCACCTAGGGGGCCGACACCGGAGAAGCGATTGTGGGAGAACACGTCAAGACCTACGTAGATCCCATCACCATTCAGGTGATTCGCAACGCCCTGATCTCCGCCGCAGAAGAGATGCGCCTGGCGCTGGTGAAAACGGCGCACAATCCGCTGATCTATGAGGTGCAAGACTTTGCCGTGGGGCTTCTCTCCGCCCAGGGTGAGAGGCTGGCCGAGGGCACTTCCTTGCCTCTGTTCCTCGCCGGTCTTCCCGCCACCATTCAGAACGGCCTAAAGAAGTTCGGCCCCGAAGGGTTCAAGCCAAGGGACATCATCATTGCCAATGATCCTTACACCACCGGCACGCATATTTCGGATACCGCTATTTACATGCCTGTTTTCTACAAAGGGAAGTTGGAAGCCTTTTCGATCAACATGGCCCACTGGGCGGACGTCGGCGGGAAGTCACCCGGCGGCTGGTGTCCGGACTCGACTGACGTGCATCAGGAGGGCATGCTTTTTCCGCACCTGAAGCTGTCGGAGGAGGGCCGAGTCAACCAAGCGCTGATGGACTACATTCTCGCCAACACGCGGTTTCCCCGCTTAGTGAAAGGCGATCTGGGAGGCCAGATCGCAGCCTGCCGGACGGGGAGTAACCGCTACGTGGCGGTGTGCGATAAGTACGGCGCCGATACGGTGCGGGAGGCCATGGAGCTGGTCTGCGACCAGTCGGAGGCGTTGGTGCGACGTATGATCAGCCAAATGCCGGATGGGGAATGGAGTGCCGAAAGCTGTCTGGATCATGATGGGGTGCTCAAAAACCGCCGCCGCAAAATCAAAGTAACAGTTCGGATTGAAGGCGATGAAATGACCATCGACTTCACCGGCACCGACGAGACCGCCGCGGGCCCGATTAACATCCCTCTCCCCGCCGCCCGAGCCGCGGCTGAAATCGCTTTCAAGTCGGTCACCGTGCCCCACGAGCCTTCGAACGCCGGTCACAGCCGTCCCTTGAAGGTTGTGTCCCCCGAGCACACGATTACCCATCCTTCCTGGCCCGCCCCGTGTGACTCCTACGGTTACGCGGCTCTGCTAATCATCGACCTGGTAAGCGAGGCGCTTTCCCATGCCGTCCCGGGTCGCTGCCCGGCGGGCGAGTATATGCTGTTCGGAGCAAATTTGTACCGCAGCGACCCGCGGTTCGGCAAGCCGTTCATCTATATCGATCCCGTGTGCGGCGGTGGAGGCGCGCTGCCTTTCGATGACGGGGCCGACGGACTGATCTTCCACGGCGACGGCGACGCTCCCAATATCCCCATCGAGGTTGCGGAGACCCGTTATCCGCTTCGCATTGAACGCTACCAGATCCATACGGAAGAATACGGCATCGGGGAGTTCCGCGGCGGCTTGGGGACCATCCGTGACTATCGGATCATGGCGGACCACGTTTACCTCCAGCTCGCCAACGAGCAAACCCTCTGCCGGCCCCATGGACTCCAGGGCGGGCATGACGGGGGCATCAACCGTCTGTGGGTCCGGCCGCAGACGGACCGGGAAGAGGTTCTCACGGAGCGCGTCTCGTACTTCGGGCCGCTGCAAAGTGGTGACGTGGTCAGTTGCCGGACAGCGGGGGGTGCCGGGTACGGCGACCCGCTGGAGCGCGACCCGGAGCGCGTGCGGTGGGAAGTTCTCAACCAAATCCTTACACCGGAAAAGGCCAGAGAGTTTTATGGGGTGATTATTGAGCCGGACGAAATGGGGAACCCCATCGTCAATCGGAAAGCGACGCAAGCCTATCGCCAGCAGCGGGGCCGCACCTTGAGCCCCCGCGCTCGGAGGAAGGTTTGATCGCAACCGGAAGGGTGGCAAGCAGCTTGACCATAGCCTGCGCCTCAAAGCGGATCAAGCCTGGCCGAGAGCCAAAGGGAGGAGCCCATGGGTGATCCCCACGCGGCCCAAGCAATCGCCAACGCGGGACTGATCGTGGTATTGCGCGGCGTACCTCGCACCGCACTGGACCCGGTGGCCCGCGCCCTCCGGCGCGGTGGGGTGCGGGTCGTGGAAGTCGCGCTCAATTCTCCCCAGGCGCTGGAAGAAGTTTCCCGATTGAGGGACTACGACTTCTGTCTCGGCGCCGGTACCGCCGTGGAAGAAGGCTTGGCGGAGGCAGCGATTGATGCGGGGGCGCAGTTCCTGTTCTCACCCATCGCGCAGTCTTTCTTTCTTCCCCTTTGTCGCAAGCGGGGCGTGGTGGCGATTCCGGGTGGGTTCACCCCCACGGAAATCTACCATCTGCATTACGCCGGCGCCCACTTTGTCAAGATTTTCCCCGGCTGGCTGGGCGGGCCGCAATACGTCAGAGAGATTCTGGCTCCTTGCGAGGAGTTGAGGCTGGTGCCGGCTGGCGGAGTCAGTGTGGACACCCTGGAAGAATACTTTCGCGCTGGCGCGGTGGCAGTTGGGGTGGGCCAAGAGATCGTGAGTGGGGAGCTTATTGATCGGGAAGACTACGAAGAAATCACCCGGCGCGCTCAAAGTTTCGTGGAAAAAATCAGCACGCTGAGCATTCCCCAAGCTCGCTGATTGGCTGGGTTGTTGTTGTCAACCAACGTGACTTTCGTAGCGATTGATACCGGAACCACAAAGACCAAACTGTGGCTGGCGGAAGGGTCGGCTGTGCGCCAGCGCACCCAACTGGCCGTGGGTGTGCGGAATAGTGCGATTAGCGGCAACCGCAAGCAGCTGAGCCAGAGTCTGAGACAAGCGCTGGCTCCATTTGTGAATCACGCGGCCGGCCGACCGGAGTTCATACTCGCGGCCGGGATGATCACCTCGGGCTTGGGTCTGCTGGAAATACCTCACGTGGTGGCTCCGGCGGGGAAAGAAGAATTGTCAAAGCATGTTCGGATGAAGAGGTTTCCCGCGATTTGCCCCCTTCCGTTTTTCTTTGTTCCCGGTGTGCGGATTGGCTCAGGTCCCTACAGTGTGGACGACCTGGGGCAAGCGGACCTCATCCGCGGCGAGGAGACCGAGATCGTCGGGTTGATGACCGATGGCCGCTGGCGCGGCCCGCTCCTCTACTTTCATCTCGGCTCGCATACCAAGGCTATTATGGTCGACCGCTACGGTTGCATTGTGCGTTCCACGACCACGCTGGGCGGAGAAAGTCTGCAGGCGCTGCGCTCCCAGACGATTCTCGCCAGCCAATTGGCGAACGTGGGCGACGTGGCTCTGGACCACGGCTTCTTTCGGCGGGGAATGGAATGTACGCAACGCCGCGGCCTGTTGCGGGCCCTATTCTCGATCCGCCTGCTCGGTGAGAATCGGCGCTACACCCCCGCACAACTGTATAGCTTTCTGCTGGGGGCCATACTGACGAGCGAGGTTCGTGCCTTCCGGCGCCAGGGATTGCTCGGCACCAAGCGGCTTCGGGTCGTGCTCAGCGGGCACCCTCTTCTCCAACGCGCCTGGAAGCTGATGCTGGAGCTGCACGGGCGGCGGACTCAGTTTCTCACTCCGGCACAAACAGAGAAAGCGTTTCTCAGAGGCTTGCGCGAGGTGGTTTTTTCAAGCCAGGTATTCCAGCTATTCTCCCACTCGGTGCGAGCCAGCAGGGGAGCGGCGAAGGCTTCTTCGTAAGAGCCTAGCAAGAGTCCAGACAGGGCGCAGGACATGCTGGAACTGAAGGGAATTTGTCCCATTCTGGCTGCGCCTTTCCGCGAGGACGGTGCTCTCGACGAGCCGAGCCTGACCAAGCTGATCGATTTCCTCGTGGGCTGTGGCGTTCATGGCATCACCCTGTTTGGCCTGGCGGGGGAGTACTACAAGCTCACCGATGAGGAACGTGGCCGAATCAGACAAGTCTTGTTGGCGCAGGCCGAGCACAAGACGGTACGGATTGTCTCCATCACCGACCACGCGATTGAAATTGCCCGGGAACGGGCGCGGGAAGCGGAAGCGGCGGGTGCCGATGCCCTGATGGTGATGCCTCCATTCTTTCTCGCACCGGGAGCGGATGCAATTTCCTACCATTTGCGGGAAATCGCGAAGGCGGTGCGAATCCCCGTGGTCGCTCAGTACTCGCCGCAGCAAACCGGGATCAGCCTTTCGCCCTCAACACTTGTCCGCTTGACGGATGAATGCCCGAACCTGCGCTATGTGAAAGTGGACGCCATGCCGCCCGGACCGATGATCAGCAAGCTGGTTGCGGAATCCAGGGGTGGCATTAAGACATTTGTCGGCTATGCGGGCTTGCAAATGCCGGATGCTTTCGCCCGAGGTGCCGTGGGCTGCATGCCCGGAGGTTCGCTTTCGGAAATCTACGTGAAAATCTACGACCACATCCAGCGGGGCGAAGGGGATGCTGCCTTCTCTCTTCACGCCCGCCTGCTTCCCTTAGTCAATTTTATGATGCAATCGCTCGAGATGAGCATCCGCACAGAAAAAACTATTCTTGCCTGGCGCGGGATCATCGCCTCCGACTATTGCCGGCGGCCTCGAGTCGACCTGGATTCGCACGATCTCAGACACTTGAAACGGCTTTACCGTGAAGTCGCTCGCTTGCTTTAGGGACTCCCACGAACCGTGCCCTTATCTCCCACCGGCAAGATTTTCCCTCTCTCGACCTCGAACGCGAAGGTGTGGCGGCGTGGTGGGGGTAGAGCGCACTCCTCCGGTGTTCAGGGTTCTTTTTCACTTTGGCATCCTAGAAGGCGGGCAGTGCCTTGCGCCAGCGGTTTACCGGCTCGGCGCAGAACCTAAGCGGACACCATCCCAGGTTCGGGCTCACCGGAGGACAGTATGCAAAGCAGCCAAGATTTGAAGCACCGAAGTCGAGATGTAACCGACGGAATTGAGAAAGCGCCGCACCGAGCAATGTTCAGGGCTATGGGCCTGGACGACCAGCAGCTCGCGCAGCCCATGATTGGGGTGGCCAGCTCGTGGAACGAGGTGACGCCGTGCAACATCCATCTCCGCCGTCTCGCCGAAAGGGTCAAGGAGGGAGTGAGGACGGCGGCCGGAACACCGATCGAATTTACCACCATTGCAGTCAGCGACGTGGTCTCCATGGGACACGAGGGCATGCGGGCCTCGCTGGTGACCCGGGAAGTGATTGCTGACTCGGTTGAGTTGACCGCCCTCGCCGAGCGTTTTGATGGTCTGGTAGCGATCGCAGGATGCGACAAGAGCCTTCCCGGCATGCTGATCGCTTTGGTCCGCTTGAACATTCCCGGGATCTTTCTCTACGGTGGCGCCATCCTGCCGGGGAGATTTGAGAACCAGGATGTAACCATCCAGGATGTCTTTGAAGCGGTGGGGGCGCACGCCGCCGGGCGAATGTCGGAAGAGGCTGTCCGGCAACTCGAGTGTCACGCCTGCCCGGGCGAGGGTGCCTGCGCCGGCTTTTTCACCGCCAACACCATGGCAGCCGTCATTGAAGCTCTGGGTATGTCCTTGCCGGGCAGTGCGTCTGTGCCCGCGGTCAGCGAGGAGCGACCTCAACTTTGTCGCCAGACCGGCGAAACCGCATTGCAGTTGCTGCACAAAGGCATTCGGCCGCGCGACATCTTGAGTGTAGAGGCGTTTGAGAATGCTATCGCCGTCTCGGTCGCCTCGGGCGGCTCCACAAACTCGGTACTTCATCTGCTTGCCATCGCCCATGAGGCCGGAGTTCCTTTGACGCTTGAGGCTTTCAATCGCATCAGCGAGCGAACTCCGCATATCGCCGACTTGCGTCCCGGGGGACGCTACGTAATGGCCGATCTCCACCAGGTCGGAGGTGTGCCGGTGATGATGAAGTGTTTGCTCGAAGCCGGCCTGCTTCACGCGAACCCGCTAACCGTAACCGGAAAGACGGTGGCCGAAAATCTAGCTGGGGTGACATTGCCGGCCGACCAGGAGGTTGTGCGACCGGTCTCCTCGCCCCTTCATCCCAGCGGGACGTTGATCATTTTGAAGGGAAACCTGGCTCCCGAAGGCGCCGTGGTCAAAGTTGCAGGCCTCAAGCCTGAGCAGCGGCGGCATCGGGGCCCGGCTCGGGTCTTCGATCTGGAGGAGGATGCGTTCCAGGCGGTGCAGAAGAACCAGATCAAACCAGGCGATGTAGTAGTGATTCGCTATGAGGGGCCCAAAGGCGGGCCCGGGATGCGCGAGCTCTTGTCGGTGACGGCCGCCCTGCAGGGCCGTGGCCTCGGCGAGCAGGTAGCCCTGGTTACGGACGGGCGCTTCTCTGGGGCCACCCATGGCTTGATGGTGGGGCATGTGGCACCCGAGGCTGCGCTTGGTGGGCCCATCGCAGTCCTCCAGGACGGCGATATAGTCATCGTGGCGGCCACCGACCGCCGGCTCGAGGTCGAGCTCTCGGAGAAGGAACTCGCCCAGCGGCTGGCTGGTTGGAAGCCACCGGCTCCCCGCTATCCTGGGGGTGCGCTCGCCAAATACGCGCGCTTGGTTTCCTCGGCCACATTGGGGGCGGTGTGTCGCTAAGTGCCGGGAAGAGCACACCTAATCGGAATAGCCCACCGCACGCTGGCGGATGCCTAACCAGGGGAGGAGGTCTCGGCTGAATCGCCATCCCCGGTAAGTGCGATGGGATCAATTAATTCTAGTTTCTCCGCCGATGCGCTCAAGGCCGGATGAGCTCGGATAGCTGCCAGAGTACCACTCGGTAACCAAACTCCTGCTGAAGGGTGGCGCTACACCTTGTCTGGGTTGCACGCTGCCGGTAGGAAGCTCATACTCTGAAGGCTCCCATGGAGAAAAGTCGAGCTCCTTACGGCCTGGAAGTCATCCAGAGCTGTCTCGCCTGCCCGGTGCGGGAGGAGAGTCTCTTCTGCCAATTGGCGGCAGAGGCGCTGCCGGCGCTGAACGCCATCCGCCAAACCAGCCTGTACCCCAAGGGAGCGGTGTTGTTCGTGGAAGGGCAGCCCTGCCGGGGACTGTTTATCCTTTGTTCGGGTAAGGCCAAGCTAACGGCTTCGTCCCCCCATGGTCGTTCGGTAATCGTGGGGGTGGCGGGGGCGGGCGAAGTTCTAGGGCTGAGTGCAGTGATGTCGAATGCCGCCTACGAGGTCAGTGCCGAGACCCTGGAGCCCGCCCAGGTCAACTTCCTGCCCCGAGATGATTTCCTGCGTTTCTTGCAGACCTATGGTGAGGTATCGGTGCGGGTAGCCCAGCACCTGAGCATGGAGCTCCGCCGCGCCTACCATCAGGTAGCCCGCATCGCCTTGGCTCCTTCAGCCCGCGCCAAACTGGTTGGCCTGTTGCTCGAGTGGGCCAGCCGCGAGGCTGAGCCAGCGTCGCCCGGCGTGCGCTTCCAGCTTCCGTTGACCCACGAGGAGATCGCAGAGCTCATCGGCAGCTCGCGTGAAACCGTGACACGGCTGCTGAGTGAGTTTCGCCGCAAAGGCCTGATTCGAACCCGGGGCACGGTAATCACCCTTCTCCACCCAGCCAAGCTCAAGGCTATTGTCGCCTGAGTTTTCAGGCGGTTGCCGTCCTTTCGTGACGCGCATCACTGTTAGCCGTGTCGACAAGCACTGACAAAAGAGGAATAGAGGGCTACTTAATCCTGAATTTTTTTGGTTGGGGTGGGAGATTAGCGAAACCGATGGCCTACCGGCGGCCGGCGCAATTGGCTGTGCAAGCAGCCCTTTTGCTGGCATTGAAACCGCAGGGAAGTGTGTCGCGGGTGCGTGAAATTGCAGCCACTTTGGGGGTTCCCGCCACGTATCTAGCCAAGATCTTGCATAAGTTGACGCGCTCCGGCCTGTTGCGCGCCGTGCGCGGGCCCGGCGGCGGCGTACAGCTGGCTCGGGCTCCGCGAGAGACCTACCTGTGGGACGTCTTGTCGGCCATCGAGCCGGTGGACGAGCTCGGACGCTGTTTTCTGGGCCTGGAAGGGTGCAACGCTCTCCAACCTTGCCCGCTACACAAATTCTGGGCGCCCATACGCACCCAGATTCTCAACCTGCTCCAGACCAAGAGTCTGGACGAATTCGCTGCCGAGGCCGAGAGCAACGGGGTTCTTTGCTGGAAATCGAGCCACAGCGATGGCAACCGTCTCTGTGGTCCGGGTGGGGAGAGAAAACCGTGAATCGCAGGCCCGCCAGCCGGGTGAGGGTCAGTAAGGGGTGGTGCTAGACGATGGCATGAAAAGGAAATCATACCTGGTGCTATTCGTCATCGTCGTTTCTGTTGTTGCCGGCTGGCTAGCCTCACCGCTGGAAACTCAGCGCGGGAGAGAGTCAGCCGGGGGTCGCCTCGGTTCCAAGCCCGTATCCGCCCCAAGCCTTCCGGGGCGGAGGCCGAGGTTGCCTGTCTCGAGTCTGTGAACCACCAGCAGACTTCTTGACTCGCGCCTCGAGGCGCAGCCTGGGCCATAGACTTGGCGGTGTGTTCGCCCATAAGTGAGGAGGAGTGGTGATGGAGGAGAGAGCAGCGCCCAAGTCGAGAGGACGTTCCGAAGCACGAGTCCTAGCGCTGGTCGTCTGGCTGCTTCCGGTTTTGGTCGTTGCCGTCGGCGTAAAACGCTGGCTGCCCCCGCTCGCCTCCGAGCACGGGGCCGGCATTGATCGCATGCTGAACTACCTGCTCGTCACCGTGGGGGGGCTGTTTTTGCTGGGCCACTTCGTTTTGGGCTACTTCCTTTGGCGCTTCAGCCGTGAGCAACATGTGACCTATCGTCTCGCCAGCTTCAAGGTGGAGCGCCGCTGGTCGCTCATCCCGGTGGTATTGATGACCCTCGTCGCGGAGGGAGGCGTGTTCGTGCTCGGCCTAGGGGTTTGGAGCAAGCTCTATGCGGCCGCGCCACCCGCCGAGGCCATCCCGGTTGAGGTGACCGCGGAGCAGTTTGCCTGGAACATCCGCTACCCCGGGCAGGACGGCGTGTTTGGCCGCACGGATCCGCGGCTGATGAGCTTGGACAACCCCCTGGGCTTGGACGAAAAGGATCCCGCCGCCCAGGACGACGTGGTGGTCCTGAATGAACTCTACCTGCCGGTCAACCGACCCGTCCGCATCCGTCTGCGCTCAAAAGACACCCTGCACAGCTTCTTTGTGCCGAGCCTGCGGGTCAAGCAAGACGCGGTGCCCGGTATGACGATCCAGATTTGGTTCGTGCCCACGGCGGTGGGCACCTATGAAATTGCCTGCGCCGAGCTTTGTGGCTTTGGTCATTTCCAGATGCGCGGTTTGCTGCGGGTATTGCCGCCCGAGGAGTTTGAGCAGCAACTTAAGGAGGAACCCCCATTCTTCTAGCTCGTCCCGGGACCGAGCAGTTGCCCGCCCCATTTCCTCTGGCGGGCTGGGTTGATGAAGGAGGAGTTCGCTGATGGCTGAACGTCATGCAGGGGAAGTCGCGCATGAGCCCAGGAGTTTTGTGCGGCGCTACATCTTTAGCACCGACCACAAAGTGATTGGCCTCCAGTACTTCTTGACCGGGATGGCGGTCGCCGTCATTGCGGGACTGCTGGCGATGCTCATCCGCCTGCAACTGGCCTGGCCGATGACGAGGTGGCCCCTGCTGGGAAAACTCTTTCCGGAGGGGATGGAAGACGGGCTGATGAAACCCGAGTTCTACCTCTCTCTGATAACCATGCACGGCACGCTGATGGTGTTCTTTGTTATCTCTTTTGCGCTGGTGAGCGGCTTCGGGAATTACTTGATCCCCCTGCAAGTGGGCACGCGTGACATGGCGTTTCCCTTCCTGAACATGCTCTCCTACTGGGTGGTGGTCCCCGCCACCCTGATCATGCTGGGCTCATTCTTTGTCGAGGGCGGAGCCGCGGCATCCGGCTGGACGGCCTATCCCCCGCTGAGCGCTGTGGCGCAGGCGGTGCCCGGCTCGCAGTTGGGGCAAACGCTGTGGCTGTTGGGGATGGCGCTTTTCATTGCCTCGTTCACCATGGGCGGCCTCAATTTCTTCACCACCATCCTGAACCTCCGCACCAAGGGACTTTCGATGATGCGCCTGCCGGTAACCATGTGGGCCATGTTCCTCGCCGCCATCCTGGGCCTGTTGGCCTTTCCCCCTCTGACTGCCGCGGCCATCATGCTGCTGTTTGACCGCCACGGCGGCACCAGCTTCTTCCTCCCGTCGGGCCTCTTCTTCGGAAACCAACTGCTCCCGAACCAGGGCGGCACCCCGCTGCTCTGGCAACACCTTTTCTGGTTCCTGGGACACCCCGAGGTGTACATCCTGTTGTTGCCGGCGCTGGGAATCGCCTTTGACGTTCTCGCCCCCTCCATCCGCAAACCGATTTTCGGCTACCGGATGACGCTTTACTCCCTTTGGGCAATCGGCTTCTTGAGCATGATCGTTTGGGGCCACCATATGTTCGTCAGTGGGATGAACCCCTTTGTAGGTGAATTTTTCTCCATCGGGACCCTGCTGATCACCATTCCCTCGGCGATTGTGGGCTTGAATCTGCTCGCCAGCCTCTGGGGGGCGCACCTGCGCTTGACCACGGCCATGTTGTTCGCCCTGGGGTTGATTGCCCTCTTTGGCGCCGGGGGCCTGGGGGGCATCTTCTTGGGTACCGCCACCGCGGACATTTTTCTCCATGACACCTATTTCGTTGTCGGCCACTTCCACTACATGATTGGCGGGGTCACCCTATTTGGCATCTTCGCTGGCACCTACTACTGGTTTCCCAAGTTTTTCGGCCGGATGATGAGCGAAAGACTGGGCAAACTGCACTTCTGGTTGACCCTGATCCCTTTCTACGTGGTTTTCTTCGGCATGCACTTTCTGGGTCTGGGGGGGACACCGCGGCGCTACTTCGCCTTTACGAATTTCGAGTTCTTGCAGCGATTCCACGGGCTGGACGTCGTCATCACCATCAGCGCTTTCGTGCTGGGAGCCGCGCAGTTCATCTTCCTGTTCAACTTCTGCTGGAGCCTGCGGAAGGGGCGGCGGGCAGAAGCCAACCCTTGGAGGGCGACCACGTTGGAATGGACGGCACCATCGCCGCCCCCGCACGGCAATTGGGGCGCCACTCTGCCGACGGTTCACCGCTGGGCGTATGAGTACAGTGTGCCGGGCGCGAAGCAAGACTACACTCCGCAGACGGTGTCCCCGGCCGACGTGCCGGTGACCAGGTAGGCCAACCCAAAGGACAAGCCATGCTGGATGAACGGGCCAGAAAGGAAAGCGGCAGAGCCGCAGCCGGCGGGGCAGGGGTTATGGGCAACGACTTCGGCGGCTGGGGTGGAGAAGGCGGGAGCGGCCAGGAAGCCGCCCTGCGCTTGAACACCGCTCAACTCGGCCTGTGGGCTTTGTTGGCTACGCTGACTATGCTCTTCGCCGGGTTTACGAGCGCCTATCTGGTGCGCCGGGCCGGATTGGATTGGCAGCCCATCTTCCTGCCGACTATCCTCTGGTTCAACACCGCCGCGCTGCTGGCCAGCAGCCTCACGATGGAAGCCGCCCGGGCCTCGATGAGGCGCTGGCGCACCAACGCCCTCCGGCGCTGGCTCTTCGCCACGACTGGGCTGGGGCTGGTTTTCCTTCTCGGCCAGCTACTCGCCTGGAAGCAGTTGGCGGCTCAGGGCCTCTACCTGCCCACGAACCCGCACAGCTCGTTCTTCTACATGCTGACGGCCCTCCATGCCGTGCATCTGGTGGGCGGGCTGGCAGCGCTGCTCTATGCGCTCAGCCGGGCTTGGCGGCCTCGCTGGACCCCGGCGGAAGCCAACCGGCTCAATCTTTCCGCGACCTATTGGCACTTCGTGGACGGGGTTTGGCTCTACCTTTTTATTCTCCTGTTCGCTTGGTGACAGCCCGGGCAGAAAGGAAAACCCGATGGACGACCCGCACAGAGTAGGAACGATGGAATCATCCTGGGGCGGCGGCGCTTCGCCCTTCGCGGTCAGCTGGCAAAAGCTGATGATGTGGGTGTTCATCGTTACCGATGCCCTGCTTTTTGCCGGCCTGCTGGCCAGCTACGGCTTCGTGCGGCTGGCCAGTGCGGAATGGCCGGATCGAGCCCAGGTCTTCCACCTGGGAATGATCGGATTTATGACCTTTCTGTTGATCTCCAGCAGTGCCACGATGGCGTCGGCGGTAGCCGCCGCCCGACGCGGCCACTCGGGGTTGGCCGTGCGCTTCTTGCTCCTGACCATGCTGGGGGGATTGGGCTTCCTGGGGATGCAGGCCTACGAATGGACGACTCTCATCGGGGAAGGAGCGCGGTTGTACTGGAACCCCTGGGGCCCGCCCACCTTCGGCGCCTCCTTCTTTGTCATCACCGGATTCCATGGCTCGCACGTCCTCACCGGCGTCATCATTTTGGCCATTGTCGCCCTGCGGACAGCGATGGGCCGCTCCTCGGCCGCCGGCGTGGAACTGGCGGGCCTCTATTGGCACTTCGTGGACTTGGTTTGGGTCTTCATCTTCACGCTCTTTTATCTAATTTGACGGAGAAGCACGGAGCGAAAAGAGAGAACACTATGGCCAGAACATTCCCAGAAGCCGGCTACCGAATCTACTGGTTCACCTGGGTGCTTTTGTTGCTCTTCACCCTGGCGATGCTGGTGACGGGCTACCTGCCCCTCTCCAAGGCTATCATCGTCTTGCTGCTCATCTTGGCGATGCTGCTGAAAGCCTCCCTGATCGGCGCTCACTTCATGCACCTTCGCTTTGAGAAGCTGAGCCTGGTTCTTGCGGTTGTTGGAGGGATCCTGGTCACAGGCGCTATTCTGTTTTTCCTGATCTCCTTTGACGGCATTCGGATACTAGAGCTGTCCGCACCCTGAGCGGCCCCGGTTCATCCAGGATTCATGCCGAGACGCCCCCATTCGATGGTGGTCGCGATGGCGGCCATAGCGGTTTTGCTGATTGTCTCTGAGGTCGGCTACGCCCAATGTGCGATGTGCCGGACGGCCCTTGCCAGCTCGCCCGAAGGCCAACGGCTGGCCAGCGGCTTCAACAATGGCATCCTGTTCCTGCTGGGGGCGCCCTTTATGGTGGTGGGCGCGATGGTCTTCTTGATTTTCAAACACCGCCGGAACATGTCCTCCGGGCGGAGTCGCCCGGGGAAAGAGACCCAAATCCCAGGCAGTCACCGTGACAATCCCATCCAGGTGGGAGGCAGCCAAGCTCCTCCGGGCTGAGGCCGCCAGGGTTCGGCGCCACGGAGTCCCCCTTCTTTAGTCATCAATTTACTTGTTTGCTCTCACCGGCGTAGCCGAAGACTGCAACTCATCAGTTCAGGCGAATGCTGCTCCGAGCTGAGCGGGGGCTCATTTCATCTCTTCATCTCTCGGCGGATTCTACCGCCCGGCCGACCGCATGGCCGTAGGGCTGTTCCGAATAGTACGTTAGCCGAACCCCCGAATCCCCCAACTCTCTCTTAATTTCTTCCCGGGCGAAACAGTGGTCAAAGATGCCAAAGAGCATGTCTCCCGGTTCGACCGCTTCGCGGCTATTGCGCCGGCGGCAAAGGAGCCGAGCAATGGCGAAGGGCACGCGGAAGTGATGGGAGTCTTTCCCCTGGGCAAAGAAGGAGAGCAGCAGGGGCTCGTCGGGTCGAACGTGGCGGCGAAACTGCTTCAGGAATTCAACCCGAGTCCCCCGGGAGGCGATGAGCCGGGCGCACTCTAGACGCGGCCCCTACGAAAAGTCAAGAAAGTCAGCCCTAGCGGCTGGGCGCCGGGGCGCGCGTAGGACTATAGGGTCGACCCGGCTTGGGCGTCCAAAGCCGAGACAGTTCTTTCGGTGGGGGAACGATCAGGAGGAGCCGCGGCTCCGGGCCGCTGGGGCCGATTCGCGCCGGGCCAGTTGCTCGGCCACCTGGACGGCGAAGGGCTTGCTGGCCTCGCCAAAGTAAATGGATAGATGCGGAAAGGGGATTTCGATTCCCCGGGCGTCGAAAGCGTGCTTGATGCGGCGCCGCAGCTCGCGGCCCACCGTCCACTGCTGAATCGGTGCCGTTTTGATGCGGGCCTTGATAACCACGGCGGAATCGGCGAAGGCGTCCACGCCCAAGATCTCCAGGGGCGCCAGAATCTTGTCGGCGTACTCCGGGTCCGCCTGGAGCTCCGCGCCCACCTCTTTCAAGACCTCCATCACCCGGTCCACGTTCTCCTTGTAGGCCACGCCGAGGTCAATCACGTAGTAGGAAAAATCCTTGGTCATATTGGACAGTTCGCTGATGGCGCCGTTGGGAAAAATGTGCACCGTGCCGTCGAGCCCGCGCAGCACGATAGTGCGCAAGCGAATCGCCTCCACCAGTCCCCCCTTGCCATTGATGATGGCGACGTCGCCGACGCGCACTTGGTCTTCCACAATCAGGAAGAAGCCGGAGATGATGTCGCGCACCAAATGTTGCGCGCCAAAGCCGAAGGCCAGCCCGGCGATGCCGGCGCCGGTGAGAATGGGGGTGATGTCCACCCCCAACTCCCGTAAGACAATCAACACCGCGATGCTCATCACCACCACCGTGCTGATCATGCGCAGCAACCGGGTGATTGTGGTGGCGCGCTTCTGTTGCTCGGCCACCTGGGCCAGCGGTCCCGTCCGGGGAACGACGAACAGCGGCAGGCGCGCAATCAGCAGGTGGAGGACGCGAGTCAGCACAAAAGCGCCCCCGAGCACGAGCAGGATGCGCAGGCCCGAGCCCACCAGCCAGCCGGCCACTTGCTTCCAGGTGAGGGCCGGCAATCCGCGGATGCCCAGGGTTTGAAGGACAATGAAGACGGCCGCGATAACGAATACGATTCCAACCGTGAGGCGGACAAAGCGGATCAACTGCTTGGCCCAGCGTTCCACTTCCTTGATGTGTTCTTTGTCTTTTTCTCCCATCTGCTCAGCCAGGCGGCGGATGGCCCGGCTGGAGAGCCACAACCCCACCCACAGCAGCGCCAGCACGCCCACCACGGCGATCACCGTGGGCAGCAGTCCCTTTAAGGTGATTCCTTCGGGCATCCCTCCTCCTCGGGCGAAGTGATGCATGCATTGTAGCCGGTTGGCTGCGGCCTGCCAACTCGAACCCGGGCTGCGAGTGCGGGGCGCAGCCAATGGAGAGGGGCTTTTCCGCCCTGGCCTTTTCTGTCATCATTAGGCCATCGTGACCCGCACGGCTGCCCTCCGCGTCGCCCACGCTCTTGTACTCCTCGGTTGGTGTCTCCCGGCTGTGCCGGCGCTCGCTTCCGAGGCCGCCCAGGCGACATTTCGGAGTGAGCACTCCCGCCGCCAGTGGCGGAAGTGGGGATACGAGAAGGTGAAGAACGACTGTGAGCGGTTGATGACGCTGGTTCAGGATCTCCGCAAAGCAGCCCTCGGGCATGAGGAAGGTCTGGTGGCGCCCGCGGTGCAAAAGCGCATCCAGGCGCTGGAGAAGCAGGCCAGGGAGCTACGGGCGGCGGTGGCGGCGGTGGACGAGAATGTCCTTTCGCTTTCCGTAATCCGGCGTGCGGAGGAAATCAAGGTCGGAGCCCGGTCACTGCGGAAGCGCTTCGATGAGGGCCCGCGGGAAAAGCGGCGGAAGAAGCTGCGTGACCTGGTGCGAAAGATCGAAAAGCGGGCCGACTCTGTGGCCGACCACATGCGCTCTCCCTGAACGCCGGGGGGCGCGCTTCCCCCGGCCTATGCCTTTCCGGTTTTTTGGTGAGGATTGTCGGCGGCGGCCAGTGCGGCGGCCACTTCTTGTTCCTGAATGCCGCCGCGCTTGCTGAACCAGACCGCCAGCGCCAGCAGCGCCACGCAGACGGCAACGATTAGCCCCCGCACGCCCCAGCCCAGTTCGCGCACCGCGAACGGAGCCGCCAAGATCGCCACCAGATTCATCACCTTGATCAGCGGGTTCAGCGCCGGCCCGGCGGTGTCTTTGAAGGGGTCGCCTACGGTGTCGCCCACCACGCCGGCTTTGTGGGCCTCGCTGCCCTTGCCGCCCAGCAAACCGTCTTCGATCTTCTTCTTGGCGTTATCCCAGGTAGCGCCGGTGTTGGCCATGAAGACGGCGAGCAACTGCCCAGTGAGAATCGCCCCGGCCAGATAACCGCCGAGCGCCCCCACGCCCAGCCAGAAGGCCACCAAAATCGGGGTGAAGATGCCCAGCACGCCGGGCCCGAGCAGCTCCTTCTGCGCGGTGGCAGTAACGATGTCGACGCAGCGGCCGTAATCGGGCCGCTCCTTCCACTCCATAATGCCCGGCTTTTCCCGGAACTGGCGCCGCACTTCCTCCACCACTTGGGAGGAAGCTCGCCCCACCGCCTTGAGGGCGAACGAGCTGAACAGGAAGGGCACTGCGCCGCCGATCAGCAGGCCCACGAAAACGTTGGGCAGGTTGATCTGGATGCTCTGCAGGCCGCTCTCATCAATGTAGGACTTGAAGAGAGAGATGGCGGCGATGACGGCGGTGGCAATCGCCAGCCCTTTGGTCAAGGCTTTGGTGGTGTTGCCGATGGCGTCGAGCCAGCACAGGTTGCGGCCCACTTCCTCCGGCGCCTCTACGCGCGCCATCTCGAAAATGCCCTGGGCGTTGTCAGTGATGGGCCCGTAGGTGTCCATGGCCAGGATGAAGCCGGTGGTGGTAAGCAAGCCCAGGCCGGCCAGGGAAATGCCGAAAGCCGCCAGTGCCAGGTTGCCGCCGAAGATGATCCCCGAGGCGACGATGGTCAGCCCGATGGCGAGGACGGCCCACACGGTGCTCTCCATTCCCGTCCCCATTCCGGTGAGCAGCATGGTGGCCGGCCCGGTGCGGGTGGCATAGGCGGTTTCGGTCGCCGAGGGGTAGTCGGGATGGGTGAAGCGGTTGGTGATCCAAAGAGTCGCCAGCGCCAGCCCGATCCCCATGCTGCAGGCGAGGGCAAAGCGGTAATCGGGTTTGCCGGTGACCGGGTCAATCAGATAGAAGTAGTTGATGGCGAAAAAACCCCCGACGGATGCCGCCGCCGCCACCCAGTAGCCGATGGTGATGGGCCGCATCGGGTCTTTCATCGTGCCGCCCCGCACCCGCACACTGACGATACCGATGATGGAGGTAAACACTCCCAGGGCGCGCACCAGCAGGCAGAAGAGAACCAGTTTCAGCGCGAAACTCGCCGCGTGCGCCCCGTAGTAGGCGGTGAATTGGGAGTCGAGCAAGGCGGCGGCGCCCAGGATAATGGCCGCTACCAGGGTCACCTCGTAGCTTTCGAACACGTCCGCGGCCATCCCGGCGCAGTCGCCCACGTTGTCGCCTACGTTATCGGCGATGACGGCGGCGTTGCGCGGGTCGTCTTCGGGAATCCCCGCCTCCACTTTGCCGATCAGGTCAGCGCCCACATCGGCCGCTTTCGTGTAAATGCCTCCGCCGATGCGCATAAACAGGGCGGCCAGCGAGCCCCCGAACCCGAAGCCGATCAGCACCTTCATGGCGTGCTCGGCGAAGAGCAAAAAGATGAGGGTCGCTCCCAGCAGGCCGAAGCCGACGGTAAACATCCCGGAGACCGCCCCGGCCCGGAACCCCAATTCGAGCGCCGCGCTGTAACTCTTGAGGGCGGCCGTGGCGGTGCGCACGTTGGCTTTTACCGCCAGCCACATCCCCACGTAGCCGGCCCCGTAGGAGGCCAGCACGCCCATCAAGAAAGCCAGGGCGATGCCCAGGGGCAGCGGCAGGGCCGCACCCTCCGGCCGAACCGGATAGACGGGCCGATAAATGAACCACAGGACGAGGGTGAGGGCGGCCACGAACAGGATCATGGTGCGGAACTGCCGCCCCAGGTAGGCCATCGCCCCTTCTTCGATTGCGGCGGCAATCTCCCGCATCTTCTCGCTGCCCGCGGGCTGGCGAAGGACTCGCCGCACCAGGTAGTAACCGTACCCCAGGGCAATCAGCGCCGAAGCCAGCACACCCCAGAGGATGAGCCAATCCCCGAGGGCCAAGGAGGGAAGGGCGATGTCGCCTTCAGCGGCTTGCAGGGGGGGAGCCAGCGGCACGAACGCGCCGGCGGTGAGCAGATGTCGGATTCGCACTCGCATTCTTCCTCGCGTATTCCTCCTCTGAATCCAAGCGATGCAAGACTTCCCACGACGTGCGGGGGGGGCAAAACCAAGGCCGCCCTTATAGCACAGTTTGGGAACTCCCACAAGGCACGCCAAGAGCCGCTTGCGCACTTGCCGCTGCCCGCATAGAATAACTCTCTTTGCTTGCGCTACTGCAAACACCGGCCAACTCCTCTCCGCTCACCAATACGCCCGGCTGGGTCCATTCGCTGCTTGGGCTGGCCGGAGGTTGGGGGCTGCTGGCGATCGCCTTCTTTGACTCCTCCTTCGGCACCTTGCCCATCCTCAACGACCTGCTGGTGATCTGGTTCTCCATCCAGAATCCTAACGCCATGCTCTTCTACGTCACCATGGCTTCGGTGGGATCCATCCTGGGCTCCCTGACCATTTTTTACCTAGCGCGCAAGGGCGGCGAAGTGGTGCTGCGCAAAAAGGCCAGCCCGGAGCAGATCGAACGCATCCGGCGCTGGTACGAAAAGAATGAGTTCCTGACCGTGGCCATCCCCGCGCTGTTGCCCCCGCCCACCCCCTTTAAGGTGTTTGTGCTGGCCGCGGGCGTCTTCCAGATGCGGCTGCGCTATTTCCTCACCGCACTGGCCCTGGGCCGCGGCCTGCGCTACTTCACCTGGGGCTTTCTGGCGGTGCGATACGGGAAGCGCGCCGAAGTGTTCCTGCGCACCCACTTCCTGGAGGTCTCCGGCGCGGCCATCGCCCTGATGCTGCTGGCGTACCTGTTGATGCGGATGGCCGAGCGCTACCGCGCCCGCCGGCGGGTTCCGCTCGCCTAACCTACGGGGACAGCCCCTCCGTCCTCCGCCCAGAGCGAATCTTTTCGGTGAGCACCTCCAGCTCCCGGTTCAATTCAATCTGCACGAGGAGGTTGCGCGACCCGAACGGCTCGGCGCCCGAAGCTAGCTCGCGCAGCTCGACGCGCCAACCCTCGGCCGCGGGGGTGATGACCGCCTGCGGAAAACGCGCCCGGGAGAGGAACCGGCGGGCCGCCGGGGTGCTGAGCGCTGCCTCGAGCGCCGGTGAGGGGGAAGGTTTGTAGAACGTGGTGGCGGGCTCGAAGCCTTGGCGGGATTGGAACAGGGTGAGCCCCACGGTTTCATAGGTGGTATCGGTTTCCACCACCCCCTCCCAGCGAAGCGGGTTGAGCGGCGTGGGAAGAGCGGCGGCGCGCACCGGGGTGCGGCTCTGATAGAGGCGCGATTCCAGTTGCGCCACCGCATCCCGGTGCAGCACAGCCCGGCCGGCCACCAGCAGGGCGCAGGCGGCCAGCGCCGTCCACGCTCCCCGGCGCAAGCCCGCGTCGCTTCGCCGGGCGCCAATTTCTTCGGCGACAAGGCGAAACAGCGCCGGCAGTAACAGGCCGAGCACAAGAATAATCAGCAGCCAGGGATCGGTGAAGGCGAGCCAGTCCAGCGCGTATCGGGTGTCTTTTACCGGCCACAACAACTGCGCACCGGAGGCGGTGGTCCAGTCCAGAAAAGAATGACTGAGAACGCCCAGCAGGGACACCGCCAGCAGGTTTCGCAACCGGCGGGGCTGAGGTCGGCGTCGCCGAGCGATGCCCCAGAAGCCCACGGCCACGCCGGCCCCCAGCACGGCCGCCCCGGCCAGGGAATGAGTCCAGGCATAGCGGTATTCCAGATAGGAGGCGGCAGAACCGAGAAAGGAAAGGTAATCGATATCGGAGACGTTGGCCGCCACCACGAGCGCCGCGGTGGCGTAGGGAGCCAGACGCTGGGCGCCGGCACGGGCCAATACCAGCGCGGTCAGGGTGTGCGTGACGTTGTCCATGGCTCAACCCACGCGCTCGTTGGCACGCGCTCCGCCCCCGGCGGGACCAGCAGCGAGAGCGCATCGGGTACGATGACAAACTCCTTCGGCAGCCGCCCGGCCAGCTCGCCGTCCACCTGCACGTGGATGGGGCTCGCCCGCGGCTCGACGCGCACCTGGCGGGCGCGGAGGAAACGCACCCGGCGAAACCGTTCCAGCAGACCCAACTGTTGGGCGAGAAAATAGAGCAAATAGAGAAGGCGGAAGCCGCAGGGGAAAATGCAGAGTTCAAAGTCGTCGCCGAACAGGTCGGCCCGGCGGGTGATTTGGATCGGCCCACCGTAGTGCTTGGTGCGGCTGACGATGAGCAGCGTGGCGGAAAAGCTCTCGCCGCCCACCGCGACGCTGAACCCGGGAAAGTCGTAGCGCCAGAGTTGGCGAAAGGCTTCCAGCCAGTAGGAGAGCATCCCCAAGCGTAGCTTGGCGAGGGCGCTCAGGCGGTAGACAACGTTGGCGTCGGCCCCCGCGCCCGCCACCGAGATAAAGTAGCGCTCCTCGGCGCGCCCCAAAGCGATGCGCCGCACCACCCCGCGGGGAATGTATTCCGCCGCCAGCCAGATGTCCCAGGGGAGCCCCAGTTCTTTGGCCAGCACATTGCCGGTGCCCGCCGGCAGGATGGCCAGGGGAACCGGGGAGCCCACCATCCCGTTGACCACTTCGTTGATGGTGCCGTCGCCTCCGCAGACGATGATGAGGTCGCGCCCAGCGGCGAGCTGCTGGCGGGCAAGCTCGGTGGCGCTGCCTGGCCCCGCGGTGGGCACGCGGGTGGAGCGGAGGCCGTAGGCTTCGAGCAAGTACGCCGCCCGGGCGAGGTCGCGCTCCCGCCTCCACCGCAGGCGGCCGGAGAGAGGGTTGTAAATCAGAGCAGCATCGCGGAAGCGGAGCGGCACAGCCATCGCCAGGTCGCTATTATTGGGGAAAGGAGAGGCGGCGTCAAAGTGCTTGCCCCCGGCAGCGGTATAATTAGGTGTATGGCAAAGGCCACCGCGGCGCAGCAAATCGAAAAGCTCCGGGAGAAGCTCCGCTACCACGAGTACCGCTACTACGTGCTCGACGCCCCGGAGATTTCCGATGCCGAGTTCGACCGGCTGATGCGCCGGCTCCAGGAGCTCGAGGCGGCGCATCCCGAGCTGGTAACGCCGGATTCGCCCACCCAGCGGGTGGGGGGGCAGCCGCGCGCCGGCTTCGTCAAGGTTCGGCACCGGCGGCCGCTGCTGAGCCTGGACAACGCCTACTCGTTCGACGAGCTGCGCGAATTTGACCGCCGGGTGCGCGAAGGCACGGGGCGAACGGCGCTCGACTACGTCTGCGAGCACAAGTTCGATGGATTCAGCATCTCCATGCTCTACGAAAGCGCGTGCTATGCCCGGGCGGTGACCCGGGGCGACGGCCGCGAAGGCGAGGACGTTACCCCGAACGTGAAGACGATTCGCGCCCTGCCCTTGCGGGTGGACGACGAGAAGTTGAAGAAGACAAAGCTGCCCCGCCGCTTCGAAGTGCGCGGGGAAGTGATTATGACCCACAAGGCCTTCGCAGAGCTCAACCGGGAGCAGGAGGAACAGGGCCAGCGGCGCTTTGCCAATCCCCGCAACGCGGCTGCCGGTTCGGTGCGGGTGCTCGACCCCAGCATCACCGCCCGGCGGGCGCTCGACCTCTACGTCTACGGATTGCTGGTGGACGGACGGATTCCGCTGCGGCGGCACTCCGGGGTGCTGGAGACGTTGGCGGCGCTCGGCTTCAAGGTGAACCAACACTGGGAGAGGTGCCGGGGGCTGGACGAGGTGATCCGCTATTGCGAGCGCTGGGAAAAGAAGCGGGAGAAACTCCCGTATGAAATTGACGGCATTGTGGTGAAGGTGGACGAGACGCCGCTCTGGGAGGAGCTGGGGACGACGGCCAAGGCGCCCCGCTGGGCGATGGCCTACAAGTACGCCGCCCGGCAAGCCACGACCCGCGTCAAAGCGATCCGCGTGCAGGTGGGCCGCACGGGCACACTCACCCCGGTGGCCGATCTCGAGCCGGTGGAAGTCAGCGGCGTCACCGTCAGCCACGCCACCCTCCACAACGAGGACCAGATTCGGCGGCTGGGGCTGAAGATCGGCGACACGGTTGTGGTGCAGCGGGCCGGAGAGGTGATCCCGGAAGTGGTGAAAGTGGTGGACTCGAAGCGCGCGGAGGCGAAGAAAGAGCTGCGGGCGTTCACGATGCCGCAGCGCTGCCCGGTGTGCGGCGGCCGGGTGCACAGGCTGGAAGACGAGGTGGCGGTGCGCTGCGTTTCGGCGCGCTGCCCGGCGCGGCTGCGGGAATCGGTTCTGCACTTTGCCCGCCGGCGGGCGATGAACATTGACGGCCTGGGGGACAAGATTGTGGAGCAACTGGTGGAGACGGGGCTGGTGAAGGACGTGGCCGACCTCTACCGGCTCAAGAAGGAGGAGCTGGTGGGGTTGGAGCGGATGGGCGAGAAGTCGGCCGAGAACCTGCTGGGCGAGATTGAAGAGAGCAAAAAGGCGGGCTTAGCGCGGCTGATTTTCGCCCTGGGGATCCGCTATGTGGGGGAGCGCACCGGCCAATTGCTGGCCGAGCACTTTGGCTCGCTCGACAAGCTGGAAAAGGCGAGCGGGGAGCAGTTGCTGGAAGTTGAAGAAGTGGGCGAGAAGATCGCTGAGAGCATCATTGAGTTTTTCAGCGAGAAGGCCAACCACAAAGTGCTGGAGAAGCTTCGTAAGGCAGAGGTGGTAACCGAGGAGAAGCGCGCGAAGCCGAAAGACACGCGGCTGGTGGGGAAGACCTTTGTGCTGACGGGGGCATTGGAGCGCTGGTCGCGCGAGGAAGCCAAGGAGTTGATCGAGTCGCTGGGAGGGAAGGTAACCGGCTCGGTAAGCAAGCGGACTGACTACGTGGTGGCAGGGACCGAGCCGGGTTCGAAGCTGGATAAAGCCCGGGCGCTGGGCGTTCAAACACTCGACGAAAAACGGTTTGCCCAGCTCATTGGCAAAAGCTGAGAGGAGGAGCGATGGGAGTGGAGGATCGCGAAGACAGGATGGCCCGGTCGCGCACTCTGGCCCTCTGGGTTGTGCTGGCGTTGGTGCTGGTCGGGGCGCTGCTCTGGGTTTTGCTCTATGGGGCGCGGATGGTCAAAGAAAGCTGGATGCGCAAGAACGAAGCCCAGGCGCGCACGACCTTGACGGTCATTAGCCGGGCTTTGCAGGCTTACCACGAAAAGCACGATGGCTACCCGGACCGCCTCCAGCGCCTGGGCGGCAAGGGAGAAGGTCCGCCCGAGACTGCACCGCCGGAACGGGCGCGGCTGCTGGAGGCGGCGCTGGCCCACAACCGCTTCGAGAAGGACGGCTACCGGTTTCGCTACCAGCCGGGCCAGGCGCAGCAGCGCTGGGCCGCGACGGTGCAGTTGCTCGATAGTTACCGGCTCACGGCGGAGCCGCTCGCGCCCGGCGGCAGCGGCGAGTGGTTTTATTACGCGGACCTGGGTGGCGGGATTCGCGCCCGCAAGGGCGAGGCGGCCGGCCCGGACGACCCCGTGGCAGAATAGTCCCCGCGGCGGCCTGTACTGGCATCGGGATAGGGCGGGGGAGTATAATTGTTTGTGGTGGGTGAGTCGGGTGATCGCCCCGATAGCCCGGACGGGCGTGTCGGGGAGGAAAGTCCGGACTCCCAGGGCAGCGTGCTCCCCCAAACTTCGCCTGCGGGCGGGGGAAGGAGGGGAGGTCCCGGCTGCGATATCGGCCGGGAACGGACAGTGCCACAGAAAACAGACCGCCTCGACGTTCGGTCCGGAAACGGACGCGGCCCGGCGAATAGCCGGGGCGACACGCGAGGTCAGGGTGAAAAGGTGGGGTAAGAGCCCACCGCCCCGATGGCGACATCGGGGGCACGGCAAACCCCACGCGGAGCAAGGCCAAATAGGGGAGGAGGGCTGGCCCGGCCCGTTCCCCGCAAGGGGATGTGACTCCCGGGTAGGCCGCTGAGAGGAATGATCACCTCCCGATGCTTAGCATCGGGAACAGAATCCGGCTTACAGACTCACCCGCCAACT
>JBHHYS010000007.1:0-47905 GCA_046757645.1 Terriglobia bacterium | reverse complement strand
CGGGCCACGGCCGAGCTGTTCTGCCATTTACTGGGGAGCGTCGAGGCCCCCTGGCACGACTACCTGCGGCCCCAGCCGCCGGCGCGGGCATCGGCCAAGATTGTTGAAACGAAATCCCGTCCGCTTTCGTAGTTGTAGGAAAATGCGCAGTACTCATTCTCAATCGAGGAGTGTCACCATGTTGATTCCGTCCGTTCGCCGTTGCGGGTTGAGCCTGTTGCTGGCGGGGCTGCTGGCCCTGCCGTTGTCGGCCCAGGCGCCCACGATTGACTTCACCAAATCGAAGACGCACGTGCCCAACCTGTTCGCGCCCTACACGCCGCGAGGAGTGCCGGTGCCGAACCTGCGCAACTCGCCCCGGCTGGATGATTTGATCCGCGACGGCAAGCTCTACCTGAGCTTGCAGGACGCCATCTACCTGGCGCTGGAAAACAATCTGGATATCGCGGTGCAGCGCTATGGTCCGGCCATCGCGGAAACCGACGTGCTGCGGGCCCGCGGGGGTGGCATCACCCGGGGCAGCGGCGGGCTGGGTACCGCAGCGGCGCTGGGGGTGAGCTCCTTGGCGGCGCTCGACCCGGTGGTGACCTCCACCTTAGCCTGGCAGCGCACCACCTTCCCGGTCAACAACCCGGTTACCTCGGGCGTGGGGTTGGCCGCGGAGGCCGCCAGCCTGACCCTGCAGACCTCGACGGCCAACTTCAGCTACACGCAGGGGTTCATGACCGGGACCTCATTTACCATCGCGCTCGACAACCAACGACAGACCACCACTTCGCTGTTTTCCTTCTTCAACCCGCAAACCACCGCTAACCTCCGGTTCAGTTTCTCCCAACCGCTGCTGAACGGCTTCGGCTATGCCCAGAACAAGCGCTTCATCTTGGTGTCCAGGAACAACCTGCGCATCAGCAACCAAGCGTTCGCCCAGCAGGTGATGGACATCATCTCCAGCGTCAAGCAGGCCTACTGGGAACTGGTGTACGCCCGCGAGGACGTAAAGGTGAAAGAGGAATCCCTGGCGCTGGCGGAAAAACTCTACAATGACAACCAGCGCCAGGTGGAGATTGGCACCCTGGCCCCCCTCGAGGTGGTGCGGGCGGAGTCGGAGGTGGCGCGCACCCAGCAGGACCTGATCGTCGCCCAAACCAGCTTCCGGCAGCAGCAGATCGTCATGAAAGACCTGCTCAGCAAAAACCCCACCGACCCCTTGCTGGCTCTGGTGGAGATCGAGCCGCTTGATCAGCCGCAGGTTCCTCTCGTCCCGGAAGTGCTCCCGGTGCAGGACGCCATCCAGATCGCCATGGAGAAGCGACCCGAGATTGCCCAGGCCGAACTCGACCTGCGCAACCGCCACCTCACCATCCGGGCGGCCCGCAACGCCATGCTGCCCACCGTGACCGCCTTTGGCTTCTATGCCGGCCGCGGGCTTTCTGGCATCGCGGTCGACCCGATCACCGGCACGGTGATCAACCGTGGGTACGGGACCTCCCTGACTCAGGCGCTACAGAGCGACTTCCCCGACTACGGCTTCGGCTTCAGCATCAGCATTCCCATCAAGAACCGGGTGGCGCAGGCCGAGATGGCCCGAGCGCAGATCGAAGAGCGGCGGGCCCAGACCGGCTACCGGCGCACGGTCAACAGCATCATCGTGGAGGTGCGCAACGCGCAGATCGCCTTGGAGCAGAACCGCGCCCGGATTGACGCCGCTCGGAAGGCGCGGCGGTTGGCCGAGGAAACCCTGGATGCCGAGCAGAAGAAACTCCAGCTCGGCGCCTCCACCATCTTCCTGGTGATCCAGGCGCAGCGCGACGTCACTGAGGCCCGCACCCTGGAGGTGCGGACACTGGTGGACTTCATGAACGCTCAGGTGGACTTCGACCGGGCTCTGGGGCGCACTCTGGAGCGCAGCCACGTTGACTTGAAGGACGCCAAGAGCGGCGTGGTGACCGCCCGAAGCAGCAGCGGCTCCGGGTCGCCCTTCTAGGGCCGACCTCAGCTAGTCAACCCCACACCGCTTGACGGCCGTGGCTTACCAGCCTACGGGCCGGCAGTCCTCCGCGGCGGCCGGCGGGAATTTTTTTCTCCTCCGCGCTGGCCCGGCGAATACTTGCCTAGTGCGCGACCGCTGCATTATGATGAACACGGCCCGTCACGGCGCAGGAGCGAAGCCCGCATGGACAAGGACAGCAAGGCCGCCACGGCCGAACAACTGGAAGCGGAACGTAAACCCAGTCCGGCTGAGCGCGCCTGGGAAAATACCACCCTGAAGAAGGCGCTCGAAGAGCGCCCCGAGCGGCAAGGGGAATTCACCACGGTTTCCGGGAGGCCGGTTCGGCGGCTCTACACCCCGGGCGACCTGGCTCAATTCGACCCGGAGCGCGACCTCGGTTTTCCTGGCCAGGCCCCCTATACCCGAGGCATCCACGCCACTATGTATCGCGGGCGGCTGTGGACCATGCGGCAGTTCTCCGGGTTCGGCACCCCGGAAGACACCAACCGCCGCTACCACTACTTGTTGAGCCAGGGACAGACGGGACTTTCCATCGCCTTTGACCTGCCCACGCTGATGGGCTACGACTCCGACCATCCGCTTTCGGAGGGCGAGGCGGGCAAGTGTGGAGTGGCGGTGAGCTCGCTTCGGGATATGGAGATTCTTCTCGACCGTATTCCCCTGGGCAAGGTTACCACCTCGATGACGATCAATTCGCCCGCCTCTATCATCTGGGCGATGTACCTGGCGGTGGCGGAAAAGCAGGGGGCGAAACTCGAACAGGTTTCCGGGACGATCCAGAACGACATTCTGAAGGAGTACATCGCCCAGAAGGAGTACATCTACCCGCCGGCGCCCTCCATGCGGCTGGTGGTGGACACCTTCGAGTTTGGACTCGAGCACACGCCTCGCTGGAACGTAATCTCCATCAGCGGCTACCACATCCGCGAAGCGGGCTCCACCGCCCTCCAGGAGCTGGCCTTCACCCTGCGGGATGGGATTGAGTACGTGCAGTGGGGCGTGGAGCGCGGCCTGAAGGTGGACGAGTTTGCGCAGCGGCTGTCGTTCTTCTTCAACGCCCACAACGACTTCTTTGAAGAGGTGGCCAAGTACCGGGCGGCGCGGCGCATCTGGTACCGGGTAATGGGGGAGCGCTTCGGGGCCGAGAGGGAGGCGGCCCGCCGGCTGCGCTTCCATACCCAGACGGCGGGCTGCTCGCTGACCGCCCAGCAACCCTACGTCAACGTGGTGCGCACCACCATCCAGGCCTTGGCGGCGGTTCTGGGGGGAACGCAATCGCTGCACACCAACTCGCTCGACGAAGCCTGGGCCTTGCCGACGGAGTTTGCCGCCACGCTCGCCCTGCGCACCCAGCAGGTGATCGCCCACGAGAGCGGGGTCACAAACAGCGTCGATCCCCTGGGGGGGTCGTATGTCGTCGAGCGGTTCACGAACGACATGGAGCGGGGCTGCGACGACTATTTCGAGAAGATCGACGCCCTGGGCGGGATGATTGCGGCCATCGAGCGCGGCTTCCCCCAGCGGGAGATTGCCGAAGCCGCCTACCACTACCAGCAAAGGGTGGATCGCAAAGAGAAAATCATCGTGGGCGTTAATGACTACGTAGCCGAAGAGCCGGCGCCGCTGGAAATCCTGCAAATTGATGAGTCGGTGGCCCGGCAGCAGGCCGAGCGGCTGAAGCAACTCCGGCGGGAGCGCGACAACCGCCGCGTCACCCAAACGCTGAAAGAGCTGGAAGTGGCGGCGCGCGGCACGGCGAACACCATGCCCTGCATGCTCGAGTGCGTGCGCGCCTACGCGACCCTGGGGGAAATCTGCGACGTCCTGCGCAGCGTCTTCGGCACCTACGAAGAAGTCGCCATCACCTAAACAAGAGACTCACCACAGAGGCACAGAGAGCACAGAGCAGGAGCGGAGGTAACTACTATGAGCTTTCTCTACAGCATTACGTGCAAAACTGCTGACCTAGCTGTCCTTCATTGTCTTCGTTCATTGGCCCAATTCGCTCAGCGAGAAGGAAAGAAATTCAAGGCCTGGGGTGGCACCACCGAACACGACTGGCAACGCGATGGACATCGGGCGACCTTCCACTTTACTAGGCGAGAATATCGTGAGACTTTCGCTGATGAGGCAAGACGCGTGTTGAGAGAGGGCTTGTGGAGCGAGGAGTCTCGCAACGACAAGAACATCTAGGTTTTGCTTTCAGTTCATAGGTCTTTGGACAAACTGAGTCTTTCCTCTGTGTTCTCTGTGCCTCAGTGGTGAGTTGTGATTGATAACGAACTGACTCATACCATCATAGGGGCAGCGATTGAGGTGCACAAGGTTTTGGGCCCGGGCCTCCTGGAATCAGCCTACGAGGAATGTCTAGCTGGCGAGTTGAGCCTTCGTGAAATTCGGTATGAGCGGCAGAAACCTCTTCCGGTTGTCTACAAGGATGTCAAACTCGATTGTGGGTATCGGCTCGATTTCTTGGTTGAAGGGAGGGTGGTTGTCGAACTCAAGGCGGTGGAGGCGCTTGCACCTATCCACGACGCGATTGTGCTAACCTACCTCCGCTTGTCAGGTTGTAAAGTGGGCCTGCTAATCAACTTCCATGTGGCGGTGCTGAAAAACGGCATTCGGCGATTCGCGCTCTGAAGAGACTCACCACAGAGACACAGAGGGCACAGAGGAAAGATGGGAGAGCGAAAGATTCGGGTGTTGATTGCCAAGCCCGGGCTGGACGGACACGACCGTGGCGCCAAGGTCATTGCCCGGGCGCTGCGCGATGCGGGCATGGAAGTGATCTACGCCGGGCTGCGACAGTCCCCCGAGCAAATTACCAGCGCTGCCCTCCAAGAAGACGCTAACGTCATCGGGCTCTCAATCCTCTCCGGGGCGCATATGGTGATCGTTCCCCGGGTGATGGAACTGCTCCGGGAGAAAGGGATCGCCAACCAGGTGACGGTGGTGGTGGGGGGGATTATCCCCACGGATGACATCGAATCCTTGAAGAAGTGCGGCGTGGCCGAGGTTTTCCAGCCCGGCACCTCCACCCAAGAGATTGTGGACTTCATCCGCCGCAGCGCAAAGCCGGGCTAGCGTGGCGTCCTCTCTTCGCCTCCACCCGGAAGCCAGCCTGGTTCGCCTCGAACTGACCGGCCCGGATGGCTACCCGCGCCTGAGCGCAGCGCTGCTCGACGATCTCGCTGCCCGACTCGAGCCCCTGCTGGCCGACCCCGCCTGCGAGGGCATTGTGATTCACGGCTCCGACAAATGCTTTGCCGCCGGGGCGGAGATCGCTGAGGTGGGAACATTGACCGGGGCCACGGCCCTGCGGTTCCCTCGCCGCGGCCAGCTCTTGTTCGAGAAACTCACCTGGGCGTCGAAGCCGGTGGTGGCAGCGGTGGCGGGCTACTGCCTAGGAGGCGGGCTTGACCTGGCGCTGGCCTGCCGGTGGCGCCTAGCCGCGCCGGAGGCGCTCTTCGGCCATCCGGGCGCGACGCTGGGGCTGCTGACGGGCTGGGGCGGCACCCAGCGCCTCCCGCAACTGATTGGCGGGGCGGGTGCGCTGGAGATGCTGTTGCGGGGCGAGCCGGTGAGCGCCGAGCAGGCCCGGCGGCTGGGCTTGGTGGACGAAGTGGTGCCGAGCGAAGAGTTGCTGGCTCGGGCATTGGAACGCGCCCGGCCAACCCGAGCCCGCGCGGCCGCAACGCGGCGAGAGAGCGGGCTTGACCCCGATGGCGGAATGAATTAACGTTCGAATTTCTTTCTGCGTGGTGAGAGGGACGTGAATCGGTCCCGCCGCGTCCCGTTCAGATAGTTCTACGACCCCATTAACCACAGAGGCACAGAGGGCACAGAGAAAACACCGAGACCGGGATGAGATGAACAGACGCGTAGCCATCCTCGGAGTCGGCGCCACGCCGGCGCAGGCGGCTACTCCGGCGCAGTCATTCAAGGAGCTGATGTTTGAGGCGGCGCAGAAGGCCTACCTGGACGCCGGGATCGAAGCCAGCGAGGTGGAGTCCTTCGTCACCTGCGCGGAAGACTTGAACGAAGGTCTATCCATTTTTGACGAGTACACGCCCGACCAGCTCGGCGCCGTCCAGAAACCGATGCACACCCTGGCCCAGGAGGGGCTGCACGGAATTGCCGATGCGGTGATGCAAATCCAGAGCGGGCTGGTGGGGCTGGTCGCCGTGGAGGCCCACAGCAAGGCCTCGAACATCCTCACCCCGGAGTGGATTCTCGACTACGCCGTTGACCCGGTTTGGAACCGTCCGCTGGGATTCAACCCGCACGCTCTGGCCGGCCTGGAGATGAACGTATTCTTACGGGAGACCGGCATCACCTGCGAGCAGTGCGCCCACGTCACCGCTAAAAATCGCACCAACGCGCTGCGGAATCCCCTGGCCGCCTATGCGGCCCGCATCGCCGCCAGGGATGTGACCCGCTCGCCCTACGCCTTCTACCCGCTGAGGGAAACCGAGATGGCGCAGACGGCCGACGGGTGCGTGGTCGTGGTGCTGGGAAGCGACGACCGCGCCCGGGCCATCAAGTCGCAGCCGGTGTGGGTCAGCGGGGTGGGCTGGGCGAATGACAGCTCGACGCTTGAGTCGCGGGACTGGGTGCGCGCCGAATACGCGCGCATCGCGGCGCAGCGCGCTTACCGGCAGGCAGGCATCCACGACCCGGCACACGAGATCCATCTCTTTGAGGTCGACGACAGCTACGGGTACAAGGAGCTTCAACACTTGATTGCCCTCGGACTCTACACCCGCCCCGGTGAAGCCGGGCGAGCCGCCGAGCTTGGCCTGACCAAGCCGAATCAGGAGACACCCGTAAATGTTTCCGGGGGATCGTTGGGGATGGGCTCGACCCTGGAGGCATCGGGGCTCTACCGCATCGTGGAGCTGGTGCTGCAACTCCGGAGCCAGGCGGGGCCGCGGCAGTTGCGGCGCGCCCGGGTGGCCCTGGCACAGTCGTGGCGCGGCGTGCCCACCACCAGCGGGGCGGTCGTGATCTTGAGTTCTGAGTAAGGATTGAACGAGAAATGGGAATGCGTAAAGTTGCAGTGGTCGGGGCGGGCCCCGACGGAGGAAAGTGATGGGTTATCGCCGCGTTGGGGTGGTCGGGGCGGGCATGACGAAGTTCATGCGGCGGGCGCTGGAGACGCCCAAGGAGTTAGCCTGGTTGGCGGCCAAGGCGGCGCTGGACTCCGCCGAGATGACGCTCGACCAGACCGACTGCGTGGTGCTGGGCACCGCCCCGGACGCCTTCGACGGCTTGCACATGAAGGGCGAGTACCTGGCGGATGGCTGCGGCGCCTGGAGGAAGCCCTACCTGCGCTGCTACGTGGGCGGCGGCACGGGCGTGTACGCGCTGGCCCAGGGCTGGTTCCAGGTGGCTTCGGGTCAGTTCGATACCGCGCTGGTGGTCTGCGAAGAAAAGATGTCGACTTGCCGGCCCCACCCCCAGGGCGCCTTCCTGACCATCTTCGACCACATCACCGAGCAGCCGTTGAAACCGAACCTGCTCTGGATCTTCGCTCTGGAGCAGAACCGCTACATGGCCCGGCATGGGATTACGGTGGAGGAGATCGCCCGGGTCTCGGTGAAGAACAAGCGCAACGCCCTGGGGCACCCTGCGGCGCAGCTCGGAGCCCAGCTGACGGTGAAGGAGGTGCTGGCGTCGGAGGTGATGGCCTGGCCGGTGCACCGGCTGATGGTGAGTCCGACCAGCGACGGCGCCGCAGCGGTGGTGCTCGCTGCCGAAGAGACCGCCCGCCGCGTGAGCCCAAAGCCGGTTTGGATCCAAGGCGTGGGCTGGTGCCTGGATAGCGCCTACTGGACGAACCGCGACCTCTACTACCCGGAGTACGTCGAGAAGGCCGCCTGGATGGCCTATCGGATGGCGGGCATTCGCGAGCCCCGCAAGGAAATCAATATCGCCGAGCCCTACGACCCCTTTGCCTACAAAGAGCTGCACCACCTGGAAGGCTTGCAACTGGCGCCCAAAGGCAAAGCGCCCCAGTTGCTCGCCGACGGCGTCTTCGACCCCGAGGGCGATTTGCCGGCGACCCCTTCCGGGGGCTTGCTGGGGGTGGGCAACCCCATCGCCGCCGCGGGCACGATGAAGGTCTGCGAACTGTTCTGGCAGTTGCGCGGGGAAGCGGGAGCCCGCCAGGTGCCGGGCAAGCCCACCCGGGGCGTGGCGCAAGCCTGGGGCGACTTGATGCAGGTGGGCACGGTGGTGGTGATGGGAACGGAGCCAAGATGAGCGCTGAACCAAAAGGCTTGCGGGGCACGCCGCTGGAGTTGGCCGACTTCAAGAAGGGCAAAGTGTTCACCACCGCCTACGTGCCCAGGATTCGCTACGCCTGGGACACGGGCGCGGCCATTGGCCGCTACCTGGAGGAGTTGAAAAACGGGCGACTGATCGCCCGCCGCTGCCACAACTGCCAGCGCACCCTGATTCCTCCCCGAATGTTCTGCGAGCGTTGCTTCCGGCCCACCGACGAGTGGGTCTACGTCAAGGACACCGGCCGGGTGAACACCTTCTCGCTCTGCTACGTTTCCTGGGACGTGCGCCGGCTGAAGCAGCCCGAGATTCCGGCGGTGATCGAAATCGACGCCGCCTCGCCCGGCATGGGCATCATGCACCTGCTGGGCCGCGTGAAGCCGAAAGCGGTGCGCGTGGGGATGCGGGTGCGCGCTGTCTGGAAGCCGGCGGCGCAGCGCACGGGCAGCATCACCGACATCCTCTATTTTGAGCCGGTGAAGCGCCAAGCAGCGAAGCCACCGCGCAAGCGGCGAACAATGCGGAGAGCGAAACCCCGATGAAGAGCGGAAAAAACCTTTCCGCGCCGACCTCCCCCCCTGCGGGGCGCGTCTGGCGGGGCGAGATTCCCCTGGAGTCGCTCTACACGGCCGGGCTGGGCGGGCAGATCTTCTTCGAGGCGCTGAAGGAGCGAGGCGAGCTGGTGGGGACGCGCTGCGGGCGCTGCAAGCAGGTCTATGTGCCAGCGCGGATTTTCTGCGAGCAGTGCTTCGCCGAGCTGAGCGAGCCGGTTAGGGTCAAGCCGGAGGGCATCCTGATCAGTTTCACCGTCAGCTATCTGGACCGCGACGGGCGTCGGCTGGAAAAGCCCCTGGCGCTGGCCACGGTGCAACTCGAGGGAGCCACCACGGTTTTGCTTCATCGCCTGCTGGGTGTGACCGACCCGGCCGGGGTGCGCATCGGCGCCCGGGTGCGCGCGGTGGTCAAGCCCAAGCCGAAGCGCATCGGCTCCATCCTCGACATTGAAGGCTTCGCGCTCCTCTGAGTGTTCCCTGCCGGGGTGGGTAGAATTTCCTCTCGCGGCCCAGACGCTGGTGGCGGTATGCTTTGCCCCGCAGCCAAGTGGAACACAAATTCCCCTGGCCCGACAACGCAGCCTCACAACCACGGATGCACACGGATAGACACGGATCTCGGAAGCACGCGTCTGGGGGCGATTACGTGGATACCACGGTGCGGGTGCGCTATGCGGAGACCGACCGCATGGGCGTGGCGTACTACGCCAACCACTTCGTCTGGTTCGAGCTGGGGCGCACGGAGCTTTTTCGCCGGCGCGGCTATGCGTATCGCCAGCTCGAGCAACAGGAGGGCTGCACCATCGTGGTGGCGGAGGCGCACTGCCGCTATCACGCGCCGGTGGGGTACGATGACGTGCTGACCATTCGCACCCGCAGCCGGGCCGTGCAGTTCAGCTACGAAGTCTTGGGGGAAGACGGCAGCTTGGTGGCCACGGGCGAGACCCTGCACGTCATCACCGACCGTGATGGCCGGCCGCGTTCCTTGCCCGAGCAATACCGCAAGCTGCTGGAGGGCCGCGGGAGCAAAGTAAGTGGGTGAGTGAACGGCAAAGGCGCAGAGTACGCGGAGAGTGGGAGGGGGACAGACAAGAATGTCTGTCCTACCGGGGTAAGAAGCCACTATGGCGATTGAGCTGACCGGAAACGACCTGACGACCGAGCAATTCTGCCGGGTTGTATCTGGGGGTGAGCCGGTGGCACTGGCGGCGCCGGCCCGGGTTCGCATGGCGGGCTCGCGGGCACTGGTGGAGAAGCTGGTGGCAGAAGATGCTGTGGTCTACGGGGTCACCACCGGCTTCGGCGACCTGGCTCGGGTAAAGATTCCCCCCGCCGAGTTGCGGGCGGTTCAGCTCAATCTGCTGCGCAGTCATGCCAGCGGGGTCGGCGAGCCCTTGAGCGAAACCGAAAGCCGGGCCACCCTGCTGCTGCGAGCCAACGTGCTGGCCAAGGGGTTTTCCGGGGTGCGGCCGCTGCTGGGGGAGCGACTCTGCGAGATGCTCAACCGCGGTGTCCACCCGGTAATTCCCTCCCGCGGCTCGGTGGGGGCCAGCGGCGACCTGGCCCCGCTGGCGCACCTGGGGCTGGTGCTGCTGGGCGAGGGTGCAGCCTTCTTTGAGGGCAAACGCTTGAGCGGGAAAGAAGCTTTGCGTAGCGCGGGCCTGAAGCCGTTGGGGCTCGAAGCCAAGGAAGGCCTGGCGTTGATCAACGGCACCCAGCCATCGCTGGCGGTGGGCCTGCTGGCGCTGCTGGCGGCGGAGAATTTAGTTGACACCGCCGACGTGGCCGCGGCGCTCTCCCTGGACGCTTTGCGGGGCACGCCGGTGGCCTTTGATGAGCGCATCCACCGGCTGCGGCCTTTTCCGGGAGAGCTGGCGACCGCGAAGAATCTGCGCCGCTTGAACGACGGCAGCGAAATTCGCCACTCGCATCTCGCCTGCGAGCGCGTCCAGGACGCTTACAGCCTGCGCTGCGTCCCCCAAGTGCACGGGGCGGTCCGCGAGGCGCTGAGCTATGCGCGGCGCATCTTCGAGATCGAACTCAACAGCGGCACCGATAATCCCCTGGTTTTTGCGGAGGACGGCCAGGTGCTTTCCGGCGGCAACTTTCACGGCCAACCGCTGGCGCTGGTGCTGGACGTGTTGGGGATTGCCCTGGCGCAGTTGGGCAACATCAGCGAGCGGCGCACCCAGCGGCTGGTCAATCCGGGCTTGAGTGAGCTGCCGGCTTTTCTCACTCGGCAGCCGGGGCTGCACTCCGGCCTGATGATGGCGCAGGTCACGGCCGCAGCACTAGCCTCGGAGAACAAAGGGTTGGCGCACCCCGCCTCGGTTGATTCCATTCCCACCAGCGGCATTGAAGACTTTGTCTCCATGAGTATGGGCGCGGCGCTCAAGAGCCGGCAGATTGCGGAGAACCTAAAGAGCATCCTGGCAATTGAGCTGCTTTGCGCTTGCCAAGGGATTGAGCTGCTGGCGCCGCTCAAGACGGGGCGGCTGGCGGCCCAGGCGCTGGCCGCGGTGCGCGGCGTGGTTCCGGGGCTCGAGCAGGACCGCGCTCTCACCCCCGACATTGAAGCCGTCCGGCAGCTCATCAGCGAGCGCACCTTCCAGAAACTGCTCGGCAGTTAACTCTGCGCCCTCAGCGGTGGGTACGTCCGTTCTCTTGTTTCTGCTTGAGTTTCTCCCGGCTTTCACCGCAGCCCGCCCCGGCTCGCGCCGGTAGCGGGCCGGGGAGACGCAGAGGACGCCGAGGGAGTTCCACCACAGCGGCGCAGAGGACGCAGAGGAATGAGAGGGGCATAGGAAGTAGGACAAGCAGATCCCTCGACTCCGCCTGTGGCTCCGCTCGGGATGACACCCCCCTTGGCTCAGGGAAGGGCGTGTCAAGGTGCGCGCCTGTCCAGGGTAATCTAGAGAATCGAAGAATTCGCTTGCTAGAGGTACAACTCTGTTGCAAAATGATTGTAGAGGGTAAAAATGGCGAAGAAAGCTATGAGGAAGATCGGGCTCGAAATTGATGCTCGGCTGTATGCTCACCTAGACAAAGTGGCGAAGGCAAACGGCCAGACTCGACGCTTTCTGTTGGAGAAAGCCTTGAAGCATTACTTGGAGGTTGTGGTGCCTTCTCAGGGAACGATCCGCCCCGAGGTCATGGCGCATTTTCGCCGGTCGGTGGACAAAAACCGGAAGCTGATGGAACTTCTGGCGCGCTAAATGCCGGGGAATGTCTACCCCACGGTGGCGGAAGCTATTGAGATCCACAAGCAGCTGATTGACGAATTTGGCGGCTCTCACGGTCTCCGCGATAGAGGCCGGTTGGAAGCCGCCATTTTTCGTCCCCAGATCGGGTATTACAACGACATCGTTGAAGAAGCAGCAGCCTTAATGGAGGCTGTGGCAAACAATCACGCTTTTGTGGACGGCAACAAACGCGCTAGCTTTGCGATCACGGACACATTCCTACGGCTGAATGGTTTCTACTTAGAAATACAGGCAATTGCGGCACACAACTTCATTACTGAAAAGATCGAGCGCGGCGAGTTCCGCTTTGCTGGCATTCGGGATTGGCTCCGCTCTCACATTCTTCCCCTCCCCAAGGACTAGCCTGTACCGTTAGCTGCTCCGCCCGGCCCAAACAAGGTGGCGCAGGCGCACGCGACCTTCCGCGGCGTGGTCCCTGCGCTCGAGCAGGACCGACCGCTAACCCCCGACATTGAAGCCCTCCGGCAGCTCATCAGCGAGCGCACCTTCCAGAGGCTCCTCGGCGGTTAACTCTGCGCCCTCAGCGGTGGGAACGTCAGTTCTCTTGTTTCTGCTTGAGTTTCTCCCGGCTTTCACCGCAGCCCGCCCCGGCTCGCGCCGGTAGCGGGCCGGGGAGACGCAGAGAAGGCAGAGAAATTCTTACCGCAGCGGCCCGCCCCAAGACGGGCAGGCACACCGGACACAGAGGGAATCCGACGACGAATCCGCCCTGGTTCGCTTGGCCGGCCGGTTGAGAGAACAAGGCAGATTCGTCGTCGCTACCTAGCAGTGGCCTTGGAGGAAGCAAAGCAGGCGAGAAAGCAGGACAAGCAGACCCCTCGGCTCCGCCCTTCGACTGCGCTCCCCTCGACTCCGCTCGGGGCGAGCAGGGCAAGCTCGGGGTGACAGCAATACGCCAAAAGCGAAAAGTAAAATCGGAAAAGCGGAAGGACGCCATCGCGCCTGGTCGGTTTTCGAGTTTCGATTTTCGGCCTTTCAAGCCAGGGCGTGGCGGAGGAAGCGCAGGAAGTGGAAGCCGGCCCAGTAGTTGAAGGGAGGCTTCCCGAGGGTGTAGTGGCCGCAGGGGAGGAGGAGGCGCTGGTGGGGAATGCCGTGGAGGTCGAGCGCGCGCCACAACTGGCGGGTGAACTCGGGCAGAAAGGAGAGGTCGTAGCGGCCGGAAACCAGCAGCAGCTTTTTGGTGGTTCCCTCCAGGCGAGCAACGAAGGGATAGGGGCTGATGGGCGACCAGAAGTGGCGAATTTCTTCGGCGCTCACCTGCCCTTCCAGGCCCGCCCAAACATGCGCGGTGCTCAGCCCGGTGCGCACCACATCGCCGAAATAGGTGGAGACGTGCAGGAAGACGCCGGCGCGCAGGGCGGGCTCGTGGGCCAGGGTGATGAAGGCTACGGACGAGCCGACGCTGGTGCCGAGAATACCCAGGCGGGTGTAGCCCTGTTGCTCGAGCCAGCGCACTGCGCGGCGGGCGTCGAGGACCGCCTGGTGGGAGGCCTGCAAGGTCAGGCCGATGTTCGGGCTGACCATATGGTCGGCGCGCTCCAGCCCCACGGGCATCCGGCGGTCGTGATAGGGCAGGCTCAAGCGCAAGGCGCTGATGCCGAAGCGGTTCAGGAACCGGCAAATGTCCACGTGGCCGTTCCAGTCGGCATTCCATTGCGGCAGCACCACCACCGCCCGGCGCGGGTGCGCCGCCGGCTTGCCCGGCTGACCGTCGGAAGCCTCAGCCGGGCCGGGAAACCAGCGCGCTGTAACCAGATTGTTCTCCGGAAAGGGCGAGTGGAGGGCGCTGGGAAAGATCAGCACACCGTCATGGAGTTGATACCACTCGGCTGGCTCGGTGGCAAAGAAGGGGTCGCTGGCGGCGAGGGCTTCCTCCGCGTAGCGGTGGAGGAAGGCGCGGGGGTCATCGCGCCGGGGGTCGCCCCCCAGGTGTTCGATTCCCCAGGCGAAGGGGCGTGGGGTTCGGCGGGTCTCCGCCCGCCAGAAGGTGCGTTCCAGGGAATGGACGGCTTGACGCAACATGATAAAGAAAAGCAGTTATTATTGGCGGCGGGGGCCGGGAGTGTCAAGCAACCCCTTGGGAGTAAGCGCTGCGGACGGGGGAAAGTGCAGTTTTCGCGGTTTTCCCGTTCAGTTTTCGAGGCCGAAAAAGTGCCTCGGCGAAAAAAAACTCCGCAGAAACCGTGGACAGGGGGGAGGCAGGTGTGTAAACCAGCCGCGGGGGCATTGTGGCGCACGGAAACAGGAACAGAGGACATCGCAGCACGAAAGCCAAAACACGAAACTCGAAAAACGGGATTAAGGAGAATTCAGCGGGGTGGGCAAGACTCGCAGGCGAAGATTCTCACCCCTAAACTGCTTTGGAATCAAACGGCTGAGTGGTATTAGTGAAGAATGTCACTGACGAAGTGATTGGGAATCAATCAGATGACCGAACACCCCCCGGGGGGCGACGGCTTTCACTGCGTAACGGATCGGAAATCAAGCAGATGCGAAACCAGACCCCAAAAAAACGGCGAGATGAGAATCGAAAATTGAAAGACGAAAGCTCGGCCCCGTCAGCTTCAGGGTGTAGGAGTGACCGCCGTTGCCCGTTCGCGGCAGTTCGATTTCAGCAAGCCAAATGGCTGGCAGGAATAAGATTTGCGATAATAGGGCACGAAACTTCGGGATGAATCGTCTGAGCGTCACGCTGATTACCCGCGACGAGGAGAAAAACCTGCCCCGCCTCCTGGCCTCCCTGGGTGACTTGCCCGACGAAATCGTGCTGGTGGATTCGGGCAGCACCGACCGCACCTGCGCCATCGCCCGGCAGCACGGCGCCCGAGTGATCGAACGCCCCTGGACGGATTTCAGCGACCAAAAGAATTTTGCCGCCGCCCAAGCAAAACACCAGTGGATATTGAACCTCGACGCGGACGAAGAGTTGAGCCCCGCGCTGCAGGCGGAGCTGCAGCGTTGGAAGGGCGAGCCGGCGGCAGCGGTCGCCTATGCGCTGCCCCGCAAGGCGCGTTACCTGGGCGGCTGGATTCTCCACTCGGGTTGGTATCCCGACCCGAAGCTTCGCCTCTACCGAGGCGATCAGGCGCGCTTTGTGGGCCGGCTGCACGAAAGCCTGGTGACCCGCGGGCCGGTGGGCCGATTCCAGGGGGAACTCTATCACTACACCGTCAATACTCTCAGCGAGCACCTCAACCGCATCAATCGCTACACCACTCTGGCGGCGGCCGAGTTGTTTGCCTCCGGCCGGCGTCGCTGGGTGCTGCCCTTGCTGCTGGTGCCGCCCTGGACGTTGCTACGCACGTTTTTCTTCCAGCAAGGTTTTCGCGATGGCTACCGCGGTTGGCTGATCGCGCAGATGGCCGCCTGCTACACTTTTCTCAAGTACGCCAAGCTCGGCGTGCTGGTGCGCGGTGGCTCGCTGACATCCGAGCCCAGGAGCGCCAAGCGTTGACCACGCTGCAGGTGGACCTCGGGCCGCAGTGGCGCGGGGGCCAAAACCAGGCATTGTTGCTGCTCCGGGGCCTCCGAGCTCGCGGGTACCGCGCCGAACTGGTCGCGGTGGGAAGTGCTCCGCTGGCGCAGCACGCCCGCGCCGAGGGTTTCCCTGTTCACGCTGTGGGACGGCGAATCACCCGGCTGCAAGCTGTGCTCCGGCTGCGGCAACTGCTGGCGCGGGAGCGCTTCGAGCTCCTGCACCTGCATGAAGCCCACGGTCTCACCGCCGCCTGGCTGGCCCGCGCCCACCGGCACAGTGGCGTGGTGGCTTCGCGCCGGGTTGCTTATCCACTTCACTCCAACCCGCTTGCTTTGGCTCGCTATCGCGCCCTCCACCGGGTTCTGGCGGTTTCCCGCTTCGTGGCCGAGAGAGTGGTTGCTTCGGGGCTGCCGAAGGAGCAGGTGGAAATCGTCTATGACGGCGTTGAATTTCCGCCCTGGCCTGCACCTGACGCCCGCCGCCAAGCGCGGCGCCGCTGGGCTGTGGGCGACAATAACCCCGTGCTCGGCGCGGTCGGGTACTTGCTGCCAGACAAAGGCCAAGAAAGCCTGATTCGGGCCTTCCCGGCGGTGCGCGCCCAGTTTCCCGCTTGCCAGTTGTTGCTGGCGGGCGACGGCCCTTGTCGCCGGCGGCTGGAGCGGCTGGGGCGCGCGCTGGGGGTGCACGCCGGGGTGCACTTTACCGGCTTCGTCGAAGATGTTGCCCCGGTCTATCACGCCCTCGACCTCTTCCTCTTTCCGGCGCGGGAAGAAGGACTGGGCACCGCCCTGCTGACCGCGATGGCGTATGCGCTCCCCGTGGTAGCAATTGACCGCGGTGCGGCCCGGGAAGTGGTCACCCACGAACAAACCGGCCTCTTGGTTCCTGACTCGCACCCCGCCAGCATCGCCGCGGCGGTGCTGGGCTTGTTGCGTGACCCCGCCTGGGCCCATCAGCTCGGCGCCGCCGCCCGGAACACCATCCAGCAGCACTTTACCGCCGACCAGATGGTGGAGAACACGCTTCGGGTTTACCAAACGGTTGCCTCCTCGGAGCGACATCCATGAGCGTCCTCGTCTTCCTCTTCGGCCTCGCCGTAGGCAGCTTCCTCAACGTTTGCATCCACCGCCTGCCCAAGGGGGAATCGGTGGTTCGACCTCGCTCCCGCTGCCCGGGCTGCGCCCACCCCATCGCCGCCTACGACAACATTCCCGTGCTGAGCTACCTCCTCTTGCGCGGCCGCTGCCGCCAGTGCGCCGCGCCGATCTCGCCGCTCTACCCGTTGGTCGAGCTGCTCACCGCAACCGGATTGCTGCTTGCGTATTTGCGCTTCGGCTTCTCCCTCGAATCGTTGAAGGCGGCGCTGCTGACGGCTGCCCTGATTGTTCTGATTTTCACCGATCTGCGCGATCGCTTGCTCCCCGACCGCATCACCTATCCCGGCATCGTCGCCGGTTTTCTCTTTGCCCTCTGGGTGCCGGTGGAAGACGGCACTGCGGCGTTCCTGCTGCGCCCGCTGTTCGGAGGCAATCCGTTTCCTAGCTTGTTTTCCCTCGCCGAGGCTTTGCTCGGTGGCCTTCTCGGCGCCGGCCTGTTGTTTGGCTTGGGCGAAGTGTGGTACCGGCTGCGCCGTGTGGAGGCGATCGGACTGGGTGACGTCAAGATGTTGGCCATGGTGGGGCTCTTCTTCGGGCTCAAGCTCACCGTGCTTACGCTTTTGCTCGGCTCGCTCCTGGGCAGCCTCTTCGGAGGCCTCTTCATCCTCCTGGCCAAGAAGAGCAGCCGCTACGAGCTGCCTCTCGGTACGTTCCTGGGGCTGGCCGCCCTGGTGGCGCTCTTTTGGGGGCAGGCTCTGGTAGCGGCTTACCTCGGTTTGTTCGGTTGACTGGGCTGGTTCGGTTGATTGCATGGCGCCAGGCGACACATGCACCCTTAACTTGCTTTTGCTCCCCCGAGGGACTAGAATGCGAGTAGAGCGGCGCCAGAGAAGCCGAATCTGTCTGCGGAGTGAATACGATGAGGAAAGCACTTTTGCTGCTCAGCGGGCTGCTGCTTGTCAGCGGCCTCGCCTGGGCACAGTCCCGTACGCCCTCCGGCCTCGGCGACCTCGCGCGTCGCCTCCGCGCGGAGCGCGCCCAGAAGGACCTCTCCCGCGTGCCGTTCTTCACCAACGACAATATCCCCAGGGCCGGCGTGGCCGTCTCGATCGTGGGAAGGGTGGCCCCACCGCCCTCGACGCCCGCGGGGGAGGGCGCGGCTGCGGCCGAAGCTGAAAAGGGAGCCGCCGAAAAGGAACAAGCCGAGGAGTGCGGCGAGCAGTGCTGGCGAGACAAATTCCGCGCCCACCGGGAGAAGATCCGTACCGCCCAGCGCGAACTCGACCTCCTGCAGCGGGAATACAACCTGGCGCGCACCCAATACTATCAGGACCCCAATCGGGCCATGCGCGAGCAGTTCTCCGGGAACACGGCCGGCGGCCGCGAGCTCATGGAACTGCTCCAGAAGATGAAGGCGAAGCAAGGGGAGATTCAGAAATTCCAGCGGGAACTCTCGCAGCTTGAAAATGAGCTGCGGCGCGCCGGGGGCCAGCCGGGCTGGGCGCGCGAATAGAGGCCCTGGCCACAGACTTCCGTCAGGCTTTCGTGCCCCGGTGCAGCGCGACGGTTCCTCCCGTCCACACCTCGTAGCTCACGGAGCGAAATCCCGCCACTTCCATCCAGCCGGCAAACTCCTCACAGTCGGGAAACTCTTTCACCGATGCCGGCAGGTAACTGTAGGGCCCGCTGACGCCCGATACGGCGCGGCCAATCCAGGGCAGGACCCGGGAAAAGTAAAAGTGGTAGAGAGGGGCAAACACACGTCCCTGCGGCAGAGCAAATTCCAGGATGGCGGCTTCCCCGCCCCGCTTCAGCACCCGGCCAATCTCCGCCAGGCCGCGGCGGTAGTTGGCCAGGTTGCGGAACCCGAAGGCGGCCGTGACCACATCGAAGCCCTCGTCGCCGAAAGGCAGCCGCAGAGCGTCGGCTTCCACGAAGGCGATGCGTTGGCGCTGCCCGGCGGCCTTTTCTCGGCCCCGCACCAGCATGGGATGAACGAAGTCGCTCCCCACTACCGCCCCGGCACTCACCCGCGCCAACTCCAGCGCCAGGTCCGCCGTTCCGCAGCAGAGGTCGAGCGCCCGCGTGTGGGCCGCCGCCAGCCGGGGGGCCAGGGCGCGCGCCGTGCGCCGCCGCCACACCCGGTCGCGGGAAAAGGAGAGTAGATGGTTGAGGAAATCGTACCGCGGCGCAATCCGCGTAAACATCTCCTGCACGTGCTGCGCCGCCTCTTCTTCTCCCTGGACGCTCTCCGGACGCGTTCCCGGCAGGAAGGCTTTCTTACTCATCGCACCGGCAGCACGGCGCCCAGCTCGCCCAGGCTGGCGAGCACATCCGCGCGCGGAATCCCGCCGACGATTTCCACCCCGCCAACCCGCCGCGGCAGCACGAAGCGCAGCTCGGCCTCCAGCTTCTTCTTGTCCGCGAAGAGTTGCTCGTAGATGCGCGCCGCCGGCAGTCGCGGCAGCGCCGGTAGTCGCCCCAGCCTCCGCACCAAGGCGATGATTCGCTCCGCCGTGGCCGGCGGCAGCCGCCCCAAGCGTACGGCCAAGCGGGTGGCTGCGATCATCCCCCATCCCACCGCCTCGCCGTGGCGCAAGCCTTGATACCGGCTGAGGGTTTCCAGCGCATGCCCGACCGTGTGACCGAAGTTCAGCACCCGGCGCCGATCCTGCTCCCGTTCGTCCTGGGCGACAATCCCCGCCTTGAGGCGAATGGCGCGGACCAAAATTGCGCGCAGCGCCGGGGCTTCCCGCCTCAGCACCGCTTGCATCTCTTCTTCCAAGAAGCGAAACAGCTTCACGTCCCCGACCACAGCGCATTTCACCACTTCATAGAGTCCGGCGCGATACTCCCGCGCGGGCAGCGTCTCCAGCAGGCGGGGGTCCACCAGCACCGCCAGCGGCTGATGGAATGCCCCCAGCAAGTTTTTTCCTTCCCGCAGGTTCACCCCGGTTTTGCCTCCGATGGCACTGTCAATCTGGCCCACCAGGGTAGTGGGAATCTGGATGCAGGCGACTCCGCGCATATAAGTGGCAGCCAGAAAACCGGTGACGTCGCCGACCACCCCGCCGCCCAGCGCCGCCAGTACCGCCCCGCGATCAGCGCCGCGCTTCAGCAGCTCGGCGGCCAGTTTCTCTACCGTAGCCAGACGCTTCTTTTCCTCCCGGTCATCCATCAGCACTATCTCCGGGCGGATACCCGTGGCCCGCAGCGCGCGCGCCAGTTCCCTTCCCCACAATCGCCAGACCCGCGGCGAACTGACCACGAACAGCCGCCGACACCGCGGCCGCAGCCGCCCCAGCCGCCGCCCGCTCTGCCCCAACAGGCCTGCGCCCACCCAGATGGGATAGCGGGCTGTGGGGGTGCGCACCCAGAGGCGAGTCACGCGAATAGCTCCTGGCCGTCCCATTCTCTGGTTTTTCATTTATACCATCGCCTCGGAGGCGATCCGAAGAGGAAAGAAATACCCGAGTCACCGGTTGAAAGAATCGTGCGGCCTAGCTTATCATCGCAGGCAGTGAAGGATGCCCATGAAATCAGGCGAAACCCGGCAGACTGACTATGTAGTCGTCGGCTGTGGCGTCGCCGGGCTGCGCGCTGCGATTGAGCTGGCGGCCGCGGGCCAGGTTCTTGTCCTCAGCAAAGCCGAACCCACTGAATCCGCCACCCAGTACGCCCAGGGCGGCATCGCCGCCGCCCTCAGCGACGAAGACCAAATCTGCCTCCATCTTCAGGACACCCTGAAGGCCGGCGACGGCCTCTGCCACGAAGCGGCGGTGCGCACCATGGTCGAGGAAGGGCCCGGCTACATTCATGAGCTCATCGCCTGGGGCACCAAGTTCGACCGCGACGGTACGCGGCTGGCCTTCACCCGCGAGGGCGCCCATAGCCGCTCACGTGTCCTGCACGCCCAGGGCGATTCCACCGGCCAGGAGATCGACCGCGTCCTCTTCGCCCGCGCCCGCAGCGTCATTGAGCTGCTGCCCTTTGTCTTCACCACCGACTTGATCGTCGAAAACGGTCAGGTGCGCGGCATCCGCTACCTGGATGAACAGCGCCACACCTTCGGCGAGATCCGCGCCCGCGCCGTGCTGCTGGCGACCGGCGGCTTGGGCCAGGTGTACGGGGAAACCACCAACCCGCCCCTGGCCACGGGCGATGGGGTGGCTATCGCCTACCGCGCCGGTGCCGCCCTGCGCGATATGGAATTCATTCAGTTCCATCCGACGGCTCTCTATGTCCCGGGCGCCCCCCGCTTTTTGCTCTCGGAAGCCCTGCGGGGCGAGGGCGGCTGCTTGCGCAATCTGGACCTGCAACGCTTTATGCCCCACTACCACGAGGCCGGCGACCTCGCTCCTCGGGATGTCATCTGTCGGGCCATCCTCAAGGAACTCGAATGTACCGGCAGTGAGTTTGTTTACCTGGATATGACCAAGCTCGACCCTGAGTACGTCCGCACCCGCTTTCCCCGCATCCATGCCACCTGCCTGGCTCACAACCTTGACATTGCCACCGACCTCATCCCCGTGCGGCCCGCGGCCCACTATGCCATGGGCGGCATCGCCACCGACCTCGACGGCCGCACTTCCCTCCCGGGACTCTTCGCCGCCGGCGAAGTCGCCTGCAACGGCGTGCACGGCGCCAACCGGCTGGCCAGCAACTCTCTGCTCGACGGCTTGGTCTTCGGCGCTCGTGCCGGCCGGGCCATGGCAAAAGAAGGGCCCGCCCGGCGGCCCAGAACCGCCCGGGGCGCGCGACCCTCGGCAAGGCATTCTTCCCTCGCGGGCGGGGCAAAAGCCCCCGCTGTGCCAGCGTCCAATCCGGTGCCCGCTGACCTCCAGAAGCGCATCGCTGAGTTCAGCGCTACCATGTGGCAACACGCAGGCATCATTCGCAGCGCCGCCTCGCTGCAGACCGCGCTCGAATTCCTCGCCTCCTCGACCGCCCCCGCGCCGCGCGCCCCGACTCGCGCTCACTGCGAGGAAACAAATCTCCGCACCGTGGCCGAGATCAGTGCCCGCTGTGCCCTGGCCCGGGAGGAAAGCCGCGGCGCCCACTACCGCAACGATTTTCCGTATCGAGTGGACGAGAGGTGGTGCAAGCATTCGCGGGTCGTGCAAGGCGAAGAGATAACCTTCGAGTAGAAGCGGCGGGACGGCCCGCTCGCTCTCTAGTGCGGCTCTTTCCGGGGGCGAGAATCGGCGGGCGGGTCCGCGCCCGGCCGAACCGCCTGCCCGGGCCAGCGCTCCCCCAGGCGTGACACCGTCTCCAGCACCACCTCCCCGACGATCTCGAAGCTGCGGGCACTGAGTTTGTCCACTGTGTCCGCCGGCGTGTGCCAGTAACGGTTTCCGGGGCCGTACTCCATATCGATCAGGTCCACCGCCGGCACGCCCATTTCTACAAAGGGCACGTGGTCGTCCGCAACCGTTTGCGCCTCTTCCAGAAAGTGCGTTTGGTAGCCCTTGGCGTGGGCGATTTCCCAGACCAGGTTGGTCAGCCAGGGGGTGGAGTTCAGGTCGCGCCGCAGGGCCAGCTCCTTGTCGCCGATCATGTCCACCACAATCACCGCTTTGATCCGCTCGACCAAGTCATCTCGCTGCCAAGCGCTGGCCTGGTAGCGGCTTCCGTAGAGCCCGTCGCTCTCGCTCCAATGGGAGAAGGCTTCCTCCCCATCAAAAAATACCACCCAGACAGTCAGCGGATTCGGCTGCTGGAAGCTCAGCACCTGCGCCAACTCCAGCAGCAGCGCGGTCGAGGAGCCGCCGTCATTCGCCCCCACGAACCCTTTGATTTTCTTGGTGTCGTAGTGTCCCCCCAGCACCACGACTTCGGAGCTTCGCCCCGGAATCTTCCCCAGGATGTTCTTCATCGTCACGACGCCCCGCGGCGTCTGCACCACGAAGTTCACCTCTTCCACCTCGGCACCCACCGAGCGCAGGTGGCGAACAATGTAGGCTTGTGCCCGGCGATGCGCGTTTGACCCGGGCAGGCGCGCCCCGAACCGAAGCAGTGCCCGCACGTGTCCCCAGGCTCGCTTTCCGCTCAGCCGGGCCCGCGGGGGTTGGCCGGCCACCACCAAGCTGGCGCCCAACGCCAGCACCAGCAGAAGAATCCCCCCAACGGGCCGCATCAATCGTCTGTCTCGGAGCGGCGAACGGCGCGCACCTCTTGCCGCCATCTGACTAGGTAGGAGATGCCGATGCCCAGCACGTAGAGGCCGACCATGGGCAAGGCGAAGACAGTCAGGGTGATGACGTCGGTGGTGGGGGTAATCACCGCAGCGGCCGCCGCAATCACCACAATCGCGTGCCGCAAGTAGTGCACCAGAAAACCCGGGGTCACCAGCCCGATCCACGAAAGGACGAGAATCAGGATGGGCAGTTGGAAGATGATTCCCATCCACAGCACCATGGTCAACCACAAGCTGAAGAACTCGTTGATGGTGATCAGCGGCTCGAACAAGTCCCTCCCGAAGGCGAGCAGAAACTTCAGGGTTATGGGCAGCACCACTCGGTGGGCGAAGTAGCTGCCCAGCACGAACAAGCCGGAGGAAGACAGCACGAAGGGCAGCGCGAATCGCCGCTCGTGCCGGTACAATCCCGGGGCCACAAACAGCCATAATTGCCAGAAGATGACCGGCACCGCCAAAAAGATGCCTGCGTAGATGCCCACCTGCAGGGCAAACTTGATGGGCACCAAGGGTCCGGTGAAAACCAGGCGGTTCTCCATCCCCAGTTGCTCGAACGCCGCCCGGATGGGCACCGACACAAAAGCATAGATTTGTACCCAGAAGTAAAAACCCCCCATGCAGCCGACGGCAACCGCCGCCAGGCAGTAAAGCAGCCGGCGACGCAGTTCCGCTAAATGGTCAAAGAACCCCATGGCGGCGGGCTCGCGTTCCGCTTCCTTGACACCGGGATCAACGCCGACGGCCATCGCTCACCGGCTCAGGAGTCACGCGGCGTCTTCGCAGCCTGGGGCGGCGAGGGGGGAGAGATTGACGGCGAGCGGGGGGCTTCCGGCTCCGTATTCACCTCCCGCTCCACTGACTGAATTTCGTCCTCAATCGTGGCCCGCAGGTCGGTGGAGGCCCGGCGAAATTCCGCCAAGCCCCGGCCCAACGTCCGCCCCAGTTCGGGCAACCGGCGCGGCCCGAACAGCAACAGCGCCAGCAGCAGGATGAAAAGAATCTCCGTGAAGCCCAGCGGGCCCATTGAGGCACCTTCCAGCAAAATGGTAGGCGCTGGGGATAGAGACTGTCAAGACAACGCCTTGGTGGGTAATGGGCTAAATCTGTGTTGCTAGGGGCCGAAGCCAATAAAGCGGTATCCGCGCGTGTAGTACCCGTCGTACATCAACTGGCTACGGAACTCTAGGTTTTCGGCGAAGCGGTCGAAATAAGCCATATGCGAATAGTCGAAACCGCCGGCAATTCCGTGGCAGTGTCGGCGGTATGCTCTGGCATACATGCACGATGTGAATATATCGGTGAGTTGCAGACCAACGGACAACTGAGAGAAGGTGAAGGTTGGCGCTTCAATCATCTGTTGGCACTGTTGGCCTACCGGATTCCCGAAAATGAACGTGAGGTGGGATACTGCCACATTCAAATCGAGATTGTTCAGTCTCGTATCGGCAACGATAATGCCCTGCGAGGGCTGTGCATTGAAACCAGGAGTGAGACCTTGGCATGTCTCCTCCAAGAACTTATTGAACCGCTCCACTAGGTACTGTAAAGCCATCGTGTACATTGAGGTACTAGAAGTTGGATTTTGTGGGTCTTTTCTGAAGATAACCGCAAAACCCTTCATCTGAACCTGCGTACATAAGCGCATAACTCGTCTCACGAACGCGTGTCTTCTGCGGCTCGTCCGATTGTGCGGCCCAATAAGCTCGGTGCCCTTTACTTCATACTGCTCAGGTCGTCTAGTCCCGATTTCTCTTTGAAAGAATCTAACCTTTAGCGCCCGATACGAGCGATCTACGAAACGCCACTGGTCGGCGTGCAAGGCTAGGGCCGCAAGTACAAATATGGGGGTTTGCCCATTTAGGAGTGGTTCACTGTGTGGGCGTGGAGAGCCACTTTCGTCTACATAGAAGAGGAACATTGGGGGTGAGGTCCCTATATATGACGACGGCCCACCGTGAGGTAGGCCGTGGGCGGCGCAAGGTCAGGCATCATTGCAGACACCTAACCCGGCACCACGACGTTTATCCCACCCCCCAAAAGACTTGTCAATAGTTTTAGCGTTCGCTATAATTCCGCTATAGCGATAGGAGCGATTTCGCTATGCGATCGCAGATTGTACTTGACAAGCGTTCGCCTAGCGTCGTAAAATCGCTCCGCAATCGCTACTGGCGACTAGGAGCATATCGTGTTCAGGGTAATCCACGAAGGCGTTGAGATTCACTGTGAAACAGCCGAGGAAGCAATCGAGATTGCGGCCAAGCTGCGCGGAACGCATCCCAGCCCCAGAAAGGGCAAGGGTGAGTTCAGCCTCACGGGGTCGCGGTGGACTGTTGCTCGGTTCAAGAATTTCGCAGGCCAACTCCAGGACAAGCAACGGAAGTTCCTGCGTGAGCTGGTGAGCAGTCCCGATGGGTTGACGGACTCAGCCTTGCGACAGTCATTAGGACTGACTACAAACAAGGCGTTCGGGCCTATCCTCACCGCCATTTCCCGGAAGGCCAAGAAGGTCGGGATTGACCTCAAGGAAGTCTATACGTCTGACAAGGTAAATCTCGGCTCCGGTCAACAAGTGCTTGAGTTCAAAGCGGCTCCGGCCTTCATCAAAGTCGCAGACGAGGCCGGTGGGTTGAAATAGGCCCAAAAAGGAACCGGAGACGGTTTGCGTCCGTCTCCGGCCCTAGAAACCGACTAGGAGCATAACCTATGTACCCCGCTTACGCGGTGCGCGGTTTCGTTCATATCTTACCGCGCCCACCGCCAAGAATCAAGAAGGAGCTTGGGGTGCGCCGCTCTTTATGCGCTACGCCCCTGGGCGGCCACCCAAGCCCCCTTTCACATTTGGGCGGTCGGGGAACTTATGACAGCAGGAATACGTGGTGACAGCGTGGCCCTGCATCAGGATCCCTACCCGATTCAAGATGGTAATGTGGTGGCAGGACTTCTAATTCTTCATCTTCTGAGGGAATCTGATAGCCGCACTCGGAACCATCACAATACGGCGCCGGTTCATCGCGGACTAATTGTATGTTCGAGTCTGCGGGATCGCGCAGGGCACTAGCTGGTACGGATATTCGTGGCATCTAGGATATGCTACCCAATTTTACGCTCCCCAGCAACACACAATTAGCCCACTGCCCCTTGGTGGGCTTCAATGCTCTGTGTTATACTGCATCGCTGCTGGGGGGTAGCACGTCTAAGGTCTAAGGAAGGAGCAGGAAGAGACAAACATGCGGGCGAGTCAACGAGGAATCTGGCTGGCGGTTGCCGTGGTGGCCCTGTCCGCCGTCCTGGGCGGCATCTACGGGCCGCGCGTCCAGGCCACCGTCACCGGCGATTCCGAAATTCAGCAGGCCATCCGCAACTTCACCAAGGCCTACGCGATTATCGAGCAAAAATACGCCGAGCCGGTTGACCCCGACCGCGCCATCTTCCAGGGGGCCATCCCCGGTATGCTGCGCTCCCTCGACCCCCACTCCAGCTTCTTCGACGCCCGCTCCTTCTCCCTGCTGCGGGAAGAGCAGACCGGCCACTACTACGGTGTGGGGATGACGGTGGCGCCGCGCGACGGCCGCACCATCGTCCTGGCTCCCTTCGTCGGCTCCCCCGCCTATAAGGTGGGACTGCGCCCCGGCGACGTCATCTATCGCGTGGACGGCACGCCCACCGAAAACCTCACCACCAGCGAAGTCGCGGATATGCTCAAAGGCCCGAAGGGAACGGTGGTGCGCGTCCAGGTGCTGCGCGAAGGCCACGATGAGCCGTTGGAGTTTCTCATCACCCGCGACGAAATCCCCCGCCTGAGCGTGGAATACCATTTTGCGCTGCGCCCCGGGATCGGCTACGTCCGCCTGGCCAGCTTCAACGAAAACACCGACAAGGAGCTGATTCAGGCGCTCAATGCCTTGGGCGGCACCTCGCTGGAAGGCCTGATCCTCGACCTGCGGGGGAATCCCGGCGGGTTGCTCACCGAGGGAGTGGCGGTGGCCGATATGTTCTTGGCTCAGAACCAGCTCATCGTGAGCCACCGCGGCCGCAGCCAGCGCGAACGCCGCTACTATGCCACCCAGGGTAATCGGGGCCGCCAGTTTCCTCTGGTGGTGCTCATCGACCGCTTTTCCGCCAGCGCCGCCGAGATTGTCGCCGGGGCCATCCAGGATCACGACCGCGGCTTGGTCGTGGGGGAAACCAGCTTCGGCAAGGGCCTGGTGCAGACCGTCTATCCTCTCAGCCAAAGCACCGGGCTGGCCCTGACCACTGCCCGCTACTACACCCCCAGCGGACGCCTCATCCAGCGCGACTTCACCGCGGTCTCGCTCTATAACTACTACTACGCTCAGAACCGCGAGAATAATAACTACGACGCCTACACCACCGACAGCGGCCGCACCGTCTACGGGGGCGGCGGCATCACCCCCGACGTCGAGGTGCCCCGAAGCGAATTGAACCCCTTCCAAGAGAAGCTCGTCCGGAAACTCATCCTGTATCCTTGGAATGTGGGCGTGGGCGACTTCGCGAAGCGCTACCTCGCCCGCCACCCCGATATCTCCCAGGACTTCGAAGTGGATGAATCGGTGCTCAACGAATTTCGCGCCTATTTGCAGGAGCGCAACCTCCCCTATACCGAACCTGACATTCAGGAAAACCTCGACTGGATCAAAATCAAGGTCAAAAAGGAACTCTTCACCTCCGTCTTTGGCCGCGACCAAGGCTATCGCGTGGCCATCGGGGGCGACCCCCAGGTGCAGCGCGCCATCGAGGTGCTTCCCCAGGCGAAAGCGCTGGCCGACGACGCCCGCCGCACCCTCGCCCGCCAGCAGAAAAAAAACTGAACGATTTGGTGGACGCCATCCCGACCCGTCGGGACAACCGCCCCCTGCTGCTATCCGCAGCCGAAGTGGCCGAGAAGGACTGGTGGACGGCACCGGGCTCGAACCGGCAACCTCCGCGTTGCGAACGCGGCGCTCTCCCAATTGAGCTAGCCGCCCATACCAGCGATTGTAGAAATCTTTAGCTTGTTCCGCAAGCTCTCTCAGTAAGGATTTTGGATTCGCGTACCAGCTTTTCTACATAGCGGTGGCTCTTCCAGCTCTTGATCCGTCGTTCACGCCGAACCGCTTCAGACCTCGTGGAAAACTCCTCCATGTAGACAACCCGCCATGGACCCCGGTTCCGTGCAGATTTTGTCTGGCCTGCTTCGTGATACCGCCACCGCTTTTCCAGGTTGCTCGTCTGGCCGACGTAGTACCGTCCGCTTCTTTCGCTTTGCAATATGTAAACCGTGAACATCTTAGCAGAGGGACTGTGGACGCCATCCCGACTCGTCGGGACAAGCGCACCGATTCTGTCGCGGCGCTCTCCCAATTGAGCTAGCCGCCCACTGCAGAAAAACTATTTTAGCACAACGGATCGGCTGCTTGTACGGGCCGATTCCCCCCGCCGCTGCCTGGCTTCGCTGAGCCCTTCTGCCCGTTGCGGCTCCAGAGCCCAGGTCGCAGTCCTAGAAGTACAGCCGCTTGGTAATCTGTACATTGATCGCCTCAGCGTTCCCTCTGTGTCCTTTGCGCCTCTGCGGTTCGCGTGTTCCTCGCTCGCGGGGCTGCCCTCAACCCCAAAGCTTTCTCCAACACATCGAGGTATTTCAGTCCACCGCCGCTGTTGAACAAGACGATGGTATCCTCCCGCCGGAGCACACCGCGCGCCAATAGCTTCGCCAGCGCCGCCACCGTGGCCGCACCCTCGGGACAGGCGAAAATCCCTTCTCGCTCCGCCAGCCGGCGCACCCCGGCAAGAATCTCTCTGTCCTCCACCGCAATGGCCACTCCCTGGCTGCGGTAGACCGCATCCAGCACCAGAAAATCCCCAAAGGCCTTGGGCACGCGCAGCCCCGCCGCAATGGTTCTCGCCTTTTCCCACGGCTCCGACTCTCTCCTTCCCTGCTCGAAAGCGCGCACCAGAGGAGCACAGCCGCTGGCCTGCACCGCGATCAGTTTCGGGCGGTCCGGGCCGATCCAGCCCAGTTCTTCCATCTCGGCAAACGCTTTCCACATTCCAATCAGTCCCACCCCGCCCCCGGTGGGGCAGAGGATGGCGTCCGGCAAGCGGCCCCCCAGTTGTTCGTAGATTTCGTAGCCCAGCGTCTTTTTCCCTTCCACGCGATAGGGCTCCTTCAAGGTGGACATATCGAACCACCCTTCGCGTTGCTTCCGCTGAGCCAGTTGCCGCGCACACGCACCGATCAAACCCTTCACCAGAATCAAATGGGCGCCATAGGCCTCGCACTCCAGTCGGTTGGCCCGCGGCGCATCCTTCGGCATCAAGACGTAGGCTTCCAGGCCTGCCCGGCTGGCGTAGGCCGCCAGGGCTCCTCCAGCATTCCCGGCGGTGGGAATGGCCAGCTTACGCGCCCCGAGCACCCGAGCCCGGGAGACCGCCACCGCCAGCCCCCGCGCCTTGAAGGTGCCCGTCGGGTTCGCGGATTCATCCTTCAAGTAGAGCTCCGCCAGGCCGTGCTCTTCCCCCAGCCGCTTCAAGGACAGGAGCGGCGTTCCCCCTTCCCCCAGGGTCACCGCATCCGCCGCCTTCCCCGGCAATACTTCCGCATAGCGCCACAGCGTCGGCGGGCGCTGGGACAAGCTTTCCCGCGTCAGCGTGCGCCCCGCCAGGGCGAAATCGTAGTGAGCGTAGAGGGTCGCCCCACACGCGCACAGGGTTTGCAACTCCTCGGCGGGATAGATGCCGCGGCAGCGCGAGCAGCGGAGGTGGGTCAGAGCAGAGTCAGCCATCAGGGGACGCGGCGAACCCAGTCTAACAAACCTTGCGCGCGGCGAACAAGGTGCGTGTCGGTGCGGTGGCCGGGATGCTAGAATGCCCGAGTCCAATGAAAATGCCCATCCGGCTGTTGGCAATCGACATCGACGGCACCCTGCTCGACACCCGCTTTCACTTGTCAGACGCCAACCGCGAAGCCGTCGTGGCCGCCCATCAACGCGGCACCCAGGTGGTGCTGGTCACCGGCCGGCGCTTCACTTTTGCCCAACCCATCGCGGCGCAGTTTCCCATCGAGCTCACCCTCATCGCCAGCAATGGCGCCCTGGTGAAATCGAAAAGCGGCGCCACCCTGACACGCCAACTCCTCCCCCGCCAGCAAGCCCGCGCCGTGCTGGCCGCCGCCGGTCCGTACCGAGAAACTGCTCTGCTGCTCTTCGACCGCGAGGGAATCGGGCAAATCGTTGCCGAGCGGCTCGATCCCGATCATGCTCCTGTGGAAGGCTACTTCCAGCGCAACCGCCAGTATCTCTTGCGGGTGAAACCCCTCGAAGACGCCCTGACCGACGACCCCATTCAGGTGCTTTTTGTGGGTGCGGTGGCGCCGATGCGGGACCTGGAACAGCAGCTACGGCGGGCTCCCTGTGCGGCAGCGGTCAGTGTCACTCGAGCCGAGTACCCCCAGCGCGACTTGACCCTGCTCGACGTCCTCGACCATGGGTGCACCAAAGGCGCGGCCCTGGCCCGTTGGGCCGCCGCCCACGGCATTCGCGCCGAAGAAACCATGGCCATAGGCGATAACTGGAATGACCGCGAAATGCTCCAATTCGCCGGCCTCCCGGTGCTGATGGCCAACAGCAGCAAGGAACTGAAACAAGCCGGCTGGGCGGTCACCACCAGCAACGACGACAGTGGCGTGGCCGCAGCAATCGAAAAGTACCTGCTCTCGACCTAGCCTCGGTCCACCGGACTCGGCGGGATCCTACCCGCACCAAATCCTGAAAGTATTAGCAGTAAGTTGAAGTGAAAGTCCTAACCATCGGGGAGATTAAGTTGGATCCGCACTAGCGAGGCGGGTTGGCCGACGCCGGTTTATCCGAGTCGGCCGGCTGGGTCCTGCCGGGCGCCCCGGGAAGCGCGCCTAAAGCCTCCTGCGTCGGGTCGTAGATGAACTCCCACTCGTTGTAGCGCGTGTAGCCCTGATACACCCGGATGGCCCGCGCCGTGCTCCGGCTGGCAACACCGATGATGGGGTAGGAGCCCGGACCGCTGGACAAGGCCCCGCCTGCGTCGGGCCGCGTCTCCGTGGGCTCGGAGGTCTCCTCCTCGCTTCCCGACGCTGACTCCGGCTGCTCGAAGGGTGAACGCTGGTTAACCGTGCCAATCAACTCCCCGCTGGGCCCCACCCGGATCAAACGCCACTCGCCGTTCCGCCTCATGGGGTCGGGAAAGCGCCGGCGCAGAAACGCCCGCTCGTTGGTTTCCAGCAAGTCCTCAATCGATCGAGGGAAACCGCCATACTTTTTGTAGAAAAGTCCAATCGCCCGCCGGTATTGCTCGCCGCGAAAGATGAGCTCCTCCTCTTTCTCCCGCTGCCCCTGAGTCAGCAGACGCGGCACCGCCGTGGACAACGAAAGCAACACCAGCGCCGCCATCAGCAGCACGATCAGCAGCGCGTAGCCGGACTGCGGGTTGCGCATCTCAGGGTTGCTCCAAAGCCAGGACCCAACGGCGAGTCCCGGTGAGTTCTTCCATTTCGATGCTCTCGTTCCGTACCCGCACCAGGCGATAGCGGCGCAGAATGACGTCACCCTCCACCGCCACGAAAATCTCTTCCCCGTCGGTCAGGAAGACCCGCCGCTGACCACTCGGACGGTTCTGGGCAAACCCAAAGAAACGCAGCGGCAACTGCGGCTGGGGCGGTGGCGGCAGGGCCGGAGGCGCGGCCGCCGGCCTCACACGGGTGACGGCAGGCGCGGCGCGGCGCGCGTACGCAAAAATGTTGCGACGCACCTCAGCCGCTTGCACCCGGGGAGGCGACACGAGCTGCCCCACGTGCAGCACCGCATCGAGAATCGGCTGCGATCCCTGCCCGGCGGCTGCCTGAGCCGGGGCAGTGTTGCTCGCTCTCCGCGGCGACAGCCGGGGGAGCGATCGCCGGCTCAGAGTGTTCCACCCCAGCAGCGCCAACACTACCAGCAGTACCAGCAGCACGCCGAGTTGTTTCTTCTCCGTCACGCCCGACTGCGCCGAAAGTAGGTGGCCAGCCGCATTTCCAGCTGCACCTGGCCCCTCTCAGCGCCCTCGACCTTCAGTTCGTTGATGAGGTAGAAGTGCGGCGAGCGCTCCAGCTCCTCCAGGTAGCGCAGCAGGTTCCGGTACCCGCCCTTGACGCTCGTGCCGATTTCTATACGCACCAACTCGGACTCGTCTCTCGCCACCGCAATTTTGTAGGACACGCGGTCCAGATTGACGCCAGCTTCGTTGGCCGCCTCTTCGAGCTCGGCGGCCACCCGCGAGAATCCCCGCTGCGCCGCCAGAAAGCGCTCCCGGGTGAACCGCTCCAGTTGCGGGCGCAACTGCGGCGCCCGGTTCCGCACTCTCCGCAGGCGGGCCACTTCCCTGGCCTGCTCGGTAACTTCCCGTTCCAGCCGGGCCACCGCGGCCGGGTTGCTCCCCGGCAGGGCCAGCGGGCGGCGAAGCCAGCCGAAGTACACCATGGCGTCGAGCGCCAGCAGGATGACCAGGCTCCAGTAAACCCACCGCCGCCGTGCGTACCAGCGATTCATTCCTTGCTGCTCCGCACGTAGATAGCACTCACTCGAGCCACCACGGCATCCGCGTTTGTAACCGGTTCGTGGCTCTGGGAGCGAAGCGCCACGTCCCGAAACTTCTCTCCCTCCTCTAACGCACGCACAAACCGGATCACTGCCCGCGCCGATTCTCCGCCCACCTCCAGTTCAACCTGCAGCCGGTCGTCCTCGCCGAGCTTGGGGGCGAGCGAGAGGATGCGCACCCGCCGGGGCAGGCGCTGCTGCAAATCGAAGAACAGCTCAGTCCACGAGAGGCTCTTGTGCTCGATCAATTGGTTCAGAAAGCGAGTGCGTTCCAGCAGCGCCTGCGTGGCCGGGGCGCGCAACGCCTCCTCCAACCGGCCCTGCTCGGCGGCCAACTGTGCCTGTTGCGCTTCGAGTTCCCCCAAGCGTGCCCGGGTGGCGCTGCGCTCCCGCCAGACGCTCACCCCTTCGCTGATCAGCAGCACCGTGAGCCCCAGCGCCACAGCCGCCAGAATGCCTGCGGTCAGCGCAAAGCGACGATAGTTCACGAACGGGTTCGTGGCCAGGTTGACGCGAGCTCTCATACCGCTTCCCCGCCTACCCAGCCCACGCTGGCCGCCAACCTGTGGTCAGGGGCGGCACCCGAGATGGGCGACACCGGCAGGCCAAACGCCGCCGGACTCAATTCCGTCACCCGGCACCCCGCCTCGCGTTCGAGCTGCTGCATCAGCTCCGGTTGGGCTCGGCCCGCGCCCGCCCACACCACCTCGCTCACCGGCTGGCTCCACTGGTCTTGGAAATAGACCGCTGCCGGCCAGACCTTCTCAAGGAGCAAGTTTTCGCTCAGCGGGCGGCTCCCCCCCGGCGTGGGCAGGCTGCGAAACAGCCGCACCGCTTGGCCGTGCACAATTGCCAGGCCCAGCGAGCCGTGGTCGCGCTTCACCAGCAGACGCGGCGCCCCCGAGGAGTCCAAGCAGCCCAGCGCCGCCAGGGTCGAGAGCGTCACCCAGCCCGGCTGCACCCCCAGCCTTTCCAGGCACTCTTCGTATTGCCGCAGCAGCCCTCGCAGGCAGACGACCACCAACGCCTCCCGCGTGCTGGCGTGCCCCGCCTGGGTCTGGTAGGAGAGCACAGCCTGGCGGACGTCGAAGGGCAAATCTTTTTTCAAGCGCCAGCGCAGCAGTCTTTCAGCCTCTTCCACGCGCTCGGGCAGATGATCGAATTCCAGCAAGGCAACCCGCGCCACCAGATCCGGCACAATCAGAACACAGCGGCGCAGACCGTCGGCCACCATACCCAGTACGTGCTCCAGCGCCTCTTGGAGCGCTCCCGGATTGGCGATGTTCTCGGCCAGCGGTGCGGGCTGCACCGCACCCTCCGGCAGCGGCCCCGCCGCCCACGATTCGATCCGACCCCGGTGATGCCGCACCGCGGCCACATAGTCGGCGGCAATCTCGCACACCAGCCGGACTTCCCCCGGCTCATGGAACCAGTGTCGCCAGCGGTCGCGGAATCGGGCAGAGGCAGCCATGCAGGGTTACACCGTTTCAATGAAGGTTACTTTGTTCAGCTCGCGCAGGGTGGTGATCCCGGCGCGCACCTTCTCCAGTCCCGCCTCGCGCAGGAAGGTCATGCCCTCCTCGCGGGCGGCGCGCTTGATTTCTGAGGTGGGCTTCTTGTCCACGATCATCTCCCGGATATGGTCGCTCAGGTCCAGCAGCTCGCAGATAGCGGTGCGGCCGCGATAGGCGGTGCCGTGGCATTCGATGCAGCCCGTGCCCTCATAAAATGCCACCTCCTTCCACGCCTCGTAGGGCAGGTCGCACTCCTCCAGCACCGCCCGCGGGTAGCGCACCGGGTGCTTGCAGTTCTCGCAGATGACCCGCACCAGGCGCTGAGCCAGTATGCAGTTGAGGGCGGAGACGAAGTTGTAGGGCTCCACGCCCATATTGAGAAAGCGCCCGATGACGTCCACCACGTTGTTGGCGTGCACGGTGGTGAACACCAGGTGGCCGGTGAGCGCCGACTGGATGGCAATCACCGCCGTTTCCAGGTCGCGGATCTCGCCCACCATGATCTTGTCCGGGTCGTGCCGGAGGATGGAGCGCAGGCCGCGGGCAAACGTCAATCCCTTGCGCTCGTTCACCGGAATCTGCGTCACCCCCTTGATCTGGTACTCGACCGGGTCTTCGATGGTGATGATCTTGTCCTCGTCGGACTTGATTTCCGAGAGCGCAGCGTAGAGGGTGGTGGTCTTGCCACTGCCGGTGGGTCCGGTGACCAGAAGCATCCCGTAGGGCTCCCGGATATAGCGCCGGAGCTTTTTCAACTCCGGCTCGGAGAAGCCCACCACGTCCAGATTGAGCTCGTGGAATTTCTCCCCCAGAGACTCCTTATCCAGGATGCGCAGCATGGCGTCTTCGCCGTGGATGGACGGCATGATCGACACCCGGAAGTCAATCGCCCGCCCCTTGTAGCGCACCCGGAAGCGCCCGTCCTGGGGAACGCGCCGCTCGGCGATGTCCAGCTCCGACATCACCTTGATGCGCGAGATGATGGCCGAATGCCACTCCTTGGACAGCGGGGCCATCGCCGGGTGAAGAACACCGTCAATCCGGTACTTGACCACCACTTCGTTGTCCCGGGTCTCGATGTGGACGTCGCTGGCCCGGCGCTCCAGCGCGTTGAACAGGGTGGAATCCACCAGACGAATGATGGGGCTGCTTTCCGTATCCCGGGTCAGCCGCTCGACCGAAATTACCGCTTCGCCCTCTTCGTCTGCCTGCACCACGTCGAGGCGAAAGTCCTCCGTTACTTCCTCCAGCACCCGCTGGGATTGCTCGCTCTTTTTGAGGATGTCGGCAATCTGCTCCCGGGTGGCGACCTTCACCTGAACGTTCCGTCCCAGCCGCACCGCCAACTCATCGGCGACAAAGAACTGGCTGGGGTCAGCCATGGCCACGGTCAGGTTCCCGTCGGTCGCTTCCAGGGGAATGAAGTGGTAGCGGAACATCAGCTCGACCGGAATCAGGCGGAACAAATCCGCGTCAATGCGCTGCTGGGTGAGGTCCACGAACTCGCAGCGGTAACGCGCCGCCAGTTGCCGCGCCTGCTCGACCTGGTCTGGCGCCGCGGCGGACGATGCGGGGCGGCGGGCTTCTTCGGCCATGACTCTCCTTCCTTACCGCAGAGCGGCTCCCACCGAAAAAATCGGCAAATACAGGGCGATCAGCATCACCGCAATCACACCCGCGACCCCCAGCAGCAGCACCGGCTCCAACAGGGCCAGCAGCGTCGTCAGGCGCGTGTTCAGCTCCTCTTCGTAGAACTCAGCCACACTATTGAGCATCTGCGGCAGCGCCCCGGTGTTTTCCCCCACTTCAATCATCTCTGTGACCATATCCGGCACAATGCCCGTGCCCGCCAGCGAGGCGTGCAGACTCTGCCCCTCTTTCACCCGCCGGGCAGCGGTCCCGATGGTGTGGCGGAGCAGGGGACTTTCCATGGCCCCGGCGGAGACTTCCAGCGACGGCACCAGGGGAATACCGCCCGCCAGCAGCGTGCTCAGCGTACGGCTGAACTGTGCCAGGCGGAACTTCAGCAGAATGTCCCCCAGCAGCGGCACTTTCATGCGCGCCCGGTCGAAGGCCTGCGCGCCCGCTTCCGTCCGCGTCACCGCCCAAAGCGTGCCCAGTACGGCCCCGACCCCCAGGGCCAGCACCAACACGGAAGCGCGAATGTTCCGGGCGAGGCTGATGACCGCTACGGTGAGCGCTGGCAGAGCCGCGTTCATCTCCGTATACAGTTCGTCAAACCGGGGGATGACGTAGAGGATGACGAAGGTGAGGACGCCGCCAGCCACCACCAGCAACAGCGTAGGATAGACCAGGGCCGCGCGCAGCCGCCCCCGCACCGTGTTGGTGGTTTTCATGAAGCTGATGTATTGGTCCAGCACCCCGGGCAGGTTGCCGCTGCGCTCACCCGCCAGCAGCGAGGAGGTGTACACCTCGGAAAAGATGGCCTGGGCCCGGAAGGCGTCGGAAAGGGAGGCGCCCCCGCGCAGGCGCTGGCGGATGTCGTCCAGTACGGCCCGCAGCACTGGCCGGGTGGCGCGTTCGGCGAGCAGGTCGAGGGCGCGCAGAATGGGGAGGCCGGCCCGCAGCAGGGTCACAAATTGCTGATTGAAAAGCAGGAATTCGTTGCGGGACAACCGCCGGCGGCGAGGCCCGGCCGGGCGCCAGGAAATACCCCGCAGGGCACGACTCCGGATGGAGTAGATGAACAACCCTTTCTCCTCCAGCCTCTGGCGGAGCTCAGCTTCCGAATTCGCGCTCTCCGCCTGCACGGTAACCTGGCCGCGTTCATCCGCTACCTTGTAGACGAACTCACCCATGGGGTCTCTGCCCCCTGACCCTAATCCCAAGTTTAGCACCGGCTCGCCCGCGAAGGGAAGTCGAAGACCGCAAAAGCCGCTCAAGAAGGCGCCTCATCAAGCCACACCGTCCCCGGAGGAACCTGCAGGCGAAACAGGTCGGGCCGCAGGGAGTGATTCTCCCGCCAACCACGGAAGTGAAACTCCATCAAGCTGCCGTCGCGCTGGCGGATTTCGATGCGCAGCACCTGGTAGCGCTCATTGAGGTCAATCCACACCTCCCGGAAGGCTTGCTGCTCGGACTTGGGCTGGCCCCGCAACTGCCACCGCGCCGCACTCTCCAGCCGATGCACGCGCACCAACTGGATGCGGTGGAAGAGGCGACCCAAATCCACCCGCCCCAGCAGCAACGCGAATGCCGCCTGCCACTGCGGGGCCTGCTTCATCGGCAGGCGGCGCACCTGCTCTTCCTGGGGGACGTAGAGGTAGGCGTAGTTCCCATCGGTGAGGAAGAGCTTCGGCTCCGGATTGTCATAGTCCCAGCGCATCCGCCCCGGCTTCTGGAAATAAACGTGGCCCGACTCGACCAAGGTCGTTGCCGCCAAGGTGTAGCGCTGCACAAAGTCCGCTTCCAGCGTGCGCACCCGCTTGTAGTGGCGCTCCACCTCCCGCACGACTTCCTTCAGCGTCGGCTCGGCCGCCCCGGCCACACCCGCCAGCAGCAGGACGCTGAGAGAGAGGCAAGCCAGCCCGCGCTTCGCCGCCTTCATTTCGGCTGGCCCCCGAAAGACTGAGTGAGGGGACTCTCTGCATGGAGCTGCACACGACCGTGAGGCCCAAGCCGATAGGGATAGCCGGCTGGGTCACGGGGAAGGGTGCGCACCAGGCCGGCCGCAAGCAGTTGCCGGAGAGAGTGGGCGGGCTGGCCGGTTTGCTGCCGGTAGCGGCGCAGGAGCGCTTCCAAAATCTCCATATCCTCCTCCACTTGCAAACGGCGGAGGTGGCGCAGGGCGTTCTGCCGGATCAGGGGGTCGTCCGCGCTGTTGTACAGTTCGGTCCAAAGGAAGCGCCCCCAGCGGCGGTTGCCGCCCTCGGCAGCGATTTTTGCCGCCATGACCGCCATCCAGGGAGCCGCCTTCGGGTGCTGGGCCCCCTGGTAAAACGCCTGCGCAGCGCGCTGGTAGTCCTTCACGCTACGGTAGTAAACAAAGCCCAGGTCGTACCAGAAACGCCAGTAGTCGGGGTTCTGTTCGATCCCCTTGCGGAGCAGTTTGATCGCCTGGTCGGGCCGCCCGGGCCCCCGCGGAGGCTCTTCAGTCAAAAAGATGGCCCCGAAGCGGTAGGCCAGGAGCAACTCCGGGTCCAGCGTGGTGGTGATGTCGAGTAAGGGGTAGAGGAGCGGGTACTGGCCCTTGGCCAAGCGCTCCCGGCCGTAGTGCTGCACGGCGCGAGTCCAGTAGAGGCAGGCCAGCAAGCCATCGTAGCCCAGCGAGAGCCGCTTCACCCACTCGCCGGAAGGAAGATAAAGCACTTGCACATCCGGGCGGGAGTCGGCCAAGGTCCGGTCCACGCCCTGTTGCAGGCGGACCAAAGCAAAACCCCCGACCAGTATGGCCAGGAGGGCGAGCGGCAGCCATCGGCGGGTGGGAATCATTGCATCTACTTCAGGTTCCGGTTCTGAAAGATCAACGCGCTGGCCCCCAGCACCAAACCAATATAGAGGAGGGCGTATGTGGTGTTCTGCCACACCAACCCGCCCGCTACCGGGTGCCCGTGCGCCACCCTGCTAATGACGTTGAAGTTGCGGAAGTTGGGCAGGGCGTAATAGACGCCCCGGGTTACACCCTCCAGCCAAGACCACTCCACCCACTGGGTCAACTCACGGATGTCACTCGCGAAGCTGCCAATGATGAACAGGCCGAAGGTGAAGGCCGCCGAGAGCACCGGCGAGGAAAAGCAGGAGAAGAGCAGCGCCAGGGCGGTGGCCAGCAACAGTTGCAGGTAGATGAAATAGATGGCCACCAACAGCGGCAGGTCGCTGGCGTCGAACCCTCGCTTCACGTAATAGAGGGCCAGGAAAAAGCCCACCGTCATCAATAAGGTGTTGACCAGCAGGGTGAGCGCCAGGCCACAGAATTTTCCCAGGATGAATTCGTATCGCCGCACCGGCTTGGCCAGCAGCGCGTACAGAGTCCGCTTTTCCATCTCCTTATAGACCAGCCCGATGCCAATGAAGATGGCGATCGCCAACCCGAAAAAGGTGATGGCCGCCAATCCCAGGTTCACCAGGATCAGCTTCTGCACCCCGATGGAGATCTGACCGAACAAGATGGCCGTGCCGATCAACAGCAAGGCGAACACAATCAGGTTATAGAGCACCCGGTCCCGGATCGCTTCCCGGAACGTATTCAGGGCGATGGCGGCGACTCGCTGCACGGGCCTAAATCCTGTCGGTGGCTTCCGGAACCTTCTCGGTTCCGAACTCTTCGAAAAAGTAGTCTTCCAGGGAGGCGCGCACCGGGTTCACCCCCAGCAGCCGGCCCCGGTGCTGCCGGACGCAGTCGATCACCGCGTAGAGCCTTTCCTCGGGGACCCTCAGGTTGAGCTTGTCGCCGGCGCGCCGCATCCCATCCGTCATCGGCCGTAGGGCCTCCACCAAGGCGGGCGAGGGCTGCCCCACCAACACCTCACTGAATTTCACTTCGAGTTTGAGAATCTCGTCCAGCGCCCCCAAACCGTGCAGGCGGCCCTTGTTGAGGATGGCGACCCGATCACACAGCGCCTCCGCATCGGACAGGATGTGGGTCGAAAAGCAGACCGTCTTGCCCCGCGCCCGCAGCTCCAGGATGAGATCCCGGACCTCCCGGCGGCCGACGGGGTCCAGTCCCAGCATGGGTTCGTCCAGAAACACCAAGTCGGGGTCATTGATCAAAGCCTGGGCGATGCCCACGCGCTGTAACATCCCCCGGGAAAAGCGCCGCAAGCCGATGTCGGCGGCGTCGCCCAGCCCCACCCGCGCCAGCAGCGTGTCAACCCGTCGACGGCGTTCCTGCTTGTCATAGCCAAAGAGCTGACCGCAGTAGTCGAGGAACTCCCGCCCCGTGAGGTAGTCATAGAAGTAGGGGGCCTCGGGGAGGTAGCCCACCCGCCGGTGCACCTCGACGTCTTCCAGGGGACGCCCCAGGAGGCGGGCGCTGCCCCCGGTGGGGTAAATCAAACGCATCAGGAGCTTCAAGGTGGTGGTCTTCCCGGCCCCGTTCGGCCCCAGCAGGCCGAAAATCTCCCCCGCTTCAATGGTCAGGGTCAGGTGGTCGAGGGCGCGCTGCGACCGTTGGCGCCAAAAGCCAATCGGGTAGTCCTTGGTGAGATTGACGATCTCAATCCCGCTCATTGGGAGTCGTGGTCAAAGTTGCTCCGCCTGCCCGGTGCGGCGTCGCGGACCCAATGCCTATGTCGCTCTCAGCGGCTCCACGTTCGCCGGCCTTTGATTCTACCTAATATCGGACTGAGGCGATTGGATTCCTGCCCTTGTATTAGCGCGGCCGGGAGGATCAGCCGTCACAACCGCGGCCGGGCATCGTCTGCCGGAAAACGATTCTAAGCAGAAAAGCAGCTCCCTGCTCCCGAGAATATATGCCCCCACTAGTCAATTGGTTGGTCGGCCACGCCCGCTTGCTGCTGGACGTTGAATCGGATCACGTTCGATTCATCGCTGAAGAAGTACCGCTGTCCGGTAGCCCCGGGCGTGAGCGGGTTGGCGTTCACCGAGTAAGCGATCAGCCCGGGATTTGTACAGCCCGCCGCCGCCCCGCCGATCGCCGCCCCCGCCGTATAGGTAAAGATGTATCCGCTCTTCTGGCCCGCGGCCAGCAGGGCATCGATCAGATCCGCGCTGTCACAGGTAGGTCCGCCACCACCCCCAGGCGGCGGTCCCAGCGTCGCCAGGTCGGGCGGGTAGCCATTGCCGTAGGTGGACGAATAGGCGACCGAGGCAGTGTTGATCGCGCGCAGATAAGTCACCGCCGCCGACTCGTTGGCCGCCATCCGCGACCTCATGAAATTGGGAACGGCAATGGCGGCGATGATCAGGATGATCGCCACCACGATCAGCAGCTCAATCAGTGAGAACCCCCGCGGACTCCGTCTCTCTCCCGCGGCTGTTGTCCTCACCGTCGTCTCCCCTTTTGGAGCGGCAAAAAAATAAGGGGGAAGTATGGCACTTCCCCCCGAGAGCATCGCACCGATTAGCTGATCGGCGCGTCGGCTGCGGCCGCCTGCTGGGTGGCATTGAAGCGGATTACACCGGACTGGTCGACAAAGAAAAACCGCTGTCCGGTCGTTCCGGCCTGTATCGGGTTGGCGTTGACCGTGAAGGTGTTGAAGCCAGCGGCGGCACAACCAGCAGCCGCGGCGGGGACGGGGTTCGCGCCCGCGTAGGTGAAGTTGTACCCGCTCTTCTGGCCTGCGGACAACACCGCATCGAGCAGATCCGAAGTGTCACAGGTGGCAGCACCAGCACCGGCCGCAGGACCCAGCGCGAGCAGGGTGGGCGCGAAGCCGTTGCCGTACGTGGACTGGTAGGTAACATTAGCCGTGACGATGGTCCGCAGCGAGCCCACCGCCGAGGACTCGTTCGCCGCCATCCGCGACCTCAGCAGGTTCGGAATGGCGATCGCGGCGATGATCAGGATGATCGCCACCACGATCAGCAACTCAATCAACGAAAAGCCTTTCTGACGATTCCTCATTTGTTTCTCTTTCTCCTTTCCCTTTGGCAAATGCCCCCGCTTCCTGACTATCTATCATTGCATTTTTTATTCCAAATTCAATTATTGGTGTAAGCGTATGTGTCTAAAGAAGATAAACATCATTCCCGCAGTGACACATGCCCCTGTTTGACAAAAAGCGGCACTTATCGGATGACATAAAATGTCCGGCGGCGCTCAAATCCGGTACTTCTTGGCATAGTGGCGGAACGACCGGTAGCTCATCCCGAGCAGTTCAGCGGCCTTGGTTCGCACGCCCTGGGAGCGCTCAAGGGCGGCCAGCAGAAAGGCGCGCTCCTGCTCCTGAATGTGATTCTCGAGCTCGATTCCCTCCTCTGGCAGCAGCTGGGCACCGGGGGCAGGGGCCGCCACCCGACTGATTTGTTCAGGCAGGCTGCGGAGGGTGATTTCTTCGCCGGGCTCCAGCGCCACCGCACGCTCAATGGCATTTTCCAGTTCGCGCACGTTTCCCGGCCAAGCATACCGCCGGAGCACCTCCAGCCCCTCGGGGGCAATTCCCCGAATCGGCTTTCCCATCTGCTCCCGGTAGCGTTGCAGAAAGTGCAGCGCTAACACGGGAACATCGTCCGCCCGTTCCCGCAGCGGGGGCACGTGCAGGGGAATGACGCTGATGCGATAGAAGAGGTCTTCGCGAAAACTCTTATCCGCCACCATCCGCCGCAAGTCCTGGTTGGTGGCCGCGATCACCCGCACATCCACCCGCCGCTCCTCCGTGCTCCCCAGCGGACGCACTTGTCGATCCTGCAGCACCCGCAGCAGCTTCACCTGCATGGGCAGGCTCATCTCCCCGATTTCGTCCAGAAACAGCGTGCCGCCCGCCGCTGCCTGGAACAATCCCTGCTTGCTCTGCGTCGCCCCGGTGAACGCCCCCTTGACGTAGCCGAACAGCTCGCTTTCCAGCAGCGTCTCGGGAAAGGCGCCGCAATTCAGGGAGACGAAGGGATGGTCGTGGCGCGGACTCAACTCGTGAATCCGCCGCGCCACCAGCTCCTTGCCCGTGCCGCTCTCCCCGGTGATGAGCACAGTGCTGTTGGTGGCCGCCACCGCGCGGGCGGTCTCCAGCACCGCATGCAACGAGCGGCTCTGGCCGATAATATCATCGCGGGCTAGTTCGCGCGCCGCCCGCTGGTAAAGGTCGCGTTCCCGCCGCGTGCGCAGGTATTCCTCAGCCCGCTGCACCACCGATTGCACTTCCTCGATGGTCCGGTCGGACTTGATGATGTAGCGGTCGGCGCCCAGGTTGAGCGCCTGGATGATGAGCTCCTGGGGGTGCTCCTTGCCCGTCATGAGGAGAAAGACCGAATCGGGGCTCACCTGCCGAGTAAACTCCAGCAGCTCGACCCCATTGGCGTCGGGCAGAGTGATGTCACAAACGATGATATCGAAGAGCTGTTGCTCCAACCGCGCGTGCGCCTCGCTCCCCGTCCGGGCCAACGTCACCCCGTAATCCCGGCGACGAAAAGCCAGCGCTAAGCTTTCGCCGATCGGTTCGTCATCAATGATGAGCAAGCTTGCCATCTGCGCGGTTCCCTGCTTTGCGGCAACATTCGCCACTCGACGCCCCTCCCGGCCAACCCCCTAGCGGCGGGGTAGCTCGACGGTGAATTCCGAGCCCCCCGGCTCCGCCCGACGGGCCCACACCCGCCCCCCGTGGCCGCGCACGATTTGGTCAACAATCGCCAGACCCAACCCGGTACCGCCGACAAATGAGCTCTCGAAGGGCTCAAAAATCTTTTCGCACTGCTCGGGACTCAACCCCACGCCGGTATCCGCCACCCGGATGCGCACCACCCCATCGCCTTCCTCGATGCCCAGCCGCAGCGTTCCGCCCCGAGGCATGGCCCGCAAGGCATTGTCGCAAAGGTTCCAGAACACCTGCTTCATCTGTTCCGCATCCACGACGGCCTGCACTCCATGGGGCGGAAACTGTTTCTCCACCCCGATGGTCGCACTGAATTGCGGGTGTCGCTCCAGTAGCAGCAGAGTTTCCTCCAGCAACCGAACCAGATTGGCCTGCTTCCGGCGGGGGACTTTCTCTCGGCTATAGCCCAAAATCTCGTTGACCACACGGTTCAACCGCTCCGACTCCCGGTTGACGATATCCACCAGCTTCCGCTCGTCCTCCCCGGTCTCCGCATAGCGAGCCAGTTGCCGCACCGAGCCGGCGATCGCCCCCAGGGGATTCCGGATCTCATGGGCAATCGCGGCCGCCATGCGCCCCAGGGCTGCCATGCGCTTCTTTTGCGCCACTTCCGCTTCCAGGCGCTTGAGTTCGGATAGATCCTGGAAGCTGTACACATAGCCGCCCCGGCTTCCCTCCCGCGTATGCAGCAGCGACCGGCTCACGCCCAGAATCTTTTCCTTCCCGCCAGCCGTGCGCACCCGCACCTCGTGTCGGGCCAGATCCGATCCTTCGCCTCCCTCGGGGGCAACCGCTTCCAGGTCGGGGAAGAGGCGCCCCAGCGTGGCACCCCGCACCTGAGCCAGCTTCACCCGCAGGATCTCCTCGCCGGCGGGATTGAGGAGCAAGACGCGACCCTGCAGGTCGGTGGTCAAGAGACCGCCGCGCATCGACTCGATGATGTTTTCGTTGAAGGCCTGCAAGTCTTGCAATTCCCCCGCCTTGTCTTCCAGGGCCACCCCCGTCTTCCGCAGGCTCTCGGCGAGATGGCTGGAGAGGTACCAGGCGGCCAGGAAGGCAAAGAGGTTAATCATCAAATGAACTTGCACCGGCCACACCCCCATGCTCCGCGGATAGAGCGTGGGGATTAGTTTCAACGCGTAGGCCGCATCCACAATCGCCGCAAAAAAAAGGAAACTGAGGGCCCCGATGAGAAACGCACCCACCCGCGACAACAGGATGCTGGCCACGATGATCACCAGCGGGTAAAGCAGCACGAAGTAACTATCCAGCGACCCGGTGACATACACAATGCCCGTGACCATCACCAAGTCCACGGTAAGCTGCACATAGGCCTGCAGCTGGGGGTCCAGCTCCAGCCTCTGCAAAATAGCGTAGAAGACCCCCAGCGTGTACCAGAGCAGAACCAGCGAGAAGAAATACTTGATGGGGACGGTGGTGGGCGCCAACTGGCGGATCACCAACTCGATCCCGAGAAGAAAGGTGATGATCAGGAAGCGAACTTTGACCAGCCAGGAGAGCCAGTCGCGAAGTTGGCGAGCGCGACCCATGGGTGAACCCCGGGGAAGCGGGCGTGAGCGCCGCGTCTAGCCGGACAGCTTGGCAATCAGCGAAAACAGCGGCAGGTACATAGAAATCACGATGCCCCCCACCACACGCCCAAGATGAGGAGCATGATGGGCTCCAATGCCGTCAGCAGGTTTTTGGTCGCCGTATCCACCTCCTCTTCGTAGAAATCGCTGATCTTGGCCAGCATCGCATCCAGGGCTCCGGTTTGTTCGCCCACGCCGATCATCTGTGCCACCATCACCGGGAATACATCGGTGGCCTTGAGCGGCTCGGCGATGGTGCGCCCTTCTTCCACCGCCTTGCGCACCCGGAGCAACGCCTGCTCAATCACGGCGTTGCCCGAGGTGCGCGCCGTGATGCTGAGCCCGTCCAGAATAGGCACCCCGCTGCTGATCAGTGTGCCCAAGGTCCGAGTGAAGCGGGCCACCGAGATCTTGCGCAATAGAATCCCCACCAAAGGGATTCGTAGCAGCATGGCATCCATCACATAGCGGCCTTTGGGGGTTTGGTAGTAGAAGCGCACCGCAACCACCACCGCCACAGAGACGATGAAGAGGATGAGAATCCAGTTCCGAACTAAATCGCTCAGTCCGATCACGATCTTGGTGGGCAGGGGCAGCTCAGCCCCCAGCCCGATGAACAACTGCGTGAACACCGGCACTACCTTCCACAGCAGGCCGACGATCACCAGGGTCATAATGATCAACACCGACGCCGGGTAGATCATGGCGGACTTCACCGCTGACTTCAGCTTTACGTTCTTCTCGATGTAGGTGGACAGCCGCTGCAAGATATTGTCCAGAATCCCCCCGGTCTCCCCGGCTTCCACCATGTTCGTGTAGAGGTCGTCGAACACCTTGGGGTGCTGCCGCAGGGCATTGGCCAGCGTGGAGCCGGATTCCACCTGGCTGCGCACCCCGGTCAAGGTTTTCTGGAAGGCCCGGTTCTCCTGCTGGCTGGCGAGGATTTCCAGCGACTGCACCAGAGGCAACCCGGCGTCAATCATCACCGAGAACTGCCGGGTGAACACCGCCAGCTCCTTGGCGCTCACCCCGCCCCCAAAGGTGGGCAGTGCAAACTCTTTGCCTTTTTCCTTGATGGTGACCGGGATGATGCGTTCCCGACGCAACATCGCCTGCAGAGCCTGCTTGCTCTCGGCGGCACGCTCGCCCGTGACGACCGCGCCCGCGGCTGTGGTGCCTCGAAAGGAATAGACTGGCATGGTGTCTCCCTTGTTTCCTTAGACTGCTGATCGCCGGGCCACCGGCCGGGCCTGGCCGACCACGCCGACACCCCGGCTGATCATATCCTGCAACTCCTCGGGACTCGATGACCTGGAAGCCGCTGTTTCCAGCGCAATTTTCTTCTGAAAATACAGGGTGGCCAGTGACTGGTTGAACGTCTGCATCCCGAACTTCTCCTGGCCGGTCTGCATGGCCGAGTAAATTTGGTGGATCTTGTCTTCCCGGATCAGGTTCCGCACGGCCGCGTTCGGCAACAGAATTTCCATGCACAACACCCGGCCCCGCCCGCTGCTATGCGGCAACAGCGCCTGGCACATAATTCCCTCCAGCACCAGCGACAGTTGAGCCCGGACTTGCGCCTGCTGGTGGGCTGGAAAGACGTCCACGATTCGGTTGATGGTCGAAACCGCCGAATTGGTGTGCAGAGTGGCAAAAGTGAGGTGCCCGGTCTCCGCGATGCGCAAGGCGGATTCGATCGTTTCCAGGTCCCGCATCTCGCCAATCAACACCACGTCGGGGTCCTGCCGGAGTGCGGTGCGCAAAGCGCTGGCGAACGACTTGGTGTCGCTGTGCACCTCGCGCTGATTGACCAAACACTGCTTGTGCTGGTGAATGAACTCGATGGGGTCTTCGATGGTGATCATGTGCTCGGCGCGTTCGGAATTGATCTTATCCAACATCGCCGCCAGCGTGGTGGATTTGCCGCTGCCCGTCGGCCCGGTCACCAGGACCAATCCCCTCGGCTTCCCGCACAGACTCTTCACCACCACAGGCAGACCCAGCTCTTCGAAGCCCTTGATCTGCCAGGGAATGGTGCGAAACACTGCGCCCACCGCACCGCGCTGCATGTAGACGTTGGCGCGAAAGCGCGCCAGCCCCTTCATCCCGAAGCTGAAGTCGAGCTCCCAGTTCTCCTCGAACCGGTGTTTCTGGGCATCGGTCAAAACCGAATAGGCCAACTGCTTGGTCTCGGATGCCGTCAGGGTGGGGAGTTCCAGGGGACGCAATTTGCCGTCCACACGGATGCGGGGCGGGCTGTTGGTGGTCAGGTGCAGGTCCGACCCGCCCATCTCGATCATCTTTCTCAGCATGTCTGCCAAACTCAGATTGGCCACCTTCTCCTCCTCACTACCCCACCGTCTCCCGAATCACTTCCTCGATCGTGGTGGCGCCCTGGGCGATCTTGGTCAGGCCGCTGTAACGCAGGGTGACCATCCCCAATTCGATTGCCTTCTTTTTTAACTCCAAAGCAGAGGCACCCACCAGAATCAGCTCCCGGATCTCGTCGCTCACCTCCATCACCTCGTAGAGCCCCGTGCGGCCCTTGTAGCCGGTGTCATTGCACCGCCCGCACCCCCTGCCCTTGTAAATCTTCACCTTCTTGGCGTCCTGGGGAGTGAAGCCGATATCCACCAGCGCTTGCGGGGGCAGATTCTGCTCCTCCTTGCAATCGGAACAAATCCGCCGCACCAAGCGCTGCGCGCAAATCAAGTGGACCGAAGTGGCCACCAGGAAGGGCTCAATCCCCATATTCATCAAGCGGCTGATGGTACTGGGAGCATCATTCGTGTGCAAGGTGGAAAGCACCAGGTGGCCGGTGAGTGCCGCCTTGACCGAAATCTCCGCCGTCTCAAAATCGCGAATTTCGCCGACCAGGATGATGTTGGGGTCCTGGCGGAGGAAGGAGCGCAGCGCAGCGGCAAAGTTGAGCCCGATTTGTTCCTTGATCTGAAGCTGGTTGATCCCCGGCAACTGAAACTCCACCGGGTCTTCCGCGGTCATGATGTTTGTCTCCGGGGTGTTCAGGCGGGTGATGGAGCTGTAGAGGGTGTTGGTCTTACCGCTGCCCGTCGGCCCGGTCACCA
>JBHHYS010000006.1:0-48812 GCA_046757645.1 Terriglobia bacterium | reverse complement strand
TCGAGCAAGAGATACTCGCCCAGAGTGTGCGGGGTGGTGAAGTAGGCCTTGCCGCGCCCGATCTCACACACCTGATGGACGAAGTGGACGAGGCTATAGTCGCTGGCCAGCATAAAGGTGTTGATGAGGATGCCGGAGCGGCGGCAGCGCCTCACCTCCTTCAGGGTTTCGCTCACCACCAGCGGATCAAGTCCGAAGGCGTTCTTGTAGATTCGGCCGTCCTCCAGGGTCAAGGCCGAGGGTTTCCCGTCGGTAATCATAATGATCTGCCGCATGTCTTTGTTTTCGTACTGGAGCAGCCGGCGGGCCAAGCGCAGGCCTTCGCGGGTATTGGTGTAGTACGGCCCGACCTGCACGCGCGCCAGTTGGGGCAGGGGGAGCGACTCGGCCGAGTCGTGGAAGAGCACCAGGTGCAGCGAGTCCCCCGGATACTGGTTGCGGATGAGGTGGGTGAGGGCCAGCGCCACCTTCTTGGCGGGGGTGAAGCGGTCTTCGCCGTAGAGGATCATGCTGTGGCTACAGTCGAGCATGAGCACGGTGGCGCAGGAGCTTTGGTACTCCGACTGGTGCACCTGGAGATCGGAGTAGTCGAGGTCGAGCGGGAAGAGCGGGCCGCGGTGGCCGCTGGCGAGGCGGCGTTTGATGCTGCTGCCCAGGGTGGCGGTGATGTCCAGGTTCAAGTGGTCGCCGAACTCATAGGTTTTAGATGCCCCGGCCACTTCCACGCCGGTGGCCAGCTCTTTGGTGTCATGGCGCCCGAAGCTGGACTTGCCCAGCGAGCCCAGCAGGTCCCTCAACTGCCGGTAGCCCAGAAAGTCGAGCCCCTTATCGGTCAGCTCGAAGCGGGTTTGCCCGGGAGCGGCGTTCTCATCGACGCGCCCGGACTGGGGGGCGGGCGGAGGCGGCGGGTCCACGCGGATGTGTCCTTCCTCGGCCAGGCGCTCGATCAGGTTTTGCAGGAATTCGTTCAGGAGTTCATCGGCGCGCTCGGGGTCTTTCTCCATCGCCTCGCGCAACTGGGGCGGCAGCATTTGGTTCGCCTCCAGCGCTTCCAGGATGGCCTGCCGGAGGCGCTCCAAGGTTTGCTCGAAATCCATCTCATAGAAACCGTAATACTGCGACTGGAAACCGCTCTGGAGCAGGAAGTCGGCGAGCTGGGAGAGCAGCTCGTCAATGTCCACCGCGTCGGCCGGGGTGCCGGTGTAGCGGGAGTAGCGGGTAAACCGCATCGAGCGCTTCACTGATAGGAGCGGCGGTAGCGTGGGGAGGCGGGCCGCGGCGAGGGCGCGGGCCGGGAGGGCGCTTCGGCATAGAAGCCGCGCTCCTCGTTCCGGCTGATGCGCCGGTGAGCATGCAGCCCTTCCAGGATAAACTCGCAACCCGCTACCAGCAGGCTCGGATCGCTCTTTGATTGAAGGCCCAGCGGGGCGGTGCTTTCCACCAGGCCTTGGATCTTGCGGAATTGATTCAGCAGTTCGCGGGCGCGGGCGTTCTCGGGCACCTTCAGGGCGCCGCCCAGCTCGAACCACTGCACCACCTGTTGCAAGTTCGCCTCGCCAAAGTAGTGCTGGAAGACGCGTCCGATGGCGGCGCGGATCAACTCCTGCCCTACCTGCTCGGCGCCGCGCATCTCGCCTTCGTATTCCAGCTCGAATTTGCCGGTCAGGGAAGTCATGGCTGCGTAAACATCCGCGACGCGGGGCACGATAGTTTTTTCGCGGGCCGGGCGGGCGCGGCGCTCGGCGTTGCTGAGCAGGTTTTCCATGCAGGTGATAGGCATGCGCTGGCTGACCCCGGAGCGTTTGTCGACTTTCTTGCTCTGGCGTGCCTGGAAGGCGATCTCTTCCACGATTTCGGCGACGAAGGCCGGGAGGGTAACCGTCCCGGCGCCGTCGCGGTTCAACCAGGCTTCCTGGCGAGTGATCTGCAGGCCTTCGTCGCGCGTGGTCGGGTAGTGGGTGCGGATTTCCGACCCGATGCGGTCCTTGAGCGGGCTGACGATTTTTCCCCGGGCGGTGTAGTCCTCGGGGTTGGCGGTAAAGACCAGGCAGAGGTCGAGAGGGAGGCGGACGGGGTAGCCTTTGATCTGGATGTCGCCCTCCTGCATGATGTTGAACAGGCCCACCTGGATTTTGGCCGCCAAATCGGGGAGTTCGTTGATGGCGAAGATACCATGATTGGCGCGGGGGAGCAGCCCGTAGTGGATGGTCAGCTCGTCCGAGAGCGCCAGGCCGCCGCGGGCCGCCTTGATGGGGTCGATGTCTCCGATGATGTCGGCGATGGTGACGTCCGGGGTGGCCAGCTTCTCCACATAGCGCCGCTCGCGGTGGAGAAACGCCACCGGGGTGTCGTCCGCCTTTTCGGCTACCAGCAGCCGGCAGGCCCGGCAGATGGGGGCGTAGGGGCTGTCGTTGATCTCGCAGCCGGCGATAACGGGAATCTCGTCGTCGAGAAAGTTCACCAGGGCGCGCAGGATGCGACTCTTGGCTTGCCCCCGCAGCCCCAGCAGGATGAAATTGTGCTTGGAGAGGAGGCTATTCAGGATTTGCGGGATGACGGTGTCCTCGTAGCCCACAATTCCCGGGAAGAGCTCTTCGCCGCGGTCGAGCTTGGCCAGCACGTTCTCGCGCATCTCTTGCTTCACGCTGCGGCCGGCGTACCTTTCCGGGCCGTAGCCCTGGGCCGGCAATTCTCCTCGTGTCCGCGGTTTGGTCATGGTGTCCCCTTTGGGTGCTCCTGCGGGTTGACGCCCCGGGTAGCATTATAGTCGAGTTGGGGCCGGGCTCAATGCACCTTCGCCGCTTTTCTCTTTTTCCTAGGATGCGCCCCAGCCGGCAAGCGCATGCTTCATTTTCGCCAGAGCAGGCGTGCCACCTTGTGATAGAGAAACCAGTGGCCGCCCTGCCGGCGCAGAGGGACTCCGGCATTGTTGTTCTTGGCGGTGCGCAGCAGAACCTCCCGCAGGCGTAGCCGGGCGCGGCGGTCGTCGCCAAACTCCGCCAGCGCCAGCCAATCGTGGAGCCGCTGGCGTTGCCGCGCCACGTGGCAGTCCAGCAAGTGTAGGTTGAGCTGATGGAAGAGCGCCAACAGATCGCTCAGGCAGAGAATTCGTATGAGGGCGTCAGAGCGCATCTGTTCCAGGCGATTCACCTGTTGGCGCTCGGCGGGATTCTCCGGGGCCACCACCACCAGCACAGCGATGCGACCCCCGGGGCGGGTAACGCGGGCGATTTCTTGGACGACCCGTTGGGGGGCAGGGAAGTTGGCGAAGGAATAGCCGCACACCACAAGATTGAAACTGTTGTCCGGAAGCGGCAAGTGTTCGGCGTCGGCGACGCCGAAATGGATATTCGGGCGTTGGCGGGCTCGGGCAATGCGGCGCGCTTCGGCGATCATCCGCTCGGCCAGGTCGAGCCCGTGGACCACGCAGCCGTGGCGGACCAGTTCGAGTCCCAGGGTACCCGGGCCGCAGGCGAGGTCGAGCACCCGGTCGTGCCGGTGGGGGTTTATCCATTCGACATCCTGGCGCGTCTGTGCACGGTTATGCGAGAAAACCCAGCGCGCGTAGGAGGCGGCGATGCGGTTGAAGAGGCGCTGGGTGCGCAGTTTGGGATCGGGGAGAGTCAACGGAATAGAGTATAGCAAAGTCAATGCGGGGGGAGTTTTTCGAGTTGACTTGCCCTCGGGGGACAAGTAGAAAGAGGCGCGCACGGTTTTTTTGCGCGTGAGGGCGCCATGCAACTGACCAATCGAGTGGCGATCATTACCGGAGCTTCCGAAGGCATCGGGGAAGCGCTCGCCCGACTCTTTGCTGCTGAAGGGGCCCGGGTGGCGCTGGCGGCCCGGTCGGAGGAGAAACTCAAGGCGCTGGCGGCCGCTCTGGGCGCGCAGCGGGCGCTGGCGGTGCCCACCGACGTCGCCCAGGAAACAGAGGTGCAGCGGCTGGTAACCCGCACGGTGGAGGAGTTTGGGGGCGTGGACATTGTGGTGAACAACGCCGGTATCGGCCTCTACGCGCGTTTGCCGGAAATGGACTGGGAGCACTTCCGGCGAATGTGGGAAGTGAACTTCTTCGGGGCAGTGCGCTTGACGCTGGCCGCCCTGCCCCACCTGCAGCAACGGCGCGGCGTAGTGGTCAATATTTCGTCCATAGCCGGGAAGATTATGGTTCCTTACATGACGGGCTATTGCGCCACCAAGTTTGCCTTGAATGCTTTCTCGGCTGGGCTGCAGATGGAGCTGGGGCGCGCCGTGGTGCGGGTGGTGGTGGTCTGTCCGGGTCGGGTCCAGACGCATTTTCATCAGAGGGCGTACCGCGATGGCAAGAATCTGCCTCGGGTGCTTGAGCGGCGAGATTACCGGGGCATCGCTCCCGAGGCGGTGGCGCGCGCGACGCTGCGGGCGGTGAAGCGGGGCCGGCGGGAGGCAGTGGTGCCCTGGGCGCTGCGGTTGCTGGTCGGGTTTCGCACCCTCTTTCCTGCTTTTACCGACCGGGTGATGCAGCGAGTGGTGCGGTAGGGGCGGGGGAGCGCGGTGGTTGAGCCGGGCTAGCGGGCGAGGTCGTGCAGTGCCTGCTCCAGCTCGCTGCGGGTATGGAAGTCGGCGTTGCGCCCGGCGACTTCGATGCCGCGCTGGAGTATGGAGCGAGCCTCCGGCATCCGCCCGAGTTTCCCCAGCAGCACGCCGGCGTGGTAGTAGGCGGCAGCGTAGTCGGGGTTGAACGCCAGCAGCTTATTGAAAGTGGCCAGAGCGTCCTCGGAGCGGCCCGCATTGAGATATTCCATCGCCAACCCGTAATGGGAAAAGGAATCGTCCGGCCGTTCCCGGGTGAACTCTTCCAGCATTTCGAGGCGCGATTTCGCCATTCGCCACCGGTTGCCCGGATGAAAATTGCTCCAGCCTTGGGTGCGAGTATAGTATAAGGACTTCTGAGGAGAGTGGGGCGATGCAAAAAATTTCCTTGGTGGTTGCTTTGCTGGCGGTGTTCGGCGGCACGGTGAGGGCGCAGTCGCCGGTGGACGTGCGCGCCGTGGCCTTGGTGGATGAAATGATGAAGGCGATGGGAGGCGAGACGCGCTGGGCGCAGACGCGGTTTCTTCGCTTCGACTGGGTGGTGGAGGGTGAAGGCAAGACGCTGGTGCGCGTCCGGCACCTCTGGGACCGCTACCAGGGACGCTACCGGGTGGAATGGGAGTCGCGTGAGGGAAACAAGCTGGTGGCGCTCTTCAATGTGAACACCCGCACCGGGCGCGTGCGGGTAAACGGAGAGCCCGCCCGCGACGAAGATGAGCAAAAATACCTGGACCAGGCCTACGGGCGCTTCATCAACGACAGTTATTGGCTGCTGATGCCGTGGAAGCTGAAGGACCCCGGAGTGAAGCTGGAATACGCGGGCGAGACGCGGCTCGGCGGCCGGATCTACGAGCTGCTTCACGTACGCTTCGAGGGGGTGGGCCAGACCCCAGGGGATCACTATTGGGCCTACATCAACCAGCGCACCCACTTGATGGACCGCTGGGCCTACTTTCTGCAGAGCTTCAAGGGCACGCCGAGCTTAGAGAAGGCGAAGTCCTGGGAGTGGCGGCGCTGGGGAGAGACAGGCGGGGTACGGCTGGCGCGGGAGAAGGTGCGGGTGGGGGAGAATATGCGCATTCACTTTCCCGTACTGATGGTTTTGGAAGACGTGGAGGCGCGGGTGTTCGAGTCCTTTGAGGCTTCGCTGCCCGGTGAGGCGGAAGCGAAGGAGTGAGGAATGGCCCGGAGGGGCAAGAAAACTTCAAGAGGCGGGAAGAAAGCGAAGAGAAGCCGCTCCGGGGCCACTCCGGTAGCCGCCGCGCCGGTGGCCACAGGTGGCACGGCCGGTAAGAGCTTCGGCGTCGCTCAGGGCAAGCCGGTGCGGAGCTCGCAGGTGGAGATGGTGGAGGTCGTGCTGCCGAACCACGCGAATCCCTTGGGGAACATCCTCGGGGGTCGGGTGATGCACCTGATTGACATCGCGGCGGCCATCGCCGCCCACCGACATAGCAACAGCTACGTGGCGACCGCCGCGGTCGATCACCTCGATTTTCGCTGGCCCATCAAAGTGGGCCAACTGATTGTGTTGAAAGCGTCGGTCAATCGTGCTTTCCGGACTTCGATGGAGGTCGGGGTCAAGGTATTTGCCGAAGACGTGCTCACCGGCGGGCGCCGGCACACCAGTTCGGCCTACGTGACCTTTGTGGCGGTGGATGAAGAGGGCAAGCCCAAGCCGGTTCCGCCGGTGATTTGTGAGACGGCGACGGAGCGCCGCCGCTATGAGGAGGCCGAGATTCGCCGGCGCTGGCGGCTGAGCCATCGCTAGAAAAATCTCGTCCGGGGGAGAAGCCTCGGCGCGGCGCTGCCGGCGCCAATTGCTGCGCGGGTGGGGGCGTGTTAGAATCGAGGGGCGCGGTGGGCGGTTAGCTCAGCGGTAGAGCATCCCGTTTACACCGGGAAGGTCGTCCGTTCGAATCGGACATCGCCCACCAGTAGCCCTGCGGGGCTGTAGTTCAGTTGGTTAGAACGCCTGCCTGTCACGCAGGAGGTCGCGGGTTCGAGTCCCGTCAGCCCCGCCAGTCTTTTCCATCACTCGCGCGTGCGGCGCGCGCGTCGGTACCCCTTCTGGCTCGCCCCGACCGTAGAAGTCATAGCGGATGTCGAATTTGGCGTAGGGGATTCCATTTGCTCTAACTCGCGTGGTTCCTCAGCTGGGAGCCGTGCTGTGTAGCGGGGGGATGGAGATACCCCAGAACGTCTCGCTGGGGACGGCAAGCTCAACAGCAATCCTCTTCATTCCATCTCGCTCGCCGGCACGAATCTCCACCACCCGCGCCCGCGTCGATTGGCGGGTCTTGCGGTGGGTCAGCTCGAATTCCTTTGGGAGGGGAAGCAGTGCTTTCATTCGGAGCAGTGCGCCGTGCGCACTCACCTCCTCTGTTTCAGCAGGCTGGACGCATATGCCTTGCTGTGTTTCCCAGGTGGCTTCCACCGGGATAACTAAAAGAACACGCTGGCTGCGTCGCCGCTCAGCTCTTTCCTGTTGGGCCGCCATGACTTCCTCTCGGGGAAGGAGCTTCGAAAGGAATGGGGCGTGTGGCAAAGGAGACCACATCCCGCCTACGCATTGAGTAGGAAGGTAGCGCCGGGGGAGGGGGAGTGTCTACTGTACCAGGTACAGGTCGACCGGGGAGCGCCTACTCCGGGAAGTCCATGCGGCGGAGGAGGGATTGGAAGCGGGGGTGTCAGGCAATCCTTGCAGAAACAGTGAAGGGGTAGCGGCGGGTAATCCGACCGCCACCCCCACTTCTTTCGCTTCTATTGGCCTGCCGGGGTGTAGCTCAAGTCAGGCCGGCTCCGGGAGAGTTCGGTGTTGGCGCTCTTGACCACCTTCCTCCACTTGGCCAACAAGGCGTCTGCTCCCGCCTTCCCATACGCTTCTTCCAGCATTTTGGGGAAAGGCTTTCCAGTTGGATTGAAGGCAGCAAAGTTGGGGCGCGGTAGTACGAGAGCATAGGTTCCCTCGTTGCCCCCGCTAACCAGCGCATACCAATTATAATTCCACGGCATGTTGGTTTTCTCGATGGCCTTGTGGAACTCGCCGACGAGATAGTTGAACTTCTCCCCCATGCCGTAGCGGATGTTGAAGAAGATCACCGAAGACATCGCCGCCTGACCCTCGGCGGGTCGGCTCACCTTGGGCAGCTTTGTCCAAAACGTGGCTTCGTACTCCCGTACGAAGGGGCCAAAGGTGGCCGCGATGTCTGCCAAGTTGGCGTCTGCCGGGACACCCGGGTTGTCAAAGTCTTCCCAGTTGTGGCCGAAGGAGCCGGCGCAGTATGTTCCTGAATCTGGGCCGGTAATGACCTGCCACGCCAGCCACGTCCAGGGATCGTTCTGCTCCCCATGCCAGTCCATATGCTTCTTCACCCCTTCCTCATACTTTGCCTCTGCGCCCGGCTGGACTTTGTTGCAATGGACCGCGACAATATTCCCCCCGTCGTCTTGGGCGACCGCCGGCACCGCCAGCAGCAACATCGAAACTACTGCCAAGAAAACCCCTATTTTCCGCATGGTTGCCCTCCTAGATTGTCGTCAGAGTAAATCGAAAGGAGCCCCAACTTCGAGACCACCCTACTCCTGTCGCTTGGAAGGTGTCAACGAGAACTGTAGAGACGAGGCTACTCCGGGAAGTTCATGCGGCGGAGGATGCGGAGAAGACGTACACAACAACACCGAGTGGGTCCGTCAATGTAAAAGTCCGATGGTTCCAGGATTGGTGCTCAGGCTCAGTCCTGATTGCCACGCCTTTCTCGCGAATACGCCTAAAGTAGCTATCCACGTCCTCCACTTCGATGGCAATGGTGACACCCCGAGGTGGCCCTTCATCGACTAGACTGAACTCCATGCCTGGTGCAGTGGCCAACACTTCGATGATGCCGGACGCAGCCCGTAGCAGAGTTCCCCGGTCGCGGTCCCTGTCCCAAGAAGCAATAACAGGTAACTCCAGCCCGTCACGGTAGAAGGCAACTGTAGTCTCATAGTCCTCGAACGTCTTTGTGCGCAACACCACCCGGAATTCTCGGCTCCCCATAAGATCAATCCTCGCCAGCGTGGAGAAATTGGAATACGTGCTGGTAATCGTAGGTGCATACTTCAAGTGGGTGACCGTACGGGTCACAGAAATAGATTGAAAACGCCTTGCCATGGTCAACGGAGTCTTTCGCGCTTACCTGCTTGCCGCCGTCCTCATACACGGGCTGTGAGTCCAATCTCCGGAGAAATTCGATGAAGCCCTGACCGGTCACGCGAAACGCCACGCGGCGATACCACGAGGTCCTATCCGAGCTACGCACCTCTCCCTTGAAAAGCGCCAACTTACTTGGGCCTCCTTTGCAGGAAATTATCAAGGGGCCGCCCTCGCTGGCCCAGTGTTCGTATGCGGGAAGAACCTCGAAGCCCAACACATCCTTGTACCAACGGGCCGCCTCATACTGGTCCGGCACATAGAGCTCAACGTGGTCGATTTGTTCAACCCGAAATGCCACGGAATCTTCTCTTTGTGTGATGTGGATGCCCGCCATCTTAGGCCGCGCCTCCGGGCAAGTCAACGCCAGGGGCTGGTTGGCCACCAAGGAGCGCACCGCAGCGGCAAGCTAAGGCAGACTCAGGTAATAGGCCAAATCAGGGTTGGCACCCCCCCGGGTCTGTTCTCTGAGCACAAAGAAGTGGTCTGCCGTCGCAGGCGGGTTTCCCTCGGCTCTGCTGCAGCGGCTCTCCGGGTTGTAGATGATGGGCCCGGACTCGCGGCTACGGACGCAAGAGGCCTCGGGCTTTCTGCCACTCGGGAGGCGAGGGCGGCTAGGCGGCGCGCACCACCGCCGGGCCGCGGTAGACAGCACTTACCCAGCCTCGTAGCTGCATCGCCTCCGCCACTCTGCGCACAGCCACGACATAGGCGGCGGTCATCATATCGACATTGTATTCGAGCGAGGTCTGCAAGGTGTCGTGGAAGGCTTTGGTCATCTTGACATCCAGTTTCTGGTGGACCTCCTCCTCCGGCCAGTAGTATTCGTACAGGTTCTGCACCCACTCGAAGTACCGGTTCTCTAGGCGGCGCAAAGGATCTTCTCGGCTTCTTCGCGGTCTGCGTCGGTTACCAGCGGAATCCCGCTGATTTCGCTGGCGCGCGGGGTGAGCGCGGCGATGTCGTCGCGGGAGATGTACTGCAGCCCGAACTTGCGCGCGCCGCACATCAACTGCCGCAACCCCTGCGCCGCCCGCTGGTAGTAGGTATAGAGGCCGATCGCTCCGGGGGGGAGTTTGCCGAAGCGGTCTTTGAAGCGCTCCTGGAGTTCGGGGGCGGTGACGAAGACCTCGCTCACTGTGGTGCCGAAGCGCTCAATGTAGACGGGCAGGCTGTTCGCCTCGATGTGCCGCCCGATGGTCTTGCCCACCATGGCGGCCGCCAACGGGCTGCGCGCCCAGGCGATCAGCTTGACGTAAGGCGCCCCCAACGCGAGCCCTTTGAACACCTGGTCTTCAAAGGTGAAGCCACCGGCCAGGGCGATGGGGGGAAGGTAGTGGCCCTTCTTGGCCAGGCGGTCGCAGTATTCGCGCAGGAGTGAGTGGAGCTCGACCCCAGGGATGCCCCACTCGTTCATCATCCGCCAGGGGCTCATCCCGGTGCCGCCCCCGGCAGCGTCCACGGTGAGCAAGTCAATTCCGGCCTCCGAGGACCATTTCACTGCGCGCGCCAGGTCCGCGGGCCGGTAGGCCCCGGTCTTCAGCGTCACCCACTGAGCCCCGCACCGACGCAGCTCTTCGACGCGGCGCAGGAAGGCATCGCGGTTGGCCATCCCCATGCGGGAGTGGCGCTCGAATTCGCGGAAGCTGCCGCGCTGGAAGGCCTCCGCCACCACCGGGTCTTCGGGATCGGGGAGCACCACATAGCCGCGCTGTTTGAGCAGGCGGGCCTGGGCGAGGTCGCGGATTTTGACCTCGCCGCCGATGTCTTTGGCTCCCTGGCCCCACTTCAGTTCCACAGCTTTGACGCCCAGCTTGGTGATGGCGTACTCGTGGACACCCAGCATGGTGTCTTCGACGTTGGCTTGCACGATAATCTCGCCGTAGCCGTCCTCCTGCCATTCCCGGAAGCTGCGCACCCGCCACTCGAGCTCCCGGCTGGAAAGAAGGTGTCCGTTCGAGAGCTGCGACTCAGGGTCCATGCCGCAGACGTTTTCTCCCACGGTCAAGCAGGTGCCGGTGATGGCAGCCCCCACGGCCAAGCTCTCCCAGTTGTTCCTGGCGATGGATGTGGAGCCCAGAGCGGCCAAGAGGAAGGGGAGCTTGGAGTGGATGCCGGGGGGGTGGCCAAAGACCACCTCCAGGTTGACGTTGGGGAAGAGGGCACGGTTACTGTCGGCCTCGATCCCCCAGGCGCCGGTGGCCTGCCCCAGGATAGTGAAGTGCGAGAGGTCCACGGGATAGTTCTTGGCCGAGGCGGTGGTGATGATCCCGAAGGGCTGCGGGTAGATCATCTCCGGGCCGCGGTAGGCCGACTTGCCAATCTCGCACATGCCGATGCAGCCGTCGAGACAGGTGGTGCACATCCCGCTGAAGGGGCTGATCGAATCGTCAGTGCGGTTCTTGGTCAAGGTCGCTGCCGAAGCGTTCAGGCGCGAGTACGTCATGGGAACCTCTCCTTTACTTGGGACTCTGCTTTGGTTTTTCGCTCGGGCAAACCAAATCCTGCCGCAGCGGGCCGGCCAGCTCGCAGGCCACGCCGGGATCGAGAAAGCACATGGCGGGGTCGAGTTCCACTACCGGGCAGATGTAGAGGCAGGCTCCGCACTGCCGGCAGAGATCGGACTGGGGGCGGAAGGGGCTCATTACCTTACGGCGCGGCCCCCGGTAGGCGAAGCCGATGGCCCCGGCCATCATCTGCTCCCGACACATGCGGACGCACTTGCCGCACTGGATGCAATCCTCAAATTCGGGTTCGAGCCGCACCCGGCGGAGGCCGTAGCGGCTGGCCAGGTCCTGGATGGTCTTCGACTGCGGGCAGGTGGCCACGTAGAGTTCCAGGAGCAACTGGCGAGCGCGCTCCACGCGGGCCGAATGCGTCTTGACCACCAGCCTGTCGTCGACAACGAGTGTGCAGGCACTTTGCAGTTTACTGCGGGGCGGCGGGCCCGCCTCCACTAGGCACAATCGGCAGGCCCCGTAGGGGGTCAAGCCGTCGTCGTGGCAGAGGGTGGGGATGGGAATACCCAGGAAGCGCGCCGCCTCCAGTACAGTAGTGCCGGGTTCGACCTCAAGCTCGATGCCGTTGATGTTCAGCCTCGGCACGCGCCTCTCCTCAGCTCACCAGCACCGCCTGGGGCTGGCAAACCTCCAGGCAGGCGCCGCACTTGATGCACTTGCCGGTGTCGATGGTGTGGGCCTCCTTCTTCTCCCCCAGGATGGCGTCGGTGGTGCAGACCCGCACGCAGGCGTGGCAGCCGTCGCAGAGCGTCGGCTCGATGCTGTAGGTGATCAGCTCCCTGCAGACTTTAGCCGGGCAGCGCTTTTCCCGCACGTGCGCCAAGTATTCATCGCGGAAGTAGCGCAGGGTGGTCAACACCGGGTTGGCGGCGGTTTGCCCCAGCCCGCAGAGCGAGGTCTCCCGCATCATCCAGCTCATGTCGTCCAAGAGCTGGAGGTCGTCTTCGCTGCCCTGGCCCTGGGAGATGCGCGTGAGAATCTGGCGCAGGCGCTGGGTGCCTTTGCGGCAGGGGAAGCACTTGCCGCAGGATTCTTCCTCCAGGAACTCCATGAAGTAGCGGGCCACGTCCACCATGCAAGTGGTCTCGTCCATCACCACCATGCCTCCCGAGCCCATCATGGAGCCCGCTTGGGTCAACTCCTCGTAGTCGGTGGGCAGGTCGATCAAGCTGGCCGGGATGCAACCGCCCGACGGGCCGCCGATTTGCACCGCCTTGAGCTGGTTCCCGTTGGGTATCCCGCCGCCGATGCCGTAAATCATTTCCCGCAACGTAATGCCCATGGGGACTTCCACCAGTCCGGTGTTGTTGATCTTGCCCACGAGTGAGAACACCATGGTCCCTTTGCTGCGCTCGGTGCCGATGGAGGTGTACCAGTCGGCGCCCCGGTTGACGATCACCGGGACGCTGGCCCAGGTCTTGACGTTGTTGATCACCGTGGGCTTGCCCCACAGCCCTTTCTCTGCCGGAAAGGGTGGGCGCGGCTGGGGTTCGCCCACACGGCCCTCGACGGAGGCGATCAGCGCCGTTTCTTCGCCGCAGACAAAGGCGCCCGCACCTTGCACCAGGCGGACACGGAAGCTCAACCCTGAACCCAAAATGTTGTCGCCCAACAGCCCATACTCCTCGGCCTGGGCGATGGCGACGCGCAGATGTTGGACCGCCAGCGGGTATTCGGCGCGCACGTAGATGAAGCCTTTGCCCACCCCCAGCGCGTAGGCGCCAATCATCATTCCCTCGAGCACGCTGTGGGGGTTGCCTTCCAGGAGGCTGCGGTCCATGAAGGCGCCGGGGTCGCCTTCGTCGGCGTTGCAGATGATGTACTTGGGCGTGGCCTTCTGCTGGCGAATTACCTCCCACTTCACCCCGGTGGGGAAGCCGGCACCGCCCCGCCCACGCAGCCCGGAGCGTTTCACCCCCTCGACCACCTGCTCGGGAGTCAGGGCGGCGAGCACCCGCCGTAGCGCGGTGTAGCCGCCGACCCGCAGGTAGTCCTCGATTTGCTTGGGATCGATCCGACCGTTGTTGGCGAAAAGGATGCGCCGCTGCCGGCGGTAGAAGGGAACCTCATCTTCGCGCAGCACCCGCTCGCCGGTGACCGGGTCTCGATAGAGCAACCGCTCCACGGGCCGCCGGCCGTTGCTGATGCTGGCCACAATGTCAGCCGCGTCCGGTGGCGTCACCCGGTTGTAGAAAATCCCTTCGGGCCAAACGATCATCACCGGACCCTTCGCGCAGAACCCATGGCAGCCGGTGCTCTTGACTTCGACGGCCTCTTGGAGCCCCTGGCGTTCGACGGCCCTGCGCAGTGCCCGCAACACGTCATGCGCCCCGGAAGCCGTGCATCCGCTTCCAGCGCATAGGGTCAGGCAGGGGCGCTGCGGGTCGCGTCGTTCTCGGCAGGCTGTCCGTAGTGCCTCCAGTTCTTCTACCGATTGGAGCTTGGGCATCGCCGGCCTCGTCTGCTCTAGCCGGCCGCCGGGGCTTTCTCTTCGGGGCCGTATTTCTTCAGCAGGCTGCGCACCTTGGTCTGGGTCAGGTGGGGATGCGTGGTGTTGTTGACGCGCACTACGGGTGCGAGGCCACAACAACCAACGCAGCGCACCGTCCTGACGGTAAACTCGTAGTCTCTTGTGGTGCCCGGAGCCCCGAGGTTGAGTTCTCGCAGGAGTCGGTCCAGCACTCGGGGGGCACCGCGGACGTGGCAGGCGGTTCCCAGGCAGATCTGCACCAGGTGCCTGCCCACCGGCTCCAGGCTGAAGCAGTTGTAGAAGGTGGCGACGTGGAACACCTCAGTGAGAGGAACATCCAGCCTCTGGGCTGCTTCTCGTAGCACTGGCTCAGGCAGGTAGTGGAACTGGGCTTGGATCTCCTGCAGGACGGGGATGAGGTTTTCGGCGCGTTCTGGCCAGTCGCGCAGGAACTCATCCAGGTTGAGGGTTTCGCTCATCGCTTGGCTCTCCGCGCTCTGCTGGCGGACTCCACCACACCCCTCAGCGTGCCTACGGTAGGTTTACTCGTAGCTAAAGACAGGTGGGCCATATACGTCTTGGGAATGCAGCAGATGCATCTGTCCGAAGTTGGCGCACCGGAACGCGCAGTATGGCTTGCACGACCGGGTCCAGCTTGAGGACCTTGGCACACGCGTCCACGCGGTCTTGCGCGATTGCAAACGGGTTTAGTCCCTTCATATTCTGCTCCTTTCGTCTCCCGGGTCGGGAATCGTTGTCCGCCATCGCAGCCGAGAGGTAGAGCTGGTTCCGCCCCACACAGGGCTCCCCTCCGGCAGTCCAGGGCACGTCGGATGCCAAGCGCGCCGGGGTTAATCCGTTGGTTCTAAGTTGGTTATGTAACTGGTCGGGAGGGCTGGCAGGCTCGAAGTGGGTGCCAAGCCGCGCCCAGCGCAATTTCCCCCACTTGAGGAGAACTTGGGGGTGCGAGTAGGCGAGCGCACGCAGCGGCCTTCCGGCCGGGGAACTGCTCTTTGGATTTCCTACACGATCGGGGACAGGATTTCGGCGCGTTCTGACGAGCGGGGAAGGAACTCGTCCACGTTTATGGTCTCACTCATCGCGTGGTTCGGCGCGTTCTCCTGGCGCCCGGCAGAACCTCTGTAGGCACGCCCCCACCAGCCCTACTCGTAGCCAAATACCGGGCGGTGATACACCTCTCCAGACTGGAGCACATGCCGGTGGCCACAGCTGGCGCACTTTTCCACCACCACCGGCCACTCCACAAAAGCCAGCGGGCGCGATGCCTTCAGCGTGGCTGGCAGCTTAGTCCTCGGGCAGATGTAGCGCCCGATCACGAATTCCGTCAGTTCGCCCTTGTCCACGCGCATGCACCCTCCTCCCCTTCCTCGCGCTTCATTGGAGCAACTGACCGGCCAAAGCTGGCCGAAAGCCGGTCGGGGGAGGGCGTCAGTAAGCCCTTGGCCCCTTGCGGGTTGTGAACTGCCAGTCGAATCTCCCCGGAAGCTCGCAGGTCCAGGTGTCAACCGAGCAGTGCGTGGCATTCCCCAGGAACTGGTTTTTCAGTCAATTAACAACCTTGTGCCGATTTTGTCTCTTGGCGGTGTCTTCGGCAGGTGGCGAGCGAACAATTTGTCCGTCAACGGGGCATCGAAGCCTACCCTTGTTCGGGGTTTCTCCCCGTGATCGCGCAGAAGGACAAAAGTGAGGAAACCCAGCGAAACCAGCCAAACTCGCTGGTCTTTGCGTTGGCCGTTACCGCTCCTTTCTTGGGAGCCTTGGGCGAAAGGGCACAACCGGGGTGTTTTACCCCAGGCTTCACGCAGCGGGGCAGTCTTGCTTTCCGCTTTATTGTCTAGGGGTTGCGGAGGATGACAATTTGGCACACCGGGTGCACAACTTGTACCGGGATGGAGAACCCGATGGCCAAAGTGTCGAAGGTTTGGCTGAAGGCAGTCGCGGCGGCGGGTGTGTTGACGCTCATCTTTGCGCTTCTGGCGCTTGTCCTTTACAACCGGACAGAAGCCAAGGTGGTGAGGCGGCACAGCCAGGATCAAGAGTTGGTGGTACGGTTGGCAGCGGTGGCGTTCGCCCACCGCGTGGACACGCATCGGCATCGCGTGGAAGCCATCGTCGCGGCGCTCCACCTGGCGCCGGAAGAGCAGTGGGAGCGGGTGCTGAGGGTTCTGCCCGGCGTCCCGTCGGGAAGCAACCTCCTCTTGCTCCGCCCGGACGGTAGAGTTCACTTCCGGGAGCCTCCGCGCAACGCCGCGGCCATCAAGGCCGCCGTCCTCCGCTGGCGGGGAGCGCGCGAAGCGGTGCTGACCAACCCCATTCCCCCGGAGGCAGCGGACAGGGAAGTGGTGGTGCTGGTTCCGGTGCTGTCCGAAGGCGGCGAGTTCGCCCAGGTGGGCCTCACGGTTCCGTTTGCTCCATTGCTGGAGACTCTCTTTCCTCGCGCCTCGGCCCCGGTGCCGCTCAGCCTGGCGCTGCTCGACGATGACGGCAACGTGCTGGCTCACACCCGGCATCCGGAGATGGTCGGGCGGCGCATCCCGGCCCCGCGAGGGACCTGCCTGCCGTGTCACACCAGCTTCGCCCTGGAGCGAAGGATGCAGGAGGGGGAAGCCGGGGTGGAGCAGCTCCAAGTGGGGCGAGAGCCGTTGGCCTTGGTGGCGTTCACTCCGGTGAAAGTGCTGGGGCGGCGCTGGTCGTTGTCGCTCTCCGAACCCTATGAGGCGATTATCGCCGACACCCGCCGGGGCTTCCGCGCGATTACCATGCTGTTGGGGTTTGCCCTGCTGGTGGGGATTGTCGCCATCAGCATCACCCACCAGTACGGCCTGAAGCGGCGGCGCGCGGAAGAGCGCGCCCGGCTGGCCGAGCGCCAGGCGGCCCTGGAGCGGCAGATGCGGCACGCCCAACAACTGGCCGCCCTCGGCAAGATGACCTCGCAGGTTGCCCACCAGATCAATACTCCGCTGGCCACGCTGGGGCTGAATGTCTCCTACCTGCAGGCGGAGGTGGCCCGGCGGCTGGGCGCCACCGGCCCGGAGGTGGAAGAGGTGAGCAACGCCATCGCCGCCGAGATTGACCGGCTGAAGCGGGTGGTGAACGACTATCTGCGCTTTTCGCGCGCCCCCCAGCCGGTCCTGGAGTTGCAGTCCCTGCGTGCCCTACTGGAGACGTTCGCAGACTTTGTCGAACCCGAGGCCCGCGAACGGGGTGTGCGTCTGGAAATTGACCTGGGGCCGGACCCCGCCTATGTCCGCTTGGATGGCGACCTCTTCCGGCAGGCTTTCCTGAATCTGGTGCGCAACAGTTTCGAAGCCATGCCCGACGGGGGTAGGCTGCGCATCCGCCTCACCCGCGCCGACGGCGAGCACGTAGTGCGCGTGGAAGACAGCGGCCGGGGAGTTCCCGCCGACATCCTCCCCCGCATCTTCGACCCGTTTTTCACCACCAAGAAGGACGGCACCGGGCTGGGACTGGTGCACAGCGCCCGGGTGGTGGAGGAGCACGGCGGCAGCATTCGCTGCGAGAGCACGCCCGGGCAGGGAACGACTTTCACGGTGCGGCTGCCGGCGGCGCCGGCGCCGACGGGGACGCCCGCGGAGTTCACTTTGGCGGAGAAAGGACGGTAAACCATGGTAACCCTGGAATCGCCTCGGCAACCGCAACCCGCCGCCCTGCAAGAGGGGCTGCGGCGTGTGCTGGTGGTGGATGACGACCGTAGCTTGTGCCAATCGCTCGAGCGGGTGCTGATGCAGAACGGCTACCAGGTTCTCTCCGCGGAGAATGCCGCCGCGGCCCGCCGGCTCCTGGAGGCGCAGGGCTTCTCGGTGGTGTTACTCGACCTGGTGCTGCCCGACGCCGACGGGTTGGAGCTGCTCCGGGAGATCAAAGCCACCCAACCCGAAACCGAGGTGTTGGTGGTGACCGCCTACGGAAGCATCGAGAGCGCGGTGGAGGCCATGCGCTGGGGCGCTTATGACTATCTGACCAAACCCTTCCACACCGCCGAGCTGCTGACCACCCTGGGCAAGGTCCTGGAAAAGATGGCGCTGGCGCGCGAGAACCGCTCCCTGCGCTACCAGTTGAGCCAGCAGACCATCAACCGCATCCTGGTGGGGAATAGCGCTGCCATGCAGCGGGTAAAGAAGCTGATCGAGCAAGTGGCGCCGAGTTCCGCTCCGGTGATCATCGCGGGCGAAAGCGGCACCGGCAAAGAACTGGTGGCCGAGGCCATCCACCAGGCCAGCGCCCGCGCCTCGAAGCCCCTCATCAAGCTGAGCTGCGCCGCCCTGCCGGAAACCCTGCTCGAAGCCGAGTTGTTCGGCTACGAGCGCGGAGCCTTTACCGGCGCGGTCTCTCGCAAGCCGGGCCGCTTCGACCTGGCCAACGGCGGCACCCTGTTTCTGGACGAGATCGTGGACATTCCTCTGGCCACCCAGGTGAAGCTCCTGCGCGTCTTGCAGGACGGCAAGTACGAGCGGCTGGGAGGACGGGAGACGCTCTACTTGGACGCGCGCCTGCTGGCCGCCACCAACCGCGACCTGGAGCCGGCGGTGCAGGACGGCCGATTTCGCGAGGACCTCTACTATCGCCTCAACGTCATCGCCATTTCGGTGCCCCCACTGCGCGCCCGCAAGGACGAAATCCCGGTCTTGGCTCACCACTTCCGCGAGCTCTACGCCCTGCGCAACCACAAAACCATCCGCGACATCGGCCCGGCGGCCATGAGCTGCCTGCTGGCCTACGACTGGCCGGGGAACGTGCGCGAGCTGGAGAACGTAATTGAGCGGGCGGTGGTTCTCTGCGAGGGCGAGGTCATTCAGCCACACCTGCTGCCCGACTCGCTCAACCCGGTGGCCTTCCACGCCCAGCCGGCTGAGGCCGCGCAGGCGGAGAAGTCTCCCATCATCACCCTGAGCTTTCCCGTGGGCACCAGCATGCGCCGCATCGAAGACCTGAGCATCCAGGCGGTGCTCGAATACACCCAGAATGACCGGGCCGCCGCCGCCTCTCTGCTTGACATCCACCCCCGCACCATCGCCCGCCACCTGCAGAACCAACGGAACCGGGAGGACGAGCAGAACGAGCAGAATCCGCAGAATCCCTGAGGCTGGCTCGGCCCGCCCTTCCTGGTTCTCCCCGGCTTTGGCCTGCGGCTTGCCCCACCCGCAGCCGGCTGTGTATTTGTATGAAATCCCTGGCGGGGGAGCACGCCCTGCAGGGCCTGAAAATTTGTCCGCAGCGTCCTTGGAGCTTGTTCTTGGCGGACAAATTGTCTACGGCCACGGCGATCGGTGCAGGAGCTCTGAATTTCCCCTTTATTTTCTTGGTGCTAGAGCGGGCGTGGGATGCGGGCCACGGTGGTATGGCTCGTGCTGCCAACCGAGCGCGGGGGAATGAATCCCCGGCCGTGGCAGATGGCACGTGCACTCGTAGTTACTGACGACCCGTGGCTGCGCTTCCACCTATGCCGGGAGCTGGAGCGGGAGGGATGCGAAGTGAGCTGGCTCGCCCGTCTGTGGCCGGGCGAGCTCTCCGGGTCGGCATCCTTTGACGTCGTCCTGACTGACGCCGGGCTGCTTCCCGAGGGCAGTCGCCTGGAAGCCCTGCGCGCGCTGCGCGCCGGCTCCCCGAAAGCACGGTTCGTTTTGCTAGTGGGGCCGGAGGAGCGCGCGCTGGTGGAGCAGGCCCAGCGCAGCGGGTTCGATCTAGTTCTGGAAAAGCCAACCTGTACGCAGCACCTGCCCGAGCGGGTGCGCCAGGCGCTGGGCCGGCGCGGCACAGGCAGCCGCATGACCTCGTTTGTCCTCCATGCCGTGGTTGTGGGGCTGGCTCTGCTCATCCCCCTGATGTTCACCGGGACATTCCCCGTCGCTCAACGGCCGCAGGCCGGGCTGGTGGGTCCGGTGTCGACGAAGCCGGGACGTGTGGGCGGCACCATCCGCCCGCCGCGACGGCTGAAGCCCGTCGTGCACATCCATCCCTCCCTCGCTCGGCCGGCGACGATTCAAGGCGATGGGCGCGGTGCCGGCGGCGGTGGGAGGCTTGGCGATGGCCACAATCTTGCTGGTGGATGACGATCCCAGCTTCGCCGCCGCCCTCGGCCGGCTGCTGCAGCAGGACGGCTACCACACCCACGTCGCCTCCGATGTCGCTACCGCCCTCGAGTGCGTCAGCCGCGCACAGAACCATGTGGACCTGGTGATTGCCGATCTGCGCCTCTGCCGGGAAAGCGGCTTGGACTTGCTGGCGGAGCTGCGCCACCGCCAGCCCGCTTTGCCGGTGATCCTTCTTAGCGCCTCCCCGGACGTGGGCAGCTATCTGGATGCGCTACGCCTGGGGGCCTACGAGTATCTGGCCAAGCCGTTGGACTTCGCCGAGCTCCGCCCGGTGGTCGAGCGGGCACTCACTTCGGTCGGGCGGGGACGGTGAGAAAGCCGCCCGCGACGAAAGCCGCGGCGCACCCCGCCGATCAACAACCTGCCTGATTTCCCCTTCTCTTTTCTCTCGCGGGAGCTGCAGCTTTTCGCCGCCGCCCGCATCTAAGCTTGATGAGGACCCGCGACTGCGATCGTCCTGCCGGTCGGCATGGGGTTAATCAGGTGTCGGTGTAACTCTGGCCGCGCCCTACCCGGAAGGTGCGGAGGCGAGTGCGGCGAGCAGGCGGATGAAGAGGAAGAGAAGGAAGAGGAAATGATCAAGGAGAATAGCCGATGAAACGCCGCGGCTTGCTGGTCGCTCTGGTGGTGGCTGTCCTGGCCGTAGGGGGTTTCGGGTTTGCCTTCACAAGCTTCAGCTTGACGACGCTGAACGAGCCCAGCCGCGTCGAGACCTACATGGCCACCAAGGCCAAACACTGGCTCGTGGGCCGGAGCGCCCGCGGGGAGCTCCCGCCCGCAACCCCGAATGATGCGAGGAGCGTTGCCTACGGGCAGATGCTGTTTGGCGCCCGGTGTGCCTCCTGCCACGGGTTTGACGCTCGCACCCCCACCGATGTGGGCCGCTGGATGTATCCACGCACACCCGATCTGGGCTCTCCGGATGTACAGTCGTGGTCGGATGCGGAATTGTTCTGGATCATCAAGCATGGCGTCCGCCTGACCGGCATGCCCGGCTTCGGCAACATTCACTCCGACGAAGAGATTTGGCACCTGGTCCATTACCTCCGCAGCCTCGGCTCCGAGCCGCCGGATCGCCCGGCAAGATAGCCTCGCCGGGTTTGCCGGCGACCCAGGCAGTTGTGTCGGGGTGCCCGTCCTCCTCTTGACACCCCTTGCAGAAAAAAGTAAGAATCCCCCCACCTCAAAGGGCGAGTTCTGGGTGGTTCTCCAGAAGAAGCGAGGAATTTTCGCGTGCAGGAGGGCACTATGCGACGACATATTCTCCTTGGGGTAGTCCTTTCTCTGCTTTTCGCACCCGCACTGGCGCTGGGGCAGCAGGAGACCCAACCAATCACCTGGATCGGGTTCTTCAAAGCTCAGCCAGGAAAGGGCGAAGACTTCGTAGGCCTAATCATGGAGTACGACAAACCTGTCCTCGACAAGCTGCTTGCCGACGGCACCATTATGGCGTGGGGCATTGACGCGCCGTGGACGCACGGTGACGACACCTGGACACACTCTCTCTGGGCGACAATGGCCAATTGGGGCCAGTTGGGGAGGCTGGAAAAAGCGTTTGAGGAAGCCCAAAAGGCGCGCAGCAAGGAAGAGAACGAAAAGCTTGAACAAAAGTTTCGCGCCACCATCGTTGCGGGCTCCCATCGCGATCTGATCCTCCGTGAGCTGGTGTTCGCTTTAAAGCCCAGTGGCGCTGAGGGGAACCCGGCCAAGCCTTACACCCGGGTCGCCCTCTACAAGGTCAAGCCGGGCAAGGGCGAGCAAGCGCTAAAACTCTATAAGAAGGTCGCCCAGCCGGTCTACGAGCAGTTGCTGGCGGAAGGCACCATCATCGGCTACGGCCTGAACGTGCAGGCTGTGCACAGCAATCCCGAGGTGACGCACGCGGGCTGGATCGTAGCGAACGATCTCAGCGCACTCGACCGGATCAGGGAAGCCTTCCAGGAAGCTGACAAGAAGCGCTCCAAAGAGGAGCAAGCCTGGCTGGAGTCACAATTTCGTGAACTTTTCGTTTCGGGGGCGCACCGCGACTTCATCCTGCGCGCTGCGCACTTCGCGAGTCGCTAAAGCCGCTGGGGTCCGAGTGCAGGTTGGAGCCGGGCTCAGTCGGCCGGCCAGGCCTGAAGCAGCCGGCGGACGAGCACCAGTTGGCCCAGGTGGTAAGCGTTGTGGTCGGCCACCAGCAGAGCTTCCCGGAGGATGGTCTGCCCGTCACCGTGGGGGATGCGGGCGAAGAGGTTGGTGGCGGGGTCGGCGACCACCTTCTGCAGGGCTTTGAGGTCGGCGCGAAACGCTTTGACGCTCTTCTCCCAGGCGGCCCCATCGGGCGGGGCGTTGCCTTCGGGCCAGTAGCCGGCGGGAAATTCCGGCGAGACATGCTTGGGGTTGCGGCTGAACTCCAGGATGTCCCATTGGGCAATGCGCATATGTTCCAGGAGTTGCCAAGGGGAATGGGGTGCGCCCGGCGGCTTCGCGCCGCGCAGCTGGTGGGGCAAATCAGCCAGCGCGCGCTCGAAGTTCAGGTGGGCGCCGCCACCTTGCAGGAAATAGAGCAGGTGTTCCCGCAAGGCTTTGTCATCGGCCATGATTGCTCTCTCCTTCGTCGCTGTCCCCCGCCCATTAACAGGCAGCCAGTCTGGCGGTCCGTGCCAAAGGCCTCGGCTCAGCGCCGCTACTGTGGAAGCGTGGGCGGGGTGACGGTGTAGTTGACCTCGAGGGCGCGGAGAAACGCCCGCAGGTCGGCTTTCTCCTGCTGGGTGAGCTTAACCGGTTTGAGGTTGGCGCTGTCATGCTGGGGGTTCTTCCTGCCCCCCGCGAGCATAAAGTCCACCGCCTCTTCCAGGGTGGCGACGCTGCCGTTGTGGAAATAGGGAGCCGACTTAGTGATGTCGAGCAGGGTGGGGGTTTTGAAGGCGCCATTGTCCGGCTGGTTCTCGGTGACCTTGTAGCGGCCCCGGTCGTCGAACTGTTTCTGGTTGGCGTTCCAGCCGATGCCGGTGTTGTGGTACTGGAGGTCGGTGAGCAGCAGACCGTCGTGGCAGTTGGTGCACGCGGCTTTGCCGCTGAAGAGTTCCCAACCGCGCCGGGCTGCTTCGCTGAAAGCGGACGGGTCGCCCTGGCGAAAACGAATCCAGGCTGAATTCTCCGCGGTGCTGACGAGGGTGCGCTCGAAGGCGGCGATGGCTTTGGCGACGTTATCGGGAGTGGCCGGCTCGCCGAAGACCTCCTGGAACTGGCGCCGGTAGCTCCCGATTTGATTCAACCGGGCGCAGATGTCGTCCAGGCTGGGGCGCCCCTGCTTGCCGGAAGCGCCCATGTTGCCGCCCGACCAGGCGCCCTTGACCTGGGCCTCCATCGAGCCGCTGCGACCGTCCCAATAAAACTGAGCGTGGTAGCCGATGTTCCACAAAGTGGGGCTGGAGCGGGGCAGCTTGACTTCGTAGGCGCCGAGGGCGGTGGGGCGGCCGTCCGTCAGGCCGTGTTCCTTCAGGTGGCAGGAGTAGCAGGAGCGAGAGGCGTCGCCGCTGAGTCGCCTGTCATAAAAAAGCTGCTTGCCGAGTTCGACCTTGGCTTTGCTCATGGGATTGTCGGCGGGAATCTGCATCGCCTGGTAGCCTTTGATTTCAGGCCACGCAACCGGCTGGGCTTCCTCGCGCTCCCATCGGCAGCCGGCCAAAATGACCAGGGCGGCGGTGAGCGCCAACCCGACAAGCTTCTTCCCCAGACACAGACAGAACTCTCTCTGCATGATGGGACCCTCCTGCTACGCCCGCTGGAGTAGGTGAATCCTAGACCTGCGGCGCGGTCGATTGCAACCTGAAAGATGGGAGTCGGGCTTGGTGGCGGCGCCGTTTGCCTGTCCACTTGGCCTGGCGAGAGACACCCGGTCAGTCTGGGTGGGGCAGACATTCCTGTCTGCCCAAACCCAACCCACTCAGAGACAGGGCAGGCAAGGATGCTGCCCCACGAATTTTGGGCCTCGCGCCCACTGGTCGCCGGTCTGGGGCGAAGTCGTGCTAGCATAGAAAATGGCCAGGAGGGATGGCGGCAAGAACCACGATCGGGATTCTCACCGGGGGCGGGGACGTCCCCGGGCTGAACTCGGTGATCAAGTCCGTCGTCTACCGGGCCAGCGAGATGGGCCGGCGGGTGATTGGCATCCGCAAAGGCTGGCAAGGCCTGACCCACCTGAACCCGGACCTGGAGCTCGACCCCACCTACCTCCGGGTGCTCACCCGGGAGAACACCCGCACCATCGACCGCAGCGGCGGCACGGTCTTGCACACCTCGCGCACCAACCCGCAACGCATCAAGAAATCCAAAGTCCCCCGCCACCTGGCCTCCTCCGAATTGCAGAAGCTTCCCCAAGACAAAGATAGCTACGACTTCACCTCGATTGTGCTGCGCAGCCTGGAGCGGCTGGAGATTGGCTGCCTGGTCGTTATTGGTGGGGATGACACCCTGAGCTTTGCGACCACGCTTCACCGCGCCGGCATCCCCCTGGTTGCCATCCCCAAAACCATGGACAACGATGTGCGAGGCACCGAGTATTGCATCGGCTTCTCCACCGCCATCACCCGCGCCAAAGAGCTGCTCACCCGGCAGCGCACCACCCTGGGCTCGCACGAGCGCATCGGCATCTTCCGCATCTTCGGCCGTGACTCCGGGTTCACCGCTCTCTACACCGGCTATGTCACCTCCACGCGCTGCTTGATCCCCGAGTATCCCTTTGACTTGGAGCAGCTCTGCCGGCTTCTGCTCGAAGACAAGCGCAACAATCCCAGCAACTATTCGCTGGTGGTGGTCTCGGAAGGGGCGGTGTGGCAGGGCCAGCAGGTAGCTGACTTCGGCGAAGCCGACGCCTACGGTCACCGCAAGAAGGTGGACATTGGCCACGCGCTGGCGGCGGAGGTCAAGCGGCGCACCGGGGAAGACACCATGACCAGCGACCTCACCTACGACCTGCGCAGCGGCGACCCGGACGCGCTCGATCAGATGGTCGCCACCACCTTCGCCAACATCGCCCTGGACCTCATCGGTGACGGCGTCACCGGGCGCATGGTGGCCGTGCAAGACGGCCGCTACACCCACACGGCGCTGCCCGACCCCGCCTTGGGCCCCCGCCAGGTGGACGTCCCCACGCTGTACAACACCGAGCGCTACCGGCCCCACTACGCCGCCAAGCTGGGCGCGCCCTTGCTGCTGAGCGCCAGCTAACTCCACAGCCATAAGAAGGGAAGCGACACCCCCCGCCGAGTCGGTCCGCGCCGGACTCAGGGGGCGATGAGCCGCTTCGATTGGAGTTGGCGGGCGAGGGTGGCGCGGAGCTCGGCTTCGGGCATGGAGACATAGCGCACGAAGTCGAGGCGCAACATCGCTGGCCGGTCGGCCTTCTGCACCACCACGCCCAGGTTCTGGCGGCGGGAGTCGAGGATGACCTCGATGAAGTGGAGTTCGGGGTCGAGGGCGGCGAGCAGGGGTTCGAGGCGGCGGCGGATGCTGCGTTTGCGCTCGGGGGTGAGTTCCATGGCTATTTGCGCAGGTGCTGCCGGACGGTGGTGACCACGATGTGGGGTTTGAAGACCAGCGCCGCTTTGAGGAGGAGGCTGCTCTGGTTGTGCAGCAGTTGGTGCCACCAGTGTTTGGTGACGAATTCAGGAACGACCACGGTCACCACATCGTCGTCGCGCCAGCTTTCCACCTCATCGATGAATCGCAGCAGCGGGCGGTAGATGGAGCGATAGGGGGAGTCCAGCACCACCAGGGGAATGTCGGGCGCCCAGGCCTGCCACTTTTCCAGCAGCTCGTCGCGGTCCAGGTTGTCCACGTTGACGGTGACGGCAATGACGTCCTTGGAGATGGAGCGGGCGTACTCGATGGCGGTCAACACCATTTTGTTCATTCCCGCCACCGGCACCATCGCGGTGTGCCGCAGTTCTTCCGGGGTTTCGTAATCGGCCAACGACAGCTCCCGGCCCACGGAGAAGTAGTGCAGGCGTACCCGCCGACAGATCAGGACGAGCACCGGGATGGCCACCAGCACCAGCCAGGCCCCCGTGGAGAACTTGACCATGGCCACGATGATCAGCACCAATCCGGTGGTGAGCGCCCCCAGGGCGTTCACCGGGGCCCGCCAGCCCTTGCCCGGCTCCCGCGCGCGCCGCCAGTGGCTGACCATTCCCGCCTGCGACAATGTGAAGGCGGTGAAGACGCCTACCATATAAAGCGGGATCAGTCTGTGTACCTGAGCGTCGAACAAATAAATCAGCACGGCGGCCATCCCCCCGAGGATCAAAATGCCGTTGGAGAAGACCAGACGGTCGCCCAGGTTGGCCAGTTGCCGGGGCAGGAAGCGGTCCTGCGCCATCACCGAAGCCAGCCGGGGAAAACCGGTGAAGCTGGTGTTCGCCGCCAAGATCAGGATGAGCATGGTGGCGCCCTGGAGGATGTAGTAAATCGGGCCGGCGGCGAAGACGGCGCGGCCGAGTTGGGACAGCACGGTCTGACCCTCGATCGGCCTGACATGGTAGAGGTAGGCCAGCACGGTAATCCCCAGGAAGAGCGTGCCCAGCAGTGTGGCCAGGATGTAAAGAGTGACGGCGGCGTTGCGGGAGACCGGGGGGCGAAACACCTTGACACCCGTGGCCACGGCCTCAATTCCAGTGAGAGCGGCGCAGCCGGAGGCGAAGGCGCGCAGGAGCAGGAAGACCAGGGCAAAACTCCAGAGGGGGCTGAGGGGGGCCGCGGCGGCGGGCGCCGGGCTGGCCGGGGCGACCTCTGCGGTGGCGTAGCGGATCAGACCGGCAATGATCAGCAGGTAGGCCGAGGTAACGAACAGATAGATGGGCCCGGCAAACAGCCGAGCCGATTCCCGCACCCCGCGCAGGTTGGCCAGCAGAACGAGGCCCAGCGCTCCCAGGCAGAGATAGACCCGGTAATCGTAGAGCTGCGGGAGGGCGGAGGTGAGGGCGGCCACCCCGGCGGTGACGCTGACCGCCACGGTCAGGGAATAGTCAATCAGCAGGGAGGAGCCTGCCACCAGGCCGGCCGTGACTCCCAGATTTTCCTTGGCCACGGTGTAGGCGCCGCCGCCGGTCGGGTAGGCGTGCAGGGTTTGGCCGTAGGAGATGACCACAATCAAGGTGAGCAGCGCGATGGCCAGGCCGATGGGCACGGCGTAGGCCAGAGGTACGACCAGGCCGGCGGCGGCCCCGGCGGTCAGCGCCAGCAGAATCTCTTCGGTGGCGTAGGCTGTGGAGGAGAGGTTGTCGGAGGCCAGAACGGCCAGGGCCGACTTCTTGGCGAGACGCTGTTCCTGCAGGGAGGCGGTTTCGAGCGGGCTGCCGATGAGCAGCTCTTTCAGGCGACTAAACATAAAAAACCCCTTTCTCGTTCTAGCACAGCCCTTGCCCGTCTGCAAGTTGCTGCCTTGACTTGGGCGGCACCCCGCCGCTACACTCGTTTTTGGGTAGGAGATAGGTGCTGTCGAGAGAGGTGGATGCGACTGTCGCGCGAATATGTGGACTACATAGCCCGGGCGCTGGTGGAGCGGCTCATCGCGGCTGAGATGATCGAGCTGGCGGCCACCGACTCGCTCCGGGAGCGCGTGCGCGGGGTGATTCTGGACGAATTGGCCGTCGAAGACCGCATCAACGACAAGGTGCGGGAGTACATGAACCAGTATTCAGACGATATTCGGCGCAGCGGGGTGAGTTACCAGGAGATGTTCAAGCGCATCAAGAGCGAGCTGGTGCGGCGGGAGAAGGTGATTCTCTAGTGGCGTTCCAACCAACGCGCCCGGCGGCCGCTGGCAGGCACCACCAAGCCCCGACAGCACGGGCGAGGGGATGAAATGGAAATTCGAATCACTCAGCCCGAAGAGTTGGAACGGCACGAGCTATGCGACTGAGCCGGGAAAAGGTGGTGCGGTTGTCTCACTTGACCGTGGAGGCCATCGCCGCCTTTGACGAGGTCGAGTTCATCGAAGACCGGAACACCATCCGCTTGGAGATCGTGCGCATCCTTCAAGACCTGCTCAAAGAAGAGGAGCGCATGAGCGAAGCGGCCCGGCAGAAGATTCTCTCCCAGAAACGTCCCATCCCGGAGGGGAGCGTCGAGTGGGACACCCTCTACCGGAAATACTACGCCGACGAATTGAGGAAGTTGGGCCTCAGCTAGCGCTGCTCCACTAACTCCGCTCGGTTGAACCTCGCCGGCAGGTCGCAATTCATCCTGCCTACCGCCGGCCGGCTCGAACCCATCGGCTCTAGGTTGAAGGGAAAGCTCTCCCCATTGGGGGGATCAAGGCGGAAGGGCACCCGGACGGCGGGAATTCGATCCGCGCGGATCGGCCCGGGAGCGCTCCGAGGCCATCTTGCTGGGCGGCGGGAACCGCTACGGGCGCCGCTTGAGCACCGGCGGCTTATCCTCTTCTTGTTGCTCTTTTTTCTTCTTTTCTTCGCGGCGTTCGCGGCCCCGCAGCGTGGGTCGATCGGACTCTTCTTGTTCCAGCTTGCGGCCGGCCATCCGTAGGGCGAGCCGGCGCTTGATCTGCTCGAATTCCGAGGTGGTGACTACATACTGTTCCCGCGCCGGCAGCAACTGAGCAATCTCTTTTTGCGCCCTCGCCACCCGCTCTTTGGTGGGTGGGTGGGAGGAGAAAATCTTCGGAATCGAGCCGGGGCGCTTGCGCTCCCGCTCCCGAATTTTCTCGAAGAAAGTGATAAAGGAGGTGGGGTCGTAACCCGCCTTGTACATGTATTGCAGGCCCAGGAAGTCAGCTTCCCGCTCAGCGTTGCGGGAAAACTTCAGGAAGGCCAGGGGCAGCCCAAAGCTCAGGCCCTGGTAGATGCCATAACCGGCCCAGCCGGCGGGGCCCAAAATGATCAGCGGGATCATGGCCCACTGCGCAATTTGCGCCTTGGTGGCGTTCTTGGTGCCGTGGCGTGCGGTGACGTGGGCAATTTCGTGCGCCATCACTCCGGCCAGCTCCGCCTCCTCATCGGCGGCCAGGATGAGCCCGGAGTTGATGAAGAAGAACCCGCCCGGGAGGGCAAAGGCGTTGATTTCACTGGAGTCGATTACCTTGACGGTGAAGGGGACGCGAGCGTCGGAGTTGCGCACCAGGGTCTGGGCCACCCCGTCCACATATTCGAGCACTACCGGGTCGTCCACCAGGCGCGCCGACTGCTCCACTCGCTGGGCCAATTGCTTGCCCAGGGCGATTTCCCTTTCCAGCGAGTAGAGGTTGATGCCCCCACCCACGTCGCGCTTGCCGATCTTGCTGACGTCCTTCTTGTCGCCCCCGGCCAGCGTCCCCGGCGGAGCCAGCAGCAAGAGGCTCAAAACCACCACCAGCGCGGTTTGTGCCTTTTCTCGCATACGACCCTCCTTCGCTAGCTTTATTTTAGCACCCGGGCGCAGGTTCGCCAAGCACCTCGCGCCTCACTCTATTGGATGGCGCCAGGGGGCAAAGTGTTTCACCCCGCCGCGGGGCCGCTTGACGCCCGCACCCCGGGGGGCTAAAGTGCCCGCCGAGAGCGTTGCCCCCGGAAGGGAAGCATGCCGCGCACGATTGTGATGGGACAGATGTGGCGGAAGAACACCACCGGGGAGAAGTATCTGGTGACGAAGACCTACAGCGAGGTTCTTTCCACCTACGCGGTGTTGCGCAAAGTGGGGGATGAAACCAGCAGCCCGGAGCGTGTGAAGGTGGAGAACGCCCCCGAGGGGGTCACCCTGCCCGGCTTCAGCTTCGCCCGGGAGTCGTAGTGGCGGCCGGCGCGTCATCGTTCTGATGGTCAGCCGCCTGCTTACCCTGGTCAGCGCTTTCATCCTCAGCGTCATCTCCGCCGGGGGCTACCTGGGCATCGTCCTCCTGATGGCCATCGAATCGGCCTGCATCCCCCTGCCGTCAGAGATCATCATGCCGTTCTCGGGCTATCTGGCGGGGCAGGGCCGCTTCAACCTCTGGTGGGTGGGGGTGGCCGGGGCGCTGGGCTGCAACCTGGGCTCGATCGTGGCCTACTGGGTGGGCGCCGCCGGGGGCCGGCCCCTGCTGGAGCGCTATGGCCGCTACCTGCTCATCAGCCGGCGGGACCTGGAGTGGGCCGACCGCTGGTTCGCCGGCTACGGCGAAGCCACGGTTTTCTTCAGCCGGCTGCTGCCCATCATCCGCACCTTCATCGCTCTGCCCGCCGGCATCGCGCGCATGAACTTCCTGCGCTTCAACCTCTATACATTTCTCGGTTCGCTGCCCTGGTGCTTGGGGCTGGCCTACCTGGGATTCAAGTTCGGCGAGCACTGGCAAGAAACCATCCGGCCCTACTTCGAGAAGTTCGACGTGGTGATCGGGCTGGTTATCCTGCTGGCCCTGGTTTGGTTCATCGCCAACCGCTGGCGCGAGCTCCGTTCCCCCCGGCCTTCGGCTGGAAGTTAGGGGTGGACGGTCGGGGTCGGACTTTAGTCCGGCTGAAAGAGTCACGGGGTAACTAGCGGCTTTAGCCGCTGAGGTATTTTCCCTCAGGGGCTAAAGCCCGATGGTTTTGTTTCGGCTATCGGCACGGCTAAAGCCGTGCCCTCCCAAAATTGACCATCCGGCCCTACTTCGAGAAGTTCGACGTGGTGATCGGGCTAGTTATCCTGCTGGCCCTGGTTTGGTTCATCGCCAACCGCTGGCGCCAGCTCCGTTCCCCTCAGCCCTCGTCCGATTAGCCGGCGGCCATTTGGGCGACGCGGGCCCGGCGGCCCCGGTTCAGATGGAGCGGACCGCGAGCCCGACGATGTCGTCCACCTGCATCACTTCCCGGGTCAAGAAGGGCTCGCCGTACTTCACCCCGATGAGCTGCCCGTAGTAGCGGCAGAGGGCGGCCAACCGCTCCTGCAAGTCGGCCAGGGGAAGGTGGACGCCCCGCTCCTGCCGGGGGCGGCCGCTGAACTGGGAGCGATAGCAGGCGATGGCGCGCGCCCGCCGGGAGTAGTCGCGGGTGATGTCCACCACGAAGCTGGGCCGCGTCCGCCCGCTCTCGTCGTAGAGCGGGGAGTAGAGGATCTTGAAGGGGCGGTGGGGCGGGCCGGCGAGGTCGAGCTTCTTCAAGCCGGCCAGGTAGCAGGCCTGGTAGGCAATCTGGCAGGCATGGGTGTGGTCGGGGTGGCGGCCCTCCCAGTAGGGAAGGATGACCACGCCCGGTCGGAGCGCGCGCAGCCGCGCCGCTACCGCTCGCTTGTTCGCCTGCGTGGGCTCGAGGCGCGCGTCCGCCAGGCCCAGGTTTTCCCGGTGGTGCAGGCCCAGCAGCTTCGCTGCCCGGGCCGCCTCCCGGGCGCGGGTTTCCGGGCTGCCCCGGGTGCCCATCTCGCCCTGGGTCAGATCGAGGATGCCGACGCGGTAGCCGCGGCGCACGGATTGCGCCAGCGTGCCCCCGCAGGTGAGCTCGGCGTCGTCGGGGTGCGCCGCAATCGCCAGCACATCCACGCTTGCTGTTCGGCTCCCCTTCATTTTCATTGTGCTCAGTTCCCGTCTCAGTGTTGTCTCTCGGTCCTCTGTGTCCTTGCGGTGCGTTCCATTTTGCTTTGCTCGGCCGCGCGCCCGCCCTTGAATCGATTATTTCCTGCTGCGGTCCAGCAATCGCCGAAATTGTTTCACGTCAACCCGGTACTTGCCCACTTTGCGCCCGTCGAGAAAAATCACCGGCACCTGCTCGCCGAAGCGAGTCTTGAGCTCCGGGTCGGCGTCCACGTCCACCTCGCGCAGCGTCGCGCCGAACTCGCGGACGAGCGGCTGGAGTTGCGCTTTGACTTCCTCGCACAAATGACAGTCCGCCCGCGTGTACAGAATGAGTTCCGGGGGTCGGTGGGACCGTTCCAGCATGTTAAGTGGTCCCCCTTTCCCTTATCAGACTTGCTTCTTCGGAGTCCAGCGCTTTCGTGTGGCGTTCGGCCTGTGCTATGGTGCCGGGAGTTCGGAGGGCTTGAAAGGTGTCGGAAAAAGCGTTGCAGGGACAGGTGGCGCTGGTCACCGGCGGCGCCAAGCGCATTGGCCGCGGCATCGCTCTGGCCTTGGGCGCGGCGGGCGCGCGCGTGGTGGTGAACTACAAGAGTTCCGCAGCCGAAGCCCGTGCCACCGTGGAGGAAATCAAGCGCCAGGGAAGTCCGGCCTGGGCGGTGCAGGCCGACGTCAGCCAACCGGCCGCAGTCAGCCAGTTGGTGGCGGCCGCCGAAAAGCAGCTCGGCCCGGTGGACATCCTCATCAACAACGCCGGCATCTTCGCCTCCTACCCGTGGGAAAAAATCACCGAGGCCGACTGGGACCGCTTCATGAACGTGAATCTCAAGGCGCAGTTTTTTTGCGCCCAAGCGGTGGCTGCGGGGATGAAGCAGCGGGGCCGGGGCAAGATCGTCAACCTGGCCTCGCTGGGCGGCTTGCGGGCCTGGCCGAGCTTCATCCCCTACTGCGTCTCCAAGGCGGGGTTGATTATGCTGACCCGGTGCCTGGCGCGGGCGCTGGCCCCGGAGGTTCAGGTGAACGCCGTGGCCCCGGGGAGCATCCAGTTTGTGGGCGAAGAGCCCGATCCCGCCACGCGGGACTACATCCGCCGCGCCCCCCTGAAACGCACCGGCACCGCTGAGGACATCGCCCAGGCCGTGCTATTTCTCTGCACCCGGGCCGGGTTCATCACCGGCCAGGTCTTCGTGGTGGACGGCGGCTACGGGCTCACCTGAGCCGCTAGGCCTCCTTGTAAAACCAGCCGCCGAGCAAGGTTCCCGCAACCACCCCGACCAAACTCAGCCCGGCGGAGGCCAGGTTCAGCCCGGGGGGGAACAACCCGGCGATGATGTGGCCGGTGGCGGTAAACAAATAACTCAACAGCCAAACCGCCAGGCCGGCGAACACCGCGGTTTTCGGCCCGGGACCATAGCGTGGGCGGATGGCGGCGTAGAGCCAAACCGCCAAGACAGCCAGCACGAAGACGCGAATGATGAGCGCTGTCAGCGTCCCGGGGCCGATCTCCATGGTGTGGTCGAGCTGTGCCACCGCGACGCTCCACGCCTTCCCCAGGATGACGCCGTTGCTGATGGACTCAACTACATTCATGATCACACCCGCGGCGAATCCGCCCAGGATCACCCGGCCCCAGTTGATTCTTCCCATTGCTCCCTCCGCTCCCGGGGAATTTATCCAGAGATGAGGTCGTTCGCAAGAAGTTCCTGAGTCGGAGCCGAGGCGAATTTCCGGGGAGGCCCAAGGTGAAGCGGTTAGGCGTAGTGTGCTCACTTGAGACGCGGGGCTAGAAACGCAGCGGAAATTGCCCTGGCCTCCCCCCGGCAGGGCCCCCGCCGAAAGGCGCCCCTCGGCTCCGCCCTTCGGCTCCGCTCAGGGCAAGCTCGGGGCAAGCGGGGCAGGCTGGGGGCTCGGCGTGGCGATAGCTTTTCTTGCCGAGCCCGGTGGCCCGCCCTGAGCCCCGAAGCTTCGGGGTCGAAGGGAAGCTTGCCGCGGCCCCGCAAGAAAACACACGGGGCAGGCAGGGGACGCCTCGGCTTCGCTCACTCGAAGCAAGCCCCGGCCGTAGCCGAGTTGAGCCGCTAGGCTTCCTTGTACATCCAGGCGCCGAGCAGGGTAGCGAGGATGATCTCCACAAACCCAACCACCGTGCTGATGATGATCAGTCGGGTGGGGAACAGCCCCAGCGAGCTAAAGGTTGCCGAGAACGTCAGATAGCCGATAAAGAAGACCGCCAGACCCGCCCAGACGGCGGTCTTGGGCCCGGGGCCGAAGCGCGGCCGAATGGCCGCGTAGAGCCACACCGCGAAGATGCCGTAGCCGAAGCCAAAAGCGATGTAGAACACCATCATGGCGGCGCTGAACTCCGTGGACTTGCCCAACGCCTCCATCGCCGCTTTCCACTCTTCCTCGAGGATGAACCCGTTAATGGTCTCAACGATGTTGATGACCACACCGGCTAGCAGCCCGCCCAGGATCACCCGCGCCCAGTTGATTCTTCCCATCGCACCCTCCTCCTGCACTGAAAGTGTCGAGCGATCAAGCCCTTCCCGGGGTTTTGGGGGCACAGCCTAGGCGAAGATCGGCCCCGAGTCAAGCTGCCGGGGGTGGCCGGGCGGCAACCCGCGGGGATGGGCGGGCATCTATTATTTGGAACGATTCCAGACAAAGGGAGGTGAGCCGGGATGGCGGTAGCTACCAAGCGCCCCGCGGGCAAGCGCTCGAGCTATGAGCGGATGCTGCGCTCCCAGCGCGCGGCCCTGCTGCGTCGCCTGCGCGACCACCGCCAGGTTGTGCTGGCTGAACTGGAGCCCGAAGACGAGCTGGAGTTGGCCAGCCGCACGTTGCAGCAGGATCTGGCTGTGGACACCCTTGAGCGGGAAAAACAGCTCCTGGGCGAGATCGAGGCGGCTTTGGGTCGCTTCCAGACGGAGCTCTACGGAGTGTGCGCGGGTTGCGGTGCCAACATTCCCGCGCGGCGGTTGCAGGCGCTTCCCTGGACGCGCTTTTGCCTCGCCTGCGCGGAGCGCCGCCAGGCCCACTGGAAGAACTAGGCCCTTTCCGTGGTGGCTGTGAGAAAACGGCGCCCTCGCGGCGCCGTTTTCCTTTGAGGTTTCTCCCTCCAGCGGCGGAAGCCCTTCGACTTCGCTCAGGGCAAGCCGCCGGGCTGAACGAGGTGACAGAAACCGCCCCGCCCGTTCAGGCCACGGGCTTCCGCCCGTGGGTGGCAAGGGCCCGCCCGGGCGATGAGAGGCTGGGAGGCACGGCTGGCTAAAACGCCCCGGCGAGTTTGGCTTGCCGGGCTTTTTTCTCGTCCACGAAGTGGAGCAGCACCAGCCCGGCAAGGAAGAAGACGACCAGTGAGACGATGGAGAGCCGGGCGCTGCCGGCGAACTGGCGGATGACGGCAAAGACGAATGGCCCCCAGATGGCGGAGAACTTGTTGAACACGGAGTAGAAGCCGTAGAACTCGGCGCTGGCTTCCTCGGGGATCATCGAGCCGAAAAACGAGCGGCTGAGCGCTTGTGAGCCTCCCAGGACAATCCCCACCACCGCTCCCAGGAAAAAGTATTCAGTCGCGGTCTGGATGAAGTAGGCATATATGACCACCGCCGACCACAGCACCAACGTCACCATCACCGCGTGCTTGGTTCCGATGCGTCCGGCCAGGCGGCTGAAGCCGAGGGCACCCAGGATGGCGATGGCCTGGATGATCAGCAGCGTCCCCATCAAGGCTGGAGTGGAGAGCTGCAGTTCCTCGGTGCCGTAAATGGTGGCCATGTTGATGACCGTCTGGATGCCGTCGTTGTAGAGCATGAAGGCGATCAAGAAGAGCAACAGATGCCGGAAATGCCCGACGCGCCGGGTAGTGCGCAGGGTGCGCGAGACGCCAATGGCGGCATAGGCCAAAGGGCGGGGCCAGCCGCGGTAGCGCTCCGGCAGGCTCTCGACCCGTGGGGCTTCGGAGAGATACTTGAGCGTGAAAAGCGTGAAGCCCGCCCACCACAGCCCTGCCATGACGATTGCCATCCGCACGGCCAAGTCCTGCGAAAGGCCCAGGGTTTCGTGCCCGGCCACCAGGCCGAGCGCCACCGCGAACTGCAACCCGCCGCCCACGTAGCCGTAGGAGTAGCCCTTTCCGGAGACCCAGTCCATCTGGTCGTCGCTGGCAATTTGGGGCAGGAAGGCGTCGTAGAAAACGTTGGCCCCGATGAAGCCCACCTGCGCCACCACGAAGAAGACCAGCGTCCGGTAAACGTCGCCCGAGCGGCAGAAATAAAGCAGCAGGGTGAAGAGCGAGCCGGTGTAGGCGAAGGAGAGCAGGAAGCGCTTCTTGGCGGCGGAAAAGTCGGAGATGGCGCCCAGCACCGGGGCGAAGAGGAAAGTCAGGAAGGCCGCGAACCCGATGATGAATCCCCAGAGGGTGGTGGCGCTGTAGACGGTGCCGCCGAGCCGCGCCCCCTCGGGCCCCACCACCACATTGGCGAAGTAGATGGGCAGCAGGCCCACGGTCACCGTGGTGATGTAGGCCGAGTTCGCCCAGTCGTACATGCACCAGCCGAAGATGGTCTTGGGATGGTTTTTGCGAGGAGTGGTGGGTGGCATGCCGGCGGCTACCGCTCGCCTGCGACTCGCCCGGGCGGTTCAAGGCAGCGCAGTGTGTGGGCGCTCGCGATGAGCGCGGGGCGTGTCGAGAAGTGTGCGGCCGGCATCCGCACTGCGGGAACAGTGGCGCTTTCCCCCACTGCAGCTAATCCTAACCTATTCGGGCGGGCGGATGAGAATCAGTTTGTCCTGGCGGGGGTGGAGAGGCTCGGTGCCGCTGGCGGTCACCACCACGTCTTCTTCGAGTCCGATGTTGATCTCCCGGCCAGCGGTTGGGTAGTCAGCGTAGAGAATGGGTTCGACCGCAAAAGTCTGGCCCGCTTCGAGCTTGAGGTGCACGGTGGAGCCGTAGCGTTCGGGCCAGTCCGGCCCCAGGATGGGGCCCACGTCGTGAACGTCGAAGCCGATGGGGTGGCCGGCGGCGTGCGGGTAGCCCGAGTAACCGGCGTCGGTGAGCACCTGGCGGGCTACGGTGTCAATGGCGTTGCCGGTGATTCCGGGCCTCATCGCCTGGATGGCGGCGTCAGTGGCCCGCCGGCAGGTCGTCCACATCCGCTCGATTTCCGCCGGCGGTTGGCTCTCCCCGGACCGCAGCACGTACGCGGTGCGCTGCAGATCGGTGGAGTAGCCGCGGTGGGTGATGCCGAAGTCAATCCGCACCAACTCGCCGGGCTGGATGAGGCGGTCGCTGGGGCCGCCGTGCCCGCGGACGGGACCGACCACCACGCTGACGAAGGGCACGGTGGCGCCGAACTCGGCCGCCCGGCGGCGGAGGTAATTGGCCAGGTCACGCTCGGTGGTGCGTCCGGGAGCAATCACTTTGTTCGAGAGAGCCTCGCGGATGATTTTGTCGGTGTAGAGGGCAGCCGCGCGGAGAATCGCCACTTCTTCGGGCAGGCGTCGGCCACGGAAGGAGACCACCAGAGGTTCAGCGGAGACGAAGCGCGCCGCGTAGCTCTCACCCAGGGCCTCTTCCAGGTACTGGCGCATCCCCACCGTGAGTCCGTCGGCGAGGGGGATGTCCCGGGAGATGTTGATGCCGATGCGCTGGGGATCGAGCCCCGCCACCCGGGTTTTCAGGTGCGGCTTGATGCCTTCGCCTCGGTAGGCAATCACCTCATCGTAGATACGGCTTTCCTCGACCGGGGCTACGTCGTAGCTGGCCACGATGGCGGTCTTGCGGAATCCCTTCGGGGTGCGGGCAAACAGAAAGGCGCTGCGCGCCACCACTTGGCCGCCCGCCAGGTGGGTCGCCATCGGGTCGCGCGCGCTTTCCCGGGTGAAGACCAGCCACAGATCGAAACCGTGCCGGGCCAGCGCCTGCGGGAGGAGAAGATCGATGCGCCGCCGGCGCATCTCCGCGGTAAAGGTGTCGGCGGAATCCTTTTCGGCCTTGCTGGTGGCGCCTCCCGGGGTTCCGGCCAGAGGGAAGAGCAGAAGGAAAAGAGCGATCCAGTGAAAGTTTTTCTTCATGGCACCACCTCAAGCCGAGCCAAAACCATCGGCCGGGGTCGAATCGGCCGGGCAAGAGACGAAGGTGAAGGCGTAGAGTCCCAGGCCGGGGTGGGGGACCTCGAGTTCCAAGCGGCGCGGGCCGAAGGCGGCGTTCGCCACCAAGCGGTACATCTTCGGTTCGCGCACCCGGACGATGCTCTCGCCCCCCGGGGTGAACTCGATGTCCTCGCCGGCATCGGCTGGCGGAACCGGCGCTCCCTCCTGGCCCACCTGCACCGTGAATTCGTTGGCGCGGGCGGGCGCCATCACCAGGTTGATCTCTTTGGCCAGGTAGGGCAGCAGGAGCCGCGCCGGCTTCTGGCCGTCTTTTGTGGCTGACTCGAGAAACTCCGGACGCGCCGCCCAGCGCCCTTCGAGGGAGAACACATCCGTGGGCACGTCCTGGGGCAGTTTGTAGTCGGCGGCGGTGTCGCGCTGGAAGCCCTCGCCGTTGCCGACGCGGCCCCGGTGGTAGCCGAGGTAGAGTTCGGGTGTGGCGGGATAGCAGACGGTGCCGGGCCGGTCGGTCTCGCGCAGCGGAGGCAGCAAGGGCGGCAGCTTGACCCGGGGATTGATCTCCCGCAGCAGCTCCTGGATGGCGGCCTCGGTCTCGGGATAGGCGCCCTCGCCGAAGTGAAAGAAACGGACGAAACCATCTTTGTCGATCAGGTACTTGGCGGGCCAGCAGCGGTTGGCGAAGGCGCGCCAGATTTGGTAGTCGTTGTCAAGCACCACCGGGTAGGCAATGCCGAGCTCCTTGACCGCCTGCGCGACGAGTTGAGCCCGCCGCGCGAAGGTGAACTCCGGGGCGTGCACGCCGATGACGGTGAGGCCATTGTCCCGGTAGCGCTGGTCCCACTCGATGAGGTAGGGCAGGGTGCGCAGGCAGTTGACGCAGGTGTAGTCCCAGAAATCAATCAGCCCCACCCGGCCGCGGAGCTGGGTCAAGGTCAGCCCGGGGGAGTTGATCCAGTTCTGCCCGATCTCGGGCGCGGGGAGTTCTCCTTTCGGAATCATCGCCACTCTTCCAGAGAGTTTTTTGCCCCGCCGCCCCCTTGTCCCGAGCGAAGTCGAGTGATGCCGCTGGGAGCCGGTGGCTGGGGCCACCGGGCTGAGCCGAGTCTCACGCGGCCGGCTTCAACTGCGTGCCACGGATTCACGGGCCAGCACCGGCGCCAATTGCTGCGCCACCCCTTCGAGCAGGGTGCGGTCCTCCGCCTGGAAGGCGTTGGGCTGATGCGAATCGACGTCAATCTCGCCCAGAATGCGCCCCCCGGCCTCGATGGGGACCACGATCTCCGAGCGGGTCTCGAGGCTGCAAGCCAGGTAGCGGGGGTCGGCGTTGACGTCGGGGACGACCACGGTTTGCTTTTCCCGCACTGCGGCCCCGCAAATGCCTTTGTCCAGGGGAATGCGGGTGTGCGGCGAGGGGGCGCCCACGTAGGGCCCCAGGACTAGCTCATTGCCCTCGAGGAAATAAATGCCCACCCAGTGGTAGTGCTTGCGTTCCCGCTCCAGCAGCGCGCAAATCTCTTTCAGCCAGATGGGGTTGGTGGTGCGCGAGGCCGCCAGCGCCTCGACGTTCTTCAAGATGGCTCGCGTGTCGCTCATCGAAGCTTTCTCTCAGCTTGTTGCCGAAAAACCTCCTTGCCAGTCATCCTGAGCACGGCGAAGAATCTCAGTTCGCTCAGAATTATGCTGGCGGCAACGACCCTGGGCGGCTGGCAAGAGCCGACTACTCGACGGGGAGCGGCTCGTGGAACTGTTCGATGTCTTCGAGCCTCAACTGCGGCAGCCGCCGGATGCGCGTCTTCAGCCACGACCAGGGAATCTTGAAGAGCAGCACCTTGGGGCTGAACTTCAACGAATCGGAAATCCAGCAGGAGTGCGTGCACCAGCAATTGGCCTCCGGGATGGCCTTGACCTCTTTCTGCATGGCCGCGGAGTGCAGCGCCGCGGCGAGGTTGAAGTTGTGGTCTTGCAGGCGGCCGAGCGGCTGGCGCAGCTCGCAGGCGCGGAAGTCGCCGTTGTGGTCGATGACGATGCTGGTGACGCCGGCGGTGCAGGGCATAGCCCACTTCCGGGGCCGCTCCAGGTTCTGCTCGTGGGTCTCGAAGATGAGCTTGAGCGTGCCCAGGTAGTACATCTTCGGGAACCAGCGAAACTTGGGGACCACGTGGGCGAAGAGCCGCTCGGCGTGGGCCTCGTGCACGGCGTAGAGCTTGTGGTGGAGCGCCTTCAGGTCTTGCCGGGTGATGTTTTTCAGGCTGAGGTCCATGGGGTTGCCGCGGATGATTTCAAAGTACTGGCCGTGGGAGAGGTCGCGCTTGAGCATCGCCAGGCCCAGGTGCACCAGCTCGTCGTAGTTCTCGCGGGTGATGACAGTGACCACGTTGCGCCGCAGGCGGCGCACCCCAGCGTACTTCTGCTTCATCCGCTCCATGGTGGCCAGAGTTTTTTGGAAGTTGTTGGGGACGCCGCGAATCGTGTCGTGGGTGTTGGCCAGGCCGTCGATGGAGAAGTTCAGGTCAATGGTGAGGTTGGGACAATCCTTGAGCACCCGGTGGATGATGCGGTCGAGGTTGTCGGCCAGCAAGCCGTTGGTGGGGAGGTTGAGGGTGTGGATGTGATTGTTGCGGTAGAAGGTGCAGATGATTTCGTCCAAGTCGTCACGCATGGTGGGCTCGCCGCCCGAGACCCAGAGCTTGCCGAACTCGGGGGCGGTTTCGGAAACCGTGCGAATCTGGTCGAAGCTCAGGTCCTGGTTCTTGTTCAGTTGGTCCCAGTAGAAGCAGGTGCGGCAGAGCGAGTTGCAGCGCGAGGTGACAAAAATAAAGATGGACTCCAGCTTCTTCGGCCGGAAGAGTGTCTTGAGGTACGGCGTGAAGTCCTTCGCCGTGCGCGGAATCTGCATGTCTGCTATTCTACGCCCTGAAAGGCAACCATTACACCACAGCCGAGCGGGCCGGGCAAAGGCTTTTCGGGCAGAGGGCCTGCGGGCCGCCCAATGGGGTTCTGGCGGGGTTGAAGCGGCGCTGTAGAGTCTCCGGGCGAGGCTGCGGGGATGTCAGAGGGAACAAAGTGAAGCATCCCGATGCAATCGGGATTCTTCGCTCCGCTCAGAATGCCAAGCTGGGCGGCGGCGCAGCCTACCGGGTGCTGCGACGAGGGCGGCACCCTGGACGGTGAGAGTGGGAATGTACAGCGCAGAGGTGCTGGACCACTTCCAGAATCCCCGCAACGCGGGCGAGCTGCCCGATGCCAGCGCTCGGGTCGAAGTGACCAACCCCGTCTGCGGCGACATCATGCAACTGGCGGCGCGGGTGGAAAACGGCACCGTGGTCGAAGTCCGCTTCAAAACTTCAGGCTGCGTTCCTGCCATCGCCTGCGGCTCGCTGCTCACTGAGAGGATGCAGGCCCGCCGGCTGGAAGCACTCGGGGCGATCACCGATAAGAAAATCTCTGAGGCACTGGGCGGGCTGCCGCCGGCCAGCCGCCACGCCGCCCAGCTCGCCGTCGACGCCCTGCGCGCCCTGCTCGCCGAAGTAAGGAAAGCCCGTTGAGCTCGCGGCTCACGCCTTCAGCCGGGTGGGTTCCGCCACGGGAGAGGTAGTCGCCCGCTGGTTGGGTAGGGCAGTGGCTTGACCTCTGCCGGGGGGACCCGGTGGCTGGGGCCACCGGGCTGAGCGAGTGTCGTGGGGCTGGGCGGGCTGCCGCCGGGCAGCCGCCACGCCGCCCAACTCGCTGTGGACGCCCTGCGCACCCTGCGGGGCGAACTCCGCTAAAGCGAACAGATCTTCGGAGCAAACGGCTTGAACGGGCAGGGGATTTCGGCGTAAACTCTGCGGCGCACTCCTGGAGCCGGGTTCCTTGTGATGGTCGGGCAGACGATCTCCCACTATCATATCGCCGCCAAGCTGGGCGAAGGCGGTATGGGAGCCGTCTATCGGGCTGAGGATACAAAGCTGCAGCGCGCGGTGGCGCTGAAGTTTCTGCCCACCGAGCTGGCGGCGGACGCCGAGGCCCGGCAGCGGCTGGTGAAGGAAGCGCGAGCCGCCTCCCGCCTCAACCACCCCAACATCGCTACAATTTACGAGGTGGGCGAAGCCGAGGGCACCCCTTTCATCGCCATGGAGCTGGTGAGCGGCGAAAGCCTGAAAGAGGTGCTGCTGCGCGGGGCGCTGCCGGCCCCGCAGTTGCTGCAGGTGGCGCGGCAGATCGCCGAAGGCTTGAACGAGGCCCATCAGGCCGGGGTGCTGCACCGCGACATCAAACCGGGCAACATCATGCTGGACACCAAAGGGCGGGTGAAGGTCCTGGACTTCGGGCTGGCGGTGTTCACCGGGCGGGAGCGCCAGAAGGGAGAAACGGAAGAGAACTTTATCAGCCGCACGGCCACGCAGTGGAGCACCGGGGGCACGGTGCCCTATATGTCGCCCGAACAATTGCGCGGGGAGCCCACCGACGCCCGCAGCGACATCTTTTCCTTCGGGGTGATGCTCTACGAGTGTTTGGCCGGGCGGCTGCCCTTTTGGGGCGAGACCTCGATTGACGTTCTGCACGCCATCCTGCGCGAGCCGCCCAGGCCCCTGCGCGGCTTGGTTCCGGATATTTCCCCGGAATGGGAACAGCTGGTGGAGCGGTGTCTGGAGAAAGACCCGGCGAAGCGCTACCGGTCGATGGCCCAGGTGCTGGAGGCGTTGCGGCGGGCCGCGGTCCCGGCGACGCGGCCGGAGAAATCCCTGGCGGTGCTTTATTTCGAGAACCTGAGCGGGGCCAAGGAGGACGAATACTTCCGTGACGGCATCACCGAAGACATCATCGTGGAGTTGTCGAAGATCAAAGAGCTGCGGGTGTTCCCCCGCTCGGCGGTGCTCGCTTACCGCGATAAGCCCGTGACCGCCCCCCAGATTGGCCAGCAGTTAAACGCCGCCTATGTGGTGGGCGGCAGCCTGCGCCGGGCGGGCAATCGCCTGCGCATCACCGCGCAACTGGTGGAGACGCGCACCGGCCACTCCGTCTGGGCGGAACGCTACGACCGCCAACTGGAAGACGTTTTCGCCATCCAGGACGAGATTGCGCAGAACATTGCCCGGGCGCTGCGGGTGATGCTCACCGAGAAAGAGAAGCGCGCCATCGAGAAAGTGCCCACCGCGGATGTGCAGGCGTACGACTACTATCTGCGCGGACGCCAGTTCTTCCACCAAATGCGGAAAAAAGGCTTCGACTTCGCCCGGCAGATGTTCGCCCGCGCCATCGTGATTGATCCCGGCTACGCGCTCGCCTACGCCGGCGTGGCCGATTGCTGCTCTTTCCTCTACATGTACTGGGAGTCGATTGAGGCCAACCTGAAAGAGGCAGATGCGGCCAGCCGCAAAGCGCTGGAGCTTGATCCCGAGCTGGCGGAGGCGCATGCCTCGCGGGGGCTGGCGGTGTCGTTGATCAAGCAATACGACGAGGCGCGCAAAGAATTCGAGACCGCCATCCGGCTGAACCCAAAACTCTTCGAAGCCTACTACTTCTACGCCCGGGCCCGCTTTGCGGAGGGGAAGCTGGGGGAGGCGGCGCGGTTGTTTGAGCAGGCGTGCCGGGTGAACCCGGAGGACTACCAGGCACCCTTGTTGCTCGGTATGGTTTACAGCGGACTGGGTCGCAAAGCGGAGGCCGAGGGGGCGTACCGTCGAGGATTGCAGGTGGCGGAAGAGTACATGGAACTGCACCCGGACGATGCCCGCGCCCTCTACCTGGGCGCTGGTGCTCTGTGTCAGTTGGGCGAGCGGGGGCGGAGTTCAGAATGGGCCAGGCGGGCGCTGGCGATGGACCCGGAAGACTCTGGCCTTCTTTACAATATCGCCTGCGTGTATTCGCTTTTGGGGGAGACGGAAGAGGCCATCGATTGCCTGGAAAAGTCGATCACCTCGGGGATGGGGCAGAAGGAGTGGATTGAGAATGACCCCGACCTCGACGCCCTGCGCCGCCATCCCCGCTTCGAGGCCCTGCTCGAGCGCTTGTAGGTGAATGCTCCATTCGCCGAAACTCCGTGGTTTTTTTGGGTCAGCAACCTCAACCGGGAAAGGAGAAGCATCGTGGGTAAGTCTGTAGTGCACTGGGAAATCTGGGCCAAGGACGCCAAGAAGTTGCAGGATTTTTACAGCCAATTGTTCGATTGGACGATCAACACGAACAACCCGATCAACTACGGGCTGGTGGAGACCGGCGGGCAAGGAGGAATCAACGGGGGTATCTTCAAACCCGAAAAGGGCGATCTGCCGCAGCGGCTGACCTTCTACGTGCAGGTGGACGATGTGCAAGCCTACCTGGACAAGGGGGAGCAGCTCGGCGGCAAAACAGTCGTCCCGCCCACTTCCATCCCGGGCATCGGGACTTGGGCTCTCTTCCGCGACCCAGAGGGCGTGTGCATCGGCCTATTCAAGGGGTAGAGAAGGGCACACATCGTCAGGGCATGGCTTTAGCCGTGCCGAACAGAAGGCAGTAAGAATGGGGGCTTTTCGCAGCGACGTCGTGACCACGCGTCGAGCACGGTCACGGTGGAGCGGAGATCCCGCCTTGGCGGGAAGCCCCTGGGTTTGTGTAAATCCTCGGCGCAGCGGCACGGGCCGCTGCGACTCTGCACAAGCAGCCTCAGGGGGTAAAGCCGGGTTTTGTTTGAGGCCGGCTGATTCGGCACGCCTCCCCGCAAGAAAAAGCGCGGGGTCTCCGTCCCGGAGCATCGGGACTCCGAGAAGGCGTGCCCTGACGAACGGCGCCTGAACTGAGTTAGCCCATGGGGGAGGTCTTCGGGCGTTCGGGCATGACCACCACCTGGAAGGGTGGGGGATACTTCTTCCGGTACTCGGCCAGCACCTGGTCGGCGGTGGTGCCGGCGGGGCGCTCGATCCAGCCCCGAACCTCCGGGTTCCAGTGGTCGGTTCCCACCACCGTGACCAGGAAGCGTTTGACGCCCTCTTTTTTGGGGACCATTTCCTGAACTCTCCCCCTTCGGCGAGAAACCGCAGGTGCGTGCCGATGTCTGCCTCGGCGAGGGTGGTATTGTGCGACTAAGAGCGGGCGAGCGCAAGGCCTTCCGCTGCCTGAGTGGCAAGCAAGCCTCCGGGGCTAAAGCCCGGGCTTTGTCGGGCACTGGTTACGCCCGTAGGGGCCCTGAGCAGGTCGCGCCCGGCCCGCCGGCTAGCTCCGAGTGGTGGCGGGGGCGCGCAAGCGCTTTTCGGCCGCAGTCACGGCACGCGCAAACAGGAACTGCTTGAGCCGCCGAGGCACCCACGCCGAGAGCAGGCGCGCCAAGTGTTGCAGCCGGCGCAGGGTTTCGACCTCGCCGGTCCAGTGGTCGAGCAGCACGTCGTCGTCCACCTCGTTCAGTACGCCGTCGATGAAGAGCAGGACGGCGGTGGCGTCGTCGAGCTGCCCCAGCACGGGGATGAAGTCCGGGATGAGGTCCCAGGGCGAAGCCAGATAGAGCCCCAGGCCGGCGAGCGCCAGCTTGGTGCGCAGGGGGACGCGCTCGTCGGCGGCGAGCTTGGGGATGAGCAGCGCCACGCGCGGCACCGCCAGCAGTATCTCTTTCAGCCAGGGCATTGATTTTCTGTTGCTCCGCGGCCGGGGCCCTTCGACTTCGCTCAGGGCGAGCCGCTGGGCTGAGCAATTTATGCTAGTGGGGCGGGGGCGGCGGAAAAATCTTTTCGTAGGCGTTGCGGTCATTGATGTTGAGCACCACGCCCTCTTCCTCGGTCGCCACTTCCAGTATATCACCGGGGTGCTGGCGCACAACCTGGCGGGCGCCGACCGCGAGCGGGGCGGCGCGCAAATCGTCGAACAGGGCGGCGGAAAAGACCACCGGGTGGCCGCGGCGTCCCCGGTAGGTGGGAACCCCGATCAACTTCCCGCTCTGCTGGAACTTTTCGATGAGCGTCTGGATGAGCCGGCGGGAGACGCAGGGATGATCAACCAGGCAGACCACCGCCGCGTCCACCATCCCCCGGGGGAGGGTGTCGAGCGCGGCGATCAGGGAGGAAAGCTGGCCTTTGTGCCACTCGGGGTTGACCACTACTTCCGGCGGGCGAAAGGGAATTTTCTTCTGCACCGCCGCGGCGTTCGCGCCCAGCACCACCCGCACCAGGCCGACAGGGGTATTTTTCAGTGCCACCAGGAGATGTTCAAGGAAAGTCTTTCCCGCCCAGCCTTCGGGAGGGCTCAGTCCTCCCGCCTGGGGACGTGCCCCGCTGAGCGGGGTGGCGGGGCAGGGTAGCAAGGCCTTGTCTTCGCCCATGCGGGTGGACTCACCCGCGGCCAGGATGATGCCAGCGATGCGTTCCATGTTCAGCGACCTGTGACCAGTGCCCGGCGCGCCGTGGCGCGCGGGCCCCTGGCCAAGAACCTTCTACGGGGGCCCTCCTCATTCCCCGGCGCGGGTGCGAAGCCCCTCGTCCGGAGGGGTCGCTGGATGCCCTACTTCTTTTGCTCCGGGGCCGCCATGTTGGCGAAGAACGCCTCCGCGCGTTTTCCGATCTCTTCGGCGGTCAGGTCTTCCTTGTGGGTGGCGATTGGCCAGCGGTGGCCGAAGGGGTCGGTGACTTCCGACCAGCGGTCGCCCCAGAACATATCCACCGGCTCCATGACGGAGGTGGCGCCGGCCTTGAGGGCGCGCTTGTAGACGCGGTCGCAGTTGCGGACGTAGAGGACGAGGCGGACGCCGGTGCCGCCGATGGACTTGGGAGAGCGGACGCCGTGCTCGGGGGCCTCGTCGGAGAGCATGACCATGGTCTTGCCGATCTTGATTTCGGCGTGGGCCAGCCGCTGCCCATCCGGGTACATCATGCGGGAGATTTCTTTGGCGTTGAAGGCTTTGCGGTAGAAGTCGAGGGCCCGGGCGCCGCCGCCGACCGCTAGGTAGGCGTTCACGGTGCCGAACCCCTTGGGGACTGCTTTCACTTTGTCTGCCATCGCTCTCTCCTGAAGTAGTTTTTTTCGAAGTGCTTCAAATCCGCTCCAAGTCCGCGCGCGTGCGTTCGTTCTGCACGTTGCCGGTGTTCAGAGTGGATTTGGGCTCAAGCAGCAGTACGTGCGCTTCTTCTTCGGCGACGGGCAGATGTTCAACCCCGCGGGGAATAATCACGAACTCGCCTTCGTTCAGCCAGAGGTCGTGGTCGCGGAGCTTGATGAGCAGTCTCCCTTTCGCCACGAGAAAGAGCTCGTCCTCGGCTTGGTGATGGTGCCAGACAAATTCCCCTTTGAGCTTTACGAGTTTGACGTAGGAATCGTTCAGCTCACCCGCAATTTTCGGGCTCCAGCAGTCCTGGAAGCGGGAGAACTTGTCGGCCAGATTCACCTTTTCGATCGACTGCACTTTATCCCTCCCTGTTCGTAGGCAGAAACGTCGGCGACTTTCCGGGATGGCGCGGATCAGGAACTTGTTTTGAGAGGGGACTCGGCCGCGGCACGGCCCAGGGCTTTGGGGTTGGGCAAGGGGGCGTGGCGGCGGACGGCGATCATTTCGGCGACGATGCTGACGGCGATCTCCTCCGGGGCCAAGGCGCCGATTTCGAGCCCGATGGGGGCGTGGAGGCCCTCCAGGCGTTCGCGCGGAATGCCCTCGCTCTCAAGAACTTTGTAGATCTCCATCACTTTTCGCTTGCTGCCGATCAAGCCGACGTAGCGGGCGCGGGTGCCCGCGGCCCAGCGCAGCACGCGCATGTCGTCCTTGTGGCCGCGGGTGGCGATGACGATGTAGGAGAACTCGTTCGGGTCGAGCTGGGGGAAGATCTTCTCGTAGTCGTCGGCGTAGATGGCCGAGGCCTCGGGGAAGCGCTCGCGGTTGGCGAACTGGGCGCGGTCGTCCACGATGATGGTGGAAAAGCCCGCCAGCGAGGCGATTTTCGCTACCGCCTGGCCCACGTGGCCGGCGCCGCAGATGTAACCGACGGGCTGGGCGAGCACGGGCTCGATGAAGATTTCCAGGGTGCCGCCGCAGGTGAGGCCGACGTCATAGCGGGGGTCGGCGTTGAGGTTAAAGGTGAGCTTGCGGGGCTTTTCCTCTTCCATCACTTCGCGGGCCGCCGCCCACACTTCCGCTTCCACGCAGCCGCCGCCCACCGTGCCGGCAATGGAGCCGTCGTCGCGCACCAGCATCTTGGAGCTTTGGAAGCTGGGGATGGAGCCGCGGGTGTGAACGATGGTGGCCAGGGCCGCCTTGCGCCCCTGTTGCCGGAGGCGGAGGATTTCTTCGAAGATGTCCATAAACGCTCTTGTAAGTAGCGTACTGCCCTCCCGCCAGGGTTGTCAACGGCGGGAAAGGCGGGTGCCCCGCAGGGCGGGGTGAACTGCGCACCACTTCCGGACTCCTAGAAAAATCATCGGGACACGCACCGAGCCCGGAGGCTCCTACCTGGGGCCGGGTAGCGGTAAGGAATGCGTTTTTGGTGGCTTGCCCGCCGTAGGCTTGGGGAAGGTGGGAGCCTGCATTCCTCGCCGGTTTTTTTACCTCAGGGGCTAAAGCCCTATTTTTTTGCCACTTGTTCGGCACGGCTAAAGCCGTGCCCTGACGACGCCTCGCGCGGTTTTTTGCGGAACGGGATTATTCCCTTGACAAAAGTTTCGGGGGTGGCCAATGATTAGGCCACTTCCGAAGCCGCGACTGAAGTTTGTACCGAAACCAAAGCGGCTTCCTGTGAGGAAGCGCATGACCATTGCGCTTGGAATGCTGGCTACGGATGGGATTGTTTTGGCTGCGGACAGCCAAGAAACGGAAGGATATTTCAAGGGATTTTCTCTCAAGATTAATACCGCAATGACTCATATGAATATTCAGGCTAAGGTGAAATCAGCTATCGGAATTACGGGTGCTGGGCCAGCCGTACATTTGGATGCAATAGGTGATAAAATCATCAAACTATTTCACGCCAATCAGTATACTCAAATAAACGCGCTTGAATCTAATCTTGCAGAGTGTGTTAGAGATTTCTACCTGACACACATTGCACCTCTCCCTCCCCATATTTATGAGGGGAGAGATTTTCGTCTTATCGCTGCTGCGCAAATAGAGGGTAACTTTTCCCTCTGGACGACTGACGCTACTGTTCTTAAGCGGGGCATCGGGTTAGAGGCGGTTGGTACTGGTAGTCCTTTTGCAAAAATGGCGCTGCAATCAAGGTATCTTTGTACAGATACTGAGACTGCTGCATTCCTTGCGATTCTGGCAGTTGCGCGGGCAAAGGAATACGACCAAGATTGCGGTAAAAGTACGCAAATCGTTTGCTTGAAAGAAAATCTGGTTCATGACGTACCTTGGTATTTGATTTCGGAGGCCGAGAAATTAATGAAC